>CAJTRM010000012.1 GCA_910578865.1 uncultured Dorea sp.
ATTCAGTTGTCAATTTTCAGTTAGAATCACATTCATTGAGATTCCGAGAAGTTATTTCATCATATCTTCCAGACTGTCATACAATTTCAAATACTTATGGTAGGCCTCCTCGTAGATCGCCCGGTGTTCCTCCTGCGGCTCGTGGAAACGCTTGTCTTTTACCGTCAGGCTCACTGCCTCCTCAAAGTCCCGGTACATTCCTACCCCAACTCCTGCAAGGATAGCCGCGCCCAGCGTGGTGGCCGTATCCGACGACGGCACGACCACCGGTTTCCCGGTTACATCGGATTTAATCTGCGTCCACAGAAGAGAATTGGCCGACCCGCCTATGGCCCTTAGAACCTGTGCATCTGCGCCTGCTTCTCTCGCCGCCTCAAGATTGTGCCGCAGGGAAAATGCTACGCCCTCCATTGCAGCTCTTATAAAATGTCCCTTGGTTTTACTGAAATCAAGCCCGTAGTACACTCCCTTGGCTCCCGGGTTCCAGATGGGTGAACGCTCTCCCGCCATATACGGCAGAAACAGTACGCCGTCACTTCCGGCCGCCACCTTCGCCGCCGCCTCATTCAACAGCTCCAGAGAACTCTTTCCCTCCTGTCTGCCTATTTCTCTCTCATAATCAGCAAACTCTTTCTCCAGCCATCTCATAACACCACCGCCGCCAGTAGTCCCCCCTTGCAGAAGCCAGCGTCCCGGAACCACATGATAACCCAGAATCAGACGTTCATCGGCTCTGTACACATCCGTACAGATGCTCATGCCTCCCGCCTGTCCTCCCTGCTCCTGGCATTCCCCCGGATGGATCACGCCCGCACCGAGTGTACCGCATGCCGCGTCCAGACCGCCTGCTGCAACAGGGATGCCTTCTATAAGCCCACATTCCTCCGCCGCTTTTTTCGTAACCGTTCCGATCACCTGATGGCAGGGATAGATTTCCGGGAGCATAGAAGCCGGAATCCCCAGCTGTTCACACATTTCTTCATCCCACATTCCTGTATGCATATCAAAACAGTGAAGTCCGTATCCCTGGGACATATCCTGCGTCATCTCCCCGGTCAGGCAATATGCTATGTAGCTGTTTGACTGCAGAATTTTATGGATCCTTTTATATACCTCCGGCAGATTCCGCCGGTACCAGAGGATCTTGGCCGTCGTGTAGGACGGCTGCAGGGAGTTTCCGGACAGTGCAAAGATGGCGTCCGCCCCTATTTCCTCCTTTCGTTCTCTGCAGATATCCGCTGCCCTTGTGTCCATCCAGATTGGAGTATTGTAAAGCACATGCCCCTCCTGATCCACCGGAATCGCAGACCAGCTCTGCCCGTCAATGCCGATGCCTGCAATCTCTTCCGGACGGATCCCCCCTGTATGCAGGGCCTCGCGAACTGCCAGGCAGACAGCCTCCCACCATTCCCGTGGATCTTGTTCTGCCCATCCCTCCCTGGGATAATATACCCTGTAATTACCGGACGAGGATGCCTTTACATGCCCTTCTCTGTCAAAAACAGCTATTTTACAGGCGCTCGTCCCTATATCAATTCCTAATAAATATGGTTTCATCTCTACCTCTTCTTTATGGTCCTGCCTTCCACAAAACCTGTCTGCAATTTTCTGCTCCTGATTACCTCCGGAGGGATTTCCCCGTTCAGCTTCTGAACCATTAATCCCGCCGCTTCACGCCCCATCTCCCTGGTAGGCTGTGTGACGATACTCAGCTGCGGAGCGCACGCCCTGGCAAATTCCAGGTTGTCAAACCCGATAAAGGAAAGGCGCTCCGGAATCTGCAGTTCCATCTCACGGGCTTCAATAATAGCCCCCATGGTCATCTCATAATTTGATACCACCACCGCGGTCAGATCAGGGTTTTTGTCCACCAGCTCCCGCATGCATCCGGCGCCGCCTGTAATAGTATAGTCCCCATGGATGAGCAGCCGTTCCTGTAAAGCGACCCCAGCCTCTTTCACTGCTTCTTCATATCCCCGGCGGCGTTCGTCTGCCGTAAACACCCCTTTCGGACCAGCGATCATGCCGATCTGTGTATGCCCCGCGTCCATCAGTCTCTGCACGGCATCCCTGACAGCGCCGAAATTATCTGCCAGCACACAGTCACATGCAATATCCCGGAATCTCCGGTCGATCAGCACCACTGGCTTGCCTTTTTTAATAAACTTATGAAGATGCACGCCGGAATTCCCTGACGGCATGAGGATCAGCCCGTCTACCCTTTTCCTGTCCAGAAATTCAACGGCTTCCTCCTCTCTTTTCAAATCTGTTCGGCAGTCACAGATCATGGCGGCATATCCATGGCTTCTCAATACATCCTCCACTTCGGTAATGATCTCCGCGCAGAAAATGTTATTTAACTCCGGGATAATGATCCCTATAGTCTTCGTTTTATTTGTCTTTAAACCGCGCGCAACCTCATTGACTTCAAACTGAAGCTCCTCAATAGCATCCTCAATCTTTATTCTGTTTTTTTCCCGCACATTTCCGCCGTTCAGGTAAGAAGAAATAGTTGCAAGCCCGAGCCCCGTCTTCCTGGCTATATCCTTAATCGTTGCTGCCACGGTCTGTCCACCTGCCTTTTCTATATTGATTCTTCCGGCAAAAAATCCGTTACATTCCTGCCTTACCGTCACATCCGCAGACTTTCATGCGGCCTTTCACCAGCTCTGTCACAGCTTCCATGCCTACAGTTCCTAACTTCTTCGGATCATAGGTCTCCGGCTTCTCCTGAAGGAGCTTTTTCACTGCGTCTGTATATGCAGCCCTCAGCTCCGTTGCGAAGTTCACTTTACAGATCCCCCTTCTCACGCATTCCTTCACATCTTCATCGGTAAGCCCTGACGCACCGTGAAGCACCAGCGGCACAGACACCAGCTTTCGGATCTCAGACACTCTCTCCTTGTCAAGTACCGGTGTTCCCACATAGAACCCATGTGCAGTCCCGATGGCAATCGCAAGAGACGATATTCCCGTGCGCTCCACAAACTCCTTTGCCTCCTTCGGATCTGTATTGGTGTCTGCGTCAGCCTCCAGGTCGTCTTCCTTTCCGCCCACTTTCCCGAGTTCCGCCTCCACCGGAATCCCAAGGGCTTTCGCTTTTTCCACCACTCTTTTTGTCACCTCAATGTTTCCCTCAAAATCTTCCTTGGATCCGTCGATCATTACAGAAGTATATCCCGCGTCCATAGCATCCACAGCAATCTCATAGCTGTTCCCGTGATCCAGATGAAGACATACCAAAGCTTCGGACCTCTCGGCCTCCGCCTCGACGATTGCACGGTAGGTCTCAAGTGTTCCATACTTGACGGTGGACGGTGTGGTCTGAAGCATAACCGGAGCATGAAGCTCCTCTGCCGCACGTATCACAGCTTTTACCGTTTCCATATTCTCCACATTAAACGCACCTACTGCGTATCCGCCCTTCTGGGCATCCAAAAGCATTTTTTCCGATGTAACCAATGGCATATTTTCTTCCTCCTGATTTCTAAACCGAAACGTTTCGGTTTTATTCCTGTCTTTATCTTATATTACTACTTTGGCGCTGTCAAGAAAAAAGCTGTAAATGCAAACAACTATCTATTTGCATTTACAGCTTCTGCTGAATTATATGTTAAGGATAACCCCATGCTCAAACCAACACCCCCGCAGCCAACAGTCGCATACTCTACCACAGGTTCTTATAGATCTGTATCACATCCGCCTTCGTCGCGGCCCTGGGATTAGTCGCCGTGCAGCCGTCCGCCAGCGCGGCGTCTGCCATCACATCCAGTTTACTCATATACTCCTCCTCTGTGATGGTTCCCATCTGGGAAACAGAAAGAGGGATATCCATCTCTTTCAGCATAAACTGCACCCAGTTTACAAGGGAGCGGACCGTCATAATCTTATTATAGCTGCTGAGCCCCAGGATCTGCGCGATGGTAGAATACTTCTTTACCGCAGGCAGATATTCCGACCGGCTCTTGCTGTGTTTATTGATATCACTGTTAAATTCAATAATATGAGGCATCAGCATGGCATTGGCGCGCCCGTGGGGAATGTGGAACATGGCTCCCAGCTGATGCGCCATTCCGTGATTGAGCCCCAAAGATGCGGAGTTAAATGCAAGTCCCGCCAGACAGGACGCCGCATGCATTTTCTGTCTTGCATGGGTATCGTTTCCGTCCAGATACGCCCGCAGAAGGAATACACCGCAGATCTCAATGGATTTTTCCGCCAGCGCCGTGGCAAAGTCATTCCTCTCTGTACTGACGCATGCTTCGATAGCGTGAGTCAGCACATCCATTCCCGTATCTGCCGTAATGGCAGGCGGAACGCTCCTCACAAGCTCTGCATCGAGGATAGTCTCCTCCGGCGTCAGGGAAGGGGATACAAGGGGATATTTCCGCTCTGCCTCCCGATCTGAAACCACTGCAAATGAGGTAACCTCAGAGCCGGTCCCGCTGGTGGTAGGAATCGCAATCAGCCCTACTTCCCCGTAAGGCTCCACCTTCAGGGCGAACTCACGGATAGACTTGGAAGAATCAATGGCAGAGCCCCCTCCCACTGCCACAATGGCATCCGGGCGATAGCTGAGCATTTTCTTTACACCTTCACTGATCTTGCTGATGGGCGGATCGGGTACAACATCATGGAAAATGTCATACTCTGTCCCTCCTTCTCTCAGCGGCCCTGTAATCATATCAATCATTCCGCTCTGCACCACAAACGGATCTGTAATGATCAATACCCTTCTGTAAGGAATCTCTGTCAGACGCTCAAGCGCCTGATCTCCAAAATATATTTTTGTCCTGATCTCAAACTTCTTCATATGCCGGTTTCCTTTCTCTACTGAGGGTACCCTTAGTGCACTTGAGGCGTGTATCCCTTTGTTCACTGAGGGTAGATACAGTGAATTCCTTTTTCTTCAAAAAATGCACACCAATCTTCCGGGGGGCTTTGATCAGTGACCACCGTCGTAATATCTGAAAAATCTCCGATCTTGGCAAATGCCATTTTTCCGAATTTGGAACTGTCCACTGCCAGAATCCTCTCTTTTGCCGCCTTAAGCATGGTATGCTTTATTGCTGCATGCAGTTCGTCAGAATCAAAAAAGCCGTCGTCTTTCCACACTGTTTTTGCAGAAATAACAGCCTTATCCACATGATATGATTTTATCATCCTCTCTGCCTGAGGCCCCATCATTGCCAGGCAGCCTTCCTTCAGAACTCCGCCGGTAGACAGTATCCGCCAGTCCGACAGCATATCCACCGTCTCGATAACGATCTCAACAGAATTAGTGATCAAAGTAAGACCCTTTTTCCCCTTCAGCTGCTTCACAATAGCTACTGCAGTAGAACTGGCATCCAGTATGATCTTTTCTCCGTCCTGTATCATACCGCCGATGATCTCCGCAATCTTCTGTTTCTCGATGATATTCCAGTTTTTCCGGATATTGAACGGAAAATCCAGGTTTGCATTTTCATTTATGACGGCTCCGCCATAGCTTTTTATGGCAAAGCCGTCATTCTCCAGCTTCTCTAAATCTCTTCTGATTGTTTCTTCTGATACGTCATAAATCTGGCTGAGTTCACTGACAACAACTCTTTTTTCGGCCTGTAACTTCTCAAGTATTGCATTTCGTCTTTCAATTGCAAGCATACTCTACCTCCATTTACTCCTACAGACAACGAGGCAGACTCCGTCTGCCCCTATTCTACAGAATAGCTCTGCGGATCTGTTCATCGGGACTTGCAATCACAGATGAATCCAGATACATTCCTTCTGCCGCAGCTGCATCCCTCGCACGCTCGATGGCTGCTTCTACCGCCGCCACCTCTCCTGTCAGAAACAGATATGATTTTCCGCACATTCCTCTTGCAAGACGAAGCTCAATCAAGTCAACGATTGCTGTTTTAGCCGCCTCATCTGCCGCAACGATAATGGAAGCTGCATCATAGGTCTCGATAATTCCAAGCGCCGCCACCTCTTCAATCTTCGTCGCACCATAGATTGCCGGGAAAATAGCTTCGTGGGGATTCCCCAGTACAAAACTTCCGATCAGCTGCGTACCATGCTGCACTTTCGCATTTTTAACAGCAGCATCTACTGCACTTAAATCTCCCGTTATGATCACAATGTATTTTCCGGGACATACGGTCTGCGCTTCAATGATCTTGACGTCGGAAGTTTTTACCATAGCATCTGCCGCCACTACGCCTGCGGAGACAGTTTTATATTCTACCATTCCAATTGCTTTACTCATCTTTCAGTGTACGTCCTTTCTATTTCTCTATTACAATACATTTGTCAGATACTTCTGTGATCCTGCCGGTGATCGATGCGTGGATCCCGACGCTGAGCCCTTTGCCGGGCTCTGCGATCATCTGTCCTGCTTCTACCATATCCTGCGGCTTTACGATCGGCGATGCCGGAGCTCCGATATGCTGTCCGAGAAGGATCCGGACCCGTTTTACATCTGCCTTTTCATCCTGCAATGGCGCTTCCTTGTCATACTGTGTCAGATCAAGCCTAGCCATTAAACGTTCCATCGGGACCTTCCGGTATTCCCGCTCCGGCCCTACCGGCTTCGGCTCCACTCCCTGAGGAGGACGGATGCCGTTTGCACGCAGGCCTGCCTTATAATCTGCCATCAGAGATCTTGGCGAAAGACTCTGCATGCAGGAATACATCTCACACAGACCGCAGGAGGAACAGAACATCGTATTGAGAAATACCTCTGTCTCCTGCATATCCTTACATGTTGCCGCCCTCATAAACTTGTGGGGCTCAATAGGATGCCCCAGACGGTTCCGAGGACACAGATCGGTACACATCGTACACTGGCAGCAGGATGCAGCCGCGCGCTTCAGATCAATAGATGCCTTACGGTTCTTCTTCTGGATGATCAGATGATCTTCCGGAAGTACAAGGATTGCATTGGTCGTCTTCGTCACCGGCTGTGACCCGATACCGATATTCCCCATCATCGGCCCGCCTACGAAATATACGGGATTTCTGACAGTGGATCCCCCCGCCATCGAAACAACCTCCTCCAGCGTACACCCGATAGGCACTCTCACCGTAACCGGATGCTTTACCTCAGCAACGACAGACACTAATTTGTCCACAACCGGGGTCTGTGCTTTTACCGCCCGGTATACATTATAGACCGTCTCTACATTGAATACGGCCACCCCGCTCTCGATGGGAAGCCCTCCGGGCCTTACAACTTTCCCTGTCACCTCATAGATCAGCACTACTTCGTCGCCTGCAGGATATACTTCGTCCAACAGGCCTAATCTTACACCTTCATAATCTCCGATACAGGCGTTAAGCGCTTCAATCGTCTTTTTGTAGGCCTTCTTGATGCCGATGACGATATCTTTCGCCCCCACCGTCCGGCCGATCATATAAAAAGTCTCCACGATCTCCCGTGCGTACTTTTCCAACAATTGTCTATGTAATCTCAGTAGTGGTTCACATTCTGCACAGTTTAAGATAATCGTCTCCGCACGCTCGTCCAGCTTCGCATAAGTAGGGAAGCCTGCGCCGCCTGCACCGACGATCCCGCTCTGCTGTAAGATGCTGCTTAATTCTTTCATTTCCATAAATGTTCACTACTCCAGTCCTGTTCCATCATCAATAATACCAATAATTGCCGCGTCCACAGGTGCATCTGACATTACGCACCCTTTTCTGGCGGCACTTCCCTGGGCTACAAGAACATAGTCTCCGATTCCCGCGCCGATATTATCAATCGCCACCAATTGCCCGGCCCCTTCTTTCATATGCTCTACGACCTCTACGATCATAAATTTATTCCCGACTAATTTGTCGTGCTTTCTTGTGGAAACAATGCTTCCTACAACTTTACCTGCGAGCATAATTTACCTCCAATTTGTCCTGCGATAATCTGATACAGCAAACATGGAACCATCTGCCGTACCGGCCCGGCTATTTTATAATAGTCACTGTCTGCCCGGTCGCTATCTTTGCCGCGTTGGCCTCGTCTGTATCAATATGCATTTCCAGGGTAAAACTATCGTCTACCCGGATCTGGACATGGTTAAATACAGTACCTCTCTCGTTATCGGCCTTTACAGATACTGTCTGGCCGTCTGCAACGCCTGCCGCCGCCGCATCCTTCGGAGCCATATGGATATGCCTCTTTGCAATGATACAGCCTTCTTCCAGATAGATCACGCCTTTGGGCCCTACGATCGCAACCGGTGCGGAACCCTTTGTATTGCCGGATTCCCTGATAGGCGCCTTCACGCCGAGCCTGATCGCATCTGTGGCAGAAATCTCCACCTGGGATTTGCTTCTCACAGGCCCCAGAATTCTGACATTCTCGATTGCCCTTAATTTTAACCCGACGATCGTCACCTGTTCATTGGAAGCAAACTGTCCGCCCATCAGCTCTTTCTTTTTAGTAAGCTGATAGCCTTCGCCGAACAGGGCTTCTACATGTTCCTGGGTCAGATGGATATGCCTTGCAGACACTCCGATGGGCACCAGAAATCCATTGCCGGACTTCTCCTGTTTTTCAAGTGCTTCTAATACCATCCTGGTAATTAATTCTACATTCTGATTTTCCATATAAAATCCCACCCTTTTTCTGCGGAAGGGGCCGGATCATTCTCCGCACCCCGCCGCTTTTACCGTCACGTACTGACTATTTCAATATCGGAAGAATTTTTTCCACATCATCGTGCGGTCTTGGGATTACATGGGTAGCTACCAGCTCGCCAAGTCTTCCTGCACTTTCAGCTCCGGACTCAACTGCTGATTTCACTGCTCCTACATCTCCGCGTACCATAACACTTACAAGGCCGGAACCGATCTTCTCTGTTCCTACCAATGTTACGTTTGCTGCTTTCAGCATGGTGTCTGCAGCCTCGATCGCTGCTACCAGACCTCTTGTTTCAACCATTCCTAATGCTTCCTGCTGTGCCATCCTTTTTTCCTCCTTTGGCTGTTGTTGTTGATTTACTCTTTGTACCGTTTTACCGGGAGCCTTGGCTGCTGCAGCCTTGGCTGTCGTTTTTGCTGCTTTTGTTGCAGGCTTTGCTGCAGTCTTCTTTTCTTCCGCCATCTCTCCTGCCTCCTACTTTACAATCGGCTGGCGCTTAACTGAACCATCTTTACGATTTCCTCATGGGGATTCGCAATAACAGCCCTGGCCACGATCTCCTTGATCGACTTCGCGGATGCCGCCTCAACGGCCTCCGTCACGGCTGACACGCTTCCTTGTATTACGATCGTTACAAGTCTGCCGCCCAGCTTTTTTTCCCATGTCACAAATTCTACATCTGCTGTCTTAAGCATAATGTCGATTGCAGTAATTGCCGCCGATGTACTGGGGATTTCAATAAATCCATATGCTTTTCCCATGAAACCGACTCCTCACTCTTCGTTTCATTTGTCAGTATCAACTTCTGACTAGATTGTTGGCAGGATCTTCTCTACATCGTTGTGCGGTCTTGGGATCACATGAGTAGCTACCAGTTCGCCGAGTCTTCCTGCACTCTCAGAACCAGCCTCTACAGCTGCCTTAACAGCTCCTACGTCCCCGCGTACCATAACCGTTACAAGTCCGGAACCGATCTTCTCTGTCCCTACCAATGTTACCTCTGCTGACTTTGTCATTGCATCTGCTGCCTCAATCGCTGCTGTAAGTCCTCTTGTTTCAACCATTCCTAATGCCTGCTGTGCCATTTTAAATTCCTCCTGATTTTTTTATTTTTTGAATTTGATATTATAAGATATTATCTCGTTTTATCCATACCACTGATCTTTAACATTTTTTCAGTGTCTTTTTCGGGCCTTGGAATTACATATGTCGTAATTACCCCCGTGATCTCGTTTGCCTTTGCCACTGCCGCCTCTACCGCCGCTTCCACGGCTGCAACGCTTCCTCTGAATTTCACTGCCACGATCAGCGGCACAGGCAGTGCATCTGCATTTGCCGGCTTGTTTTTGTCAAATGCCTCCAACCGGACATCCGCCGCCTTACACCCGGCATCTGCCGCTGCAAAAGCTGCGACCAGACCAAATAGTTCTACGATTCCAACTGCCTCTCCCATATGTATCTCTCCTATTTACTATTGGTTGATGATTGCAATCTTCAGACCTTCCATCTTCAGATTTGTCACATGGGCCTCGTTGATCTGATCCAGCGGGAATCTGTGAGTAATGAGCTTGCTCATCGGCAGGCCGATTCCCTTTGCCCTCTTTAAGAAATCAAAGGTCGTAGCGTAATCTCTCAGAGTGTATACCCAGGAACCAACGGTAGTGATCTCCTTAGAGCAGATATCAAAGTGCGGATTGATAGTCGCATCCCCGCCGTTGATAAAGAATCCAAGCTCACAGAGTCCGCCGCCGTTGCGTATAAATTTGTAGATGTTCGCGTGTGCCACCGGAGATCCGGTACACTGGAACGCAAAATCTGCCAGGTGCCCGTCAAAGCAGTTCTCCACTGCCCCTGCAAGAGCCTCAATACCTTTGTGATCTTTAAAGTTTACGGATTTGGTAGCGCCCATTTCCTTCGCAAAATCCAGCCTCTTCTGCTCTCCGTCCACAGCTACGATATTCTCAATCCCCATCGTACGCAGGATTGCGATACAGATCAGCCCGATAGGGCCGCAGCCCTGTACAACGACTCTGCTGTTGAATCTTAAAATCCCTGTAGTCTTCGCACGCTCCACTGCGTGAATCAATACTGCACATGGTTCGATCAGGATCCTGGAATCCAGATCCAGGTCACTGACATTAAACACTGTGGAACCGCCGCGGATTACAATATAGTCTGCAAACCAGCCGTTCAGGTGGATGTCGTCATCCGGAAGCAGGCCGTAAACATCGGCTCCGCCTACATTCTGCTTGTTCAGGTCATACATGGTAATGTCCGGATTATCCTTGAAGATCATACAGGTAACAACCTTGTCTCCAAGCTTTAAGTCCTTGCCTGCGCTGTCTTTCTTTACATTTTTGCCCATCTTTACGATCTCTCCGGTTCCCTCATGGCCGAGAACAACCGGGATCAGTGAAAATGGGTCTCTCTTGAATTCGTGGGCGTCTGTTCCGCACACGCCGCACCCTTCAACCTTTACAAGAATATCATCGTCCCCGATCTCCGGAATCGGATATTCCTTAATATCATAATGCTCCAATGCCGTGAGCATTGCTACTTTTGATGTGGCAGGAATTGCTCTGTCCGCCGCCGTCCCGGAAACTGCCGGTGATTTTTCCAGCATCCCTTCCAGCACCTGCTTCACAATGGCTTCCACATTAACTGAATTCATATCCATAGTCTTCTCCTCCAACTTAACGAATGCATAAGCTTTCTGACATTACGCAACGTCTTCTTTTTGTAAATGTACTTGCACTTGTAAGGCCCTCGCCTGTCCTGCTCGCGATGGTAAACGTACAGAAGCCCTCGCCGCCGAATCCAAGCGCTGCGTAAGAAGGCGCATTTTTCACCAGGATCGCAGTGTCAATCGCCTTGGCATAACGTGTGATATTGTCAATATTCTTTGAGTGGATATGGGCGGAATGACGGTTGCCGTGCTCCAGCCATACGGCCTTCTCAACTGCATCCTCAAAATCCTTCGCACGCACAACACCCAGTATCGGCATCATCAGTTCTGTGGCGATCAGAGGATGTTCCTTCTCACCCTCAAATACGATACATCTGATATTATCCGGCACAGTCACTCCGATCATGCCAAGCAGTGTCTTGGCATCACGTCCCACACATTTCCGGTTAAGTCCCTTTGGAGTCAGCACTGTATTTACTAATTTATCCTGCTCCTCTTTGGATGCGAGGTAGCAGCCCTGCTCCGTGGTCATATAGTGCATCAGTTCGGATACGACAGAATCCACTGCCACGATCTCCTTCTCTGCAATACACGGAAGGTTATTGTCAAAGGTGCACCCATTTACAATATCTCCTGCTGCTTTCCGGATGTCTGCCGTCTCGTCCACAAGTGCCGGAGGATTACCTGACCCTGCTCCGATCCCTCTTCTTCCGGAAGAGAGCACTGCCGTCACCACTCCCGGGCCTCCGGTTGCAGCGATCAGCTGGATATCCTTATGCTTCATCATAATGTTGCTGCTGTCCATAGTCGGCTTTATGACTGTACATGCAATGTTTTCCGGACCGCCTGCCTCCAGGGATGCCTCATTCAGCATATTGATGGCATATTGTGACGTTTTGACCGCCGCAGGATGAGGGTTAAATACAACCGTATTGCCGCCTGCCAGCATCCCGATGGTATTGCATATAACGGTCTCGCTTGGGTTTGTACACGGGGTGATCGCCCCGATAACACCGAACGGCCCCATCTCGATCAGCGTCAGCCCTTTATCCCCGGACCATGCCGTTGTAGTGATATCTTCCGTTCCCGGGGTCTTCTCTGCAACTAATTGGTGCTTTAAGATCTTATGGGGAACATTTCCCATCCCTGTCTCTTCCACACCCATGCGTGCCAGGATCTCTGCGTTTTCTTTGGTCTTTCTCCGGATATTTGAAATAATCTGCTCTCTCTGATCCATAGACATTCTGTGAACATAGGACTGTGCCTTTTTTGCCGCTGCGATCGCATCGTTCATATCGGCAAATATACCTTTGCTCCCGGACGTGCCTGCTGCCAGCTGAAGTTTTGCCATTACTTCTTTCACAACATCCTGAACCATCTGTTCATTTATAGACACGAAATTACCTCCTTTAATATCTCCCTGCCGTAAGCTGCAAGAAATGTATCTTCTTCGGCACTTCCGCCGCTCACGCCAAGGGCTCCTATGATATTTCCTTCTGACTCCAGCGGTTCCCCGCCGCCGAAGATCACGATCTTTCCTTCATTGGTAAACTGGATCCCATAGAGGGGCTGTCCTGGCTGGCTCAATTCTCCAAGCTTCGCCGTGGACATCTTAAGGCCTGCCGAGGTGTACGTCTTGTTCACTGCAATATCATAGCTGGCAATATATGCGCCGTCCATGCAGTGTACCGCCGTAATCCTCCCTGCCTGATCTGAAACCGCGATCACCACCGCAAGCCCCATCTCAGCTGCCTTTTGTTCCACTCTCCCGATCAGGGACTTTGCCAGAGCCAATGTCATTTTGTGCTTTTTGCATCTGCACGTATGAGATTTCGCATCCTGTCCCGCGGACATCTGTTTTATCACCGATTCCACAGCCTTTGAAATCATCTGTTCGTCCATAACATTCCTCTCTGTCGGGAAGGGATTACATTCCCAGCTGCTCCATAACCTTCTTTGTGATAGAAGCTACTAATTCATTATCCGGAGTTCCCTGTGCACTTGTGCAACCGCCGGAACAATTATGGCAGCTTTCCTTGCCGCTCTTTGCATTCGGGCAGAGGTTTGCCGGATGTTTGCCCGGAAGGCCCATTTTCCTTCTGATATCATATAATTTAGCAATCTGCTCTTTGTCAAATTCCTTCGGTCCGCCCAACATTTTAGACTTGTACAGAAGCTCCGCGTAGAACTCGATGGACTCCATCTTATGATATGCATTTAACAGATCCGGACCCCAGGACAGCGCTCCGTGATTCTCAAGCAGTACCTGGTCGAAATATGGCAGATACTCTTCTACTGCATCCGGAATCTCCATGGTGGAAGGAGTGCCGTATTTTGCGATCGGAACACAGCCCAGTGCAATAACAGCCTCCGGCATGATCGGTGCTGTCAGCGGGATCCCTGCAATAGCAAATGATGTTGCATAGCTTGGATGAGCATGTACCACAGCATTTACGTCCGGCCTCTTCTCGTAGACGCGCATATGCATCTTAATCTCCGAAGACGGGCGGAAGCTGCCGTTTGCCTGAAGTACATTTCCTTTCGCATCTACTTTACAGATATATTCCGGTGTCATGAATCCTTTGCTTACCCCTGTCGGTGTGCATAAGAACTCGTTGTTGTTTAATTTTACTGAAAAGTTACCGTCATTGGCTGCAACCATTCCTCTGTTGTATACCCTTCTTCCGATCTCGCACATTAACTTTTTCAGCTCAAATTCGTTTTGCATCTTTCATTCCTCCTTATTTTCGACAAATTAAGACTCATTTGCCTGGTTTCGTTGTTTCTATTTCGATATTAACACACAAAACCACATGCGTCAATATTGATAGATGTTGTTTCTGTTGTGATTTAATAATTTCACACATATCAGGACATTTCTTCTGTGTTGTTTTTGTTGGGCTCTTCTTCCCAGGGCATCACGTCCCCGTCCTCACGGAGATACTCCAGCAATTCCGGAATCCCTTTATTGGCCCTGGAATTTACAAAAAATATTTTTTTACACCCGGCAAGCTCAAGCCAGCGCTTCGCCCGCACCGGGTCTGCGCCCTCCACATCTACCTTCGTCACGATCCCGATCACCTCACGGTTAGCCATGGGGGTGATATTGGGCGGATACAGAGAATATGGTTCCGTGGCAGAGAGCAAAAGCCCCACAAGGTCTGCCTCATATGAATATAATGCCAGGGCATAACCCAGTGATTTGGTCTGGGCATATTCGCCGGGGGTGTCGATCACAACGTCAAAATGATTGACATACTGCGTTTTGTGATACTCAATCTTTTCTCCGCGAAGCGCCTGTGTCAGTGTAGTCTTCCCACATTCACTTCTTCCCATTAATACAATCTTCTTCATTGCTATGTCCTTGTAATGCCGCAAACAGTAAATCCCATCTTCTCTTCCACGTAATCCAGGATTGCTTTCAGAGAAGATTCCGTCTCCGATATAGTGCCGGTCACAATCAGCGTCCCGCTGAAACGGTCCACAAACCCAAGCTCCACTCCGGCCGACTTCACGGCAATATCCGCCGCGATCACCGCCGTCTCTGCCGGGCTGATGGTGATAATGCCGATGGCGGATTTAGAATAGTCCATATTGGGATTAAGTCCAAGCTTCTCATACAGCTGTGCATCCGGGTTGGCGATCAGATGGGCGATCGTGATCTGCTTCCCCGGAACCAGCTCCTGGATGATCCTGATCTTTCCACTGCCGGATAATAATTCTTCGTTCATCCCTACCCTCCGATCTGGCAATCCAGCCCTGACGCCTCAATTGCCGCCTTCTTAAGCATCCTCATGTAATCATTGGACGGGGGGAGGATATCTTTCATCAGGTATTCCCTGCCCAGCCCTTCATATTTGTCCTGGCCCAGCCTGTGATACGGAAGCAGGTGCATCCTTTTCACTCCGCGCAGGCCTGCCGCATATCTTGCGATGGACGTGATCTCGTCCTTCCTGTCGTTGAACCCCGGGATTACAGGCACGCGGATTACCAGGTCAGTCATGCCTGAATCTGCTATTTTCTTTGCATTTTCAAGCATCAGTTCATTGGAACGCCCCGTAAACTCTTTATGCTTCCCGGGATTCGTGTGCTTGATGTCCATCAGATACTGATCCAGGTACGGAAGGATGCTCTCGATCACCTCAAAAGGAGCGCACCCCATACTCTCCATGGCAGTGTTGATTCCCCGCTCTTTGGCTGCCCGCAGAAGATCTCTTGCAAACTCCGGCTGACAGAGACTCTCGCCGCCCGACAGGGTAAGTCCTCCGCCGGATCTCCGGTAATAAGGGCGGTCCTTTTCCACCACCTCCATCACCTTCCCGACGGTAATATCCTCACCGATCGTCTTCGGTTTTCCCTGCACCATCATCGTCTGGATCTCATATTCCTGTGACTCAGGATTACAGCACCATCTGCACCGCAGCACACAGCCTTTTAAAAATACAATTGTCCGTATCCCTGTTCCGTCATGTATGGAAAACCTCTGTATGTCGAAGATACGGCCCCGGGTTTTCATGTAATCCATCATATTCTACCTTTCTTCTGCTAAAATCCCTGCTCCGTACGGTTGATGATATCGTCCTGGAGGGATCTTGACAATGTCGTAAATAAAGCGCTGTACCCGGCCACACGTACCACCAGGTGCTTGTACTGTTCCGGATGCTTCTGTGCGTCCAGCAGTGTCTCTCTGCTGACAACGTTAAACTGCATATGGCTTCCCTTCTGATCAAAGTAAGAGCGGATCAAAGCCACAAAATTCTCAAGCCCTTTCCTGCCGCTCAGCGCTGACGGATGAAACTTCTGGTTAAACAGCGTACCGTTGGAAGCAATGTAATGATCCAGCTTTGAGACAGAATTTGCAGCTGCCGTCGGGCCGTGCACATCCTTGCCTGCGGACGGTGAAACTCCGTCTGCCACCGGTGTGCGCGCCAGCCTTCCGTCCGGCGTAGCCCCTGTCTGTGCCCCGAGCGGTACATTTGCGGATACCGGATAAAGACCTGCCTGGTACATACCGCCCCGTGGATTCTGAAACGACTCAAGCGGCCTGGTGTAAGTGTAAGCCACATCTCTTGCAAAGGCATCCACCTCCGCAATATCATTCCCGAACTTCGGCACCTCCTCGATCAGTCCCAGCAGTTTCTCTCCGTTCGCCCGAATCTCCGGCGTCTCTGACGCTGCCTTTACTGCCTTTAAGATCGCCGCGATCTCCTCTTCCCCTACTGCTTTCCCGGCTGCCTTCAGCTGTCCTGCGATCTGGACGGTGAGGTCGGAAATGGTGACAGGGTCAAGGCCCTTGCCGTAGTTAGTAAGGAGTGCCTCTTTATATTCTGACATAGAGACCTTCCGGTCTTCGTATACCAGCTTCTTAATGGCATACAGGGAATCTGCCATATTGGCAACGCCGAATCCCTGTGGGCCGGTAAAGTTATAGACGGCTCCTCCTTCCTGCACAGACTTGCCGCGCCGGATGCAGTCCTCCACCATACAAGATAAGAACGGGAGCGGACAACGCTCTGCATGTGCCACATCAATGGCATTGTCTGCATTTACCAGAAGGCTGATATTGTAGTTCATCTGCTTCTTGTAGGCATCGTAGAACTCCTCAAATGTGCGCATCTCTTCCACGTTGCCGGTCTGGATACTGATCTGCTCTCCCCGGTCTGTGCCGTTGGAAAATACCAGCTCCAGCGGACGGCACATATTGAAGAATGCCGCATCGTGCCATCCTTCTGTCTTACCTGCCTTCTGCGGCTCTACACATCCGATGATGTTGTATTCCCTTGCCTCTGCAAGCGTAAGCCCTCTGCTCACCAGAGACGGGATGATCACCTCATCGTTATAGTAAGCCGGAAGCCCGATACCGGTGCGTGTAAGCTCGGCTGCTTTCACCAGGAATTCATGAGGCGAACCGTTCCACACACGGATGGAAAATGACGGCTGCGGCAGCATGACATGCATAGAAGCCTGGATGCACATGAAAGACAGGTCATTGGTAACGTCCATCCCCTCTTTATTCTGGCCGCCTGCAATCAGGTTCTGAAACAGGCTGTAGCCCGCAAATCCTTCTGCTGAAGCCGCGTCACGGCACTTGTTCAGGTCATTTAATTTCACCCAGATACAGTCCATAAGCTCCTGTGCAAACTCTCTCGTAATCTTTCCGCCGTCCAGGTCCTTCTTGTAATAAGGATACATATACTGGTCAAATCGCCCCGGAGAGATGGAATGACCGCTGGATTCAATCTGAAGGAGCTGCTGCACAAACCAGAAGGACTGACATGCCTCATAGAAGCCCGACGCTCCCTTTGCCGGAACACGGCGGCAGTTCTCTGCGATCTGAAGGAGTTCTGCCTTTCTCTGTGCATCACCGCACTTTCCGGCCTCCTCCTCTGCAAGCTCTGCGTACCTGCGGGCATATGTGATTGCCGCCTTGCAGCTGATGATCACTGCCTCCAGAAAATGGGAACGTTTCACATAATCCCCGTCTCCCACGCTGCATTTTGCAAGCTCTGCCTCCGCTTCTTCTATGATTCCTTCGTAACCCACTTCCAGCACCTTTTCATACTGGACGGTCACATGGCCTACGCCATTATAAAAGTAATTGCCCGGTGTAAAAATATTGTGGTCGATCGCCCGGATCGCCTCCGGCGCCATATAGGACGTCGCAAGCTCGCTTGTAGTCTTACCTTTCCAGTACTTATGGACCTCCCTGAGATCCTGCTTGGCCTTCTCCGATATGTAGAACGGATCAGCGCTTCTTGTCTCCACCGTCTCGAATTCAGACTCCAGCCATTCATACGAGAATTCCGGATATGTCTGGCATCCCCGCGGTGCAATCGTCGTGCTGCCGACGATAAGTTCCTCGTCGCGGATAATGATCGGTATGTATTTCAGAATATGCTCAAATGCTTTGGCACGTCTTATGATCATCGGCTCACTCTCTGTGGCCTTATAAGACTCTGTGATCAGAACTGCCCTTGCAGATTCAATCTCCGGCATCTTTGCAAACAAGTGATCCACCAGCCTGCCGATCCTGTCCGTCTTTGGAATACTTTCACTGTTATAAGTATAAAGTCCCATGTTTCTCCTTTCCTTCCATATACCCGGCCCACAAAATATACCCGTTTCGTCTGCCGGAAATACTCAATTTGCATTACATAATGTTTTGCTGTTTTTATTATAAACCATAATCTCAATAAATACAACATTTTTAAATCATATTATTTGTTGGTTTTATTTGTTTCTGTGTGGTTTTTGTTTTGTTATAGAAGATTACCAAATGTTAACGCGAAAATATAGTGAAAATATCTCATTGAAACCCTTACCGGACTATGATAGCATTTTAATATAGAATCTTACGACAAGAAAGGAGCGGTCAGATGATGACAAAATTTCCGTTTGAATTCGATCCACATACACATTCTATCGCCAGCGGCCACGCATCCTTAAGCACCGTCACCGATATGGCTAAAAAGGCCGCTGCCATGAACCTGAAAATGATCGGTATTACCGACCACGGCCCGGCCACTCCCTGCGCGGGAAAACCGTCCTACTTCCGAAGCCTTGCCATGGCTCCGAGAAAACGTCTCGGCGTAGAGACTATGTCCGGCGTGGAATTAAATATTCTGGATCAGCACGGAACCGTGGATCTTGATACAGATATCCTGGAAAAGCTGGACTATGCCATTGCAAGCCTGCATCCCCAGACCTTCCGGCCCGGGACAAAAGAATTCAATACTGCCGCCTACATCAGCGCCATGAAGAATCCCTGCGTAAAGATCATCGGGCACTGCGACGACACCAAATACCCGGCAGACTATGAAGCCCTTGTAAAAGCAGCCAAAGAATACCGTGTACTCCTGGAGATCAACAATAGTTCCTTAAGTCCTGACGGTTACCGCGGTAATACCAGGCCAAATGCCGCTTCCATCCTGGAGTGGTGCTCCCGCCTGGGCCATCCGGTAGTTCTCTCGAGCGACAGCCACGGTACCGGGCATATCGGTGATTTTTGCTATGCGCTTGCCCTGATCGAAGAAACCGGCTTCTCCCGGAGCCTTATCCTGAATGATTCTCTGGATGCCTTTAAAGCATTTATTGCCCTCCGATAATCTCCTGTGTAAGTGCCTCATATTCTTTTGCGCTTCTGCTGCTCTTTTTGTATGCCATAATAGGCATATTATTGTCCTGGGACCATTCTACGCAGCTGTCAACGCGGATAAAGGCCTCAAACACCTTCACTCCTTCAAGCTCCTTCAGCGTATCCAGTGTCTGACGGAAATAATTCTTCCTTGCATCCACTTTTGTAATTACGATACCAGACATCTTAAGATCAGGGGCAACAGGTTTTACTTCCTCCAGGAATTCAAACATATTTCCAAGTCCGAAAAGCCCCCACGGGGTGGCTTCCACCGGAATGATCATTTCATTGCAGGCACAGAGCACATTCATCACCCAGCCGCCCAGAGTGGGCGGTGAATCAATCAGTATGTAGTCATAAATCTCCGACTCTGTCACACTCTTCAGACATTTCTTCAGGATCAGTTCTCTCTGCCATTTCGTAAACAATTCGTATTCTATAGAACTCATCAGAGTCGAGGACGGTATGATATCGATTCCCTCATAGGCAGTCGGCACGATAAAATCTGTCAGATCCTTCTGATGCTTTACAGCATAGTAAAGATTTCTTTCCCCTCTTGCAAACTCCAGCACCTGTTCTTCCGGAAAATACGACAGCGAAAGGTTCAGCTGCATATCTCCGTCGATCAGCAATACTTTCTTTCCAGACTGCATCAGCCCATACCCCACGTTTGCACAGGTGGTGGACTTGCCGCTCCCTCCTTTATTATTTGCAAAACAGATTACCCTGGTCTTTCCCATCATCCACTCCTCCATGTTTAATTGTATTTTTTAGTTTCCTGCTTTCTTAAAGATACCCTCTTTGCCTGGAATCCGGAATCCCCATCTGTATCCGGTATTTCGCCACTGTCCTGCGGGAAACAGAAACTCCTTGTTTTTCTAACCTGTCCGCAATTGCCTGGTCGCTGAACGGCCTTTCCCCATCCTCACCGCGGATCATTTCACGGATCATTTCTTTCGTTCCTTCTGAAGATATCCCATCCTCGCCTGCCGACACACCGTCAAGCGCCGCCGAGAACAGATCCCGGATGAACACTGTCTGATGATACTGGAGATATTTTCCTTTGATTGCCCTGCTCACGGTCGAAGGATGCAGCTCTGTCCTTTTGGCCACATCTGTCAGCGTCATAGGACAAAGCGTCCCTCTTCCCAGAAGCCACGGCTCCTGCTGCTCCGCAATGGCCTCTGCAACCCGTTCCAGGGTACGGCGCCTCTGTTCCACACAATCCATGACAAACCTTGCCCTCTTAAGTTTCGTCTGGAAATACTGTCTGAGTTCCTCATCCTCAGATGTCTGCATCATATGGATATAGTAATCATTATACCTGTATTCTCCCATCCAGCCGTCATTGATTCTGGATTTCCATTTCCCGTCCTCTCTGGACAGCAGGATATCCGGGACAATGTACTGGGCTCTTTTTTCCCCCACGTTCATAAACGGCCTCGGATTCAGCTGTCCGATCATATGGATATAATGCTTTACCGCTGCCGTGGAAATGTGCATCGCCCTGGTCACTGTACTGATATGCCCTTTCAGGATATCCGGCATATAGTTCTCCACCATGGTAAAAAGCTTTTCATCCGTAATTCCCTGCGCCTCAAGCTGCCTCACCAGACATTCCGGGATGTCCCGGGAAAAGATACCCGCAGGCTCCAGCTTCTTCAGCGTATCCAGACAGTTCCTGACGATCTCCTCCCCACAGCCGAACAATTCCGCGATATCACAGATCTCACAGGTGAAAAACCCCTTGTCATCCAAGCACTCAATCAGACGCCCGAACAACTGCCACTCTTCACTGCTGTACGCCTCCCTGTGAAGCTGCCCCAGGATCAGGCTGCGCCGCTCGCCGCTCTCCTCTGCCCTGATATCCTCCTTCCGGCTGTCCTCCTCTTCACCCTGCAGATACTGATCCCTGTAGGACGCGCCCTTCTCATACATCTGCTCCAGGTCACACAGTGATTCACTCTGCTTGTCCGAGGAACACTCAAGCATCGGATTTTCAAGGTACTCATTTGTCATAAAGCTTTCCAGCTCCTGATTGGTACAGGCCAATATCTCCAGCGATTGGATCTGTCCGGCAGAAAGAACCTGCCTCTGTTCTAACGTCAAATTATTTTCCAGCATCATATCCCCCGATCAACGTAAGCATGAATAGAAATTACTCTATTAAGTTTATAGCA
The DNA here is from genome assembly GCA_910578865.1 of uncultured Dorea sp. Taxonomy (GTDB): domain Bacteria; phylum Bacillota; class Clostridia; order Lachnospirales; family Lachnospiraceae; genus Dorea_D. The sequence goes on from CAJTRM010000012.1 coordinate 21,618, forward strand.
ATACCTTGCTCACGTCAACCTGCCGATCATTCACCGGACAGCTCTTTTTCTCTATCATCCAGGTCCAGCTTCTCGTCAATCGCAATCTGCTGAACCAGGCTGTCAACTTTCGTTTCCAGATCTGAGATCTGAATAGACATCAAAAACAATTTCATGATCAGGATAAAGATGATCACCAGATATATCATATTGATCGGTGATTGAAAGCCCAGCAGCTTTGATACAACATAAAAAAACTGAGGGAAGCTTCCCATGACCACCAGAACTCCTGAAAAGATAATCCAGAAAATCGAGTATTCAATTTTTAATTTTGACTGCCGTATCCGCCGGACCATGAAGATCATCAGCAATACTGCCCCTATAACCAGAAGAATCCTTAAAAAACCTGACATTTTCTTACCCTCATTTTCTATAATTTTGCAGTAACAAAATTGACGTTAATACTTTTACCATATATTTTATGGAAGCAATGCTGTTCAGGTAGCTTGCCCCTACCTGTCTTTCATTCATGGTTACCGGAACCTCCGCCACCTTCGCCCCGTTTTTTATTAAATGAGAAATGGTATCGGGCTCCGGGGCATAATTCACATTATGTACAAATCCTCTCATCATTTTTCTTGAGAACATCCGCATTCCGGATGTGGGATCTGCTATCTTTACTCCTGAGGACAGCCAAACCGCCGCCGTGATCATACGGCTCCCTATCATACGCAGAGACCTGCCTTTCTTCCTGTTTACAAATCTGGAGCCGATTACAATATCATACCCTTTCTCCATTGTTTCCAATATATCTGGTATGAACTCCGCCCGGTGCTGTCCGTCCGCGTCAAACTGAACCGCATACTGATAACCTTTCAGATATGCGTACTTAAGCCCTGCCCGGATAGCTCCTGAAAGTCCCAGATTAACCGGAAGATCAATCATTTCGTATGCATTTCTGCGGCAGATCTCTGCCGTCCCGTCCTCAGATCCGTCATTGACCACCACATAATCATACTGGGCATACTCACTGATAATATACGATACTACCTTTTCGATATTCTCTTCCTCATTATAAGCAGGAATCACAACTAACAGTTTCTTCATAATTTCTCCTTATCTCAATCTGCTCATCCTCTTTTCTGTCCCAAGTCCGCTGAGCAGTACAATTCCCCATGCCAAAACCCGGTATGCCCTCATGCAGAACAAGACAGAAGCAGTACGTACAAGACTTTTCCAGACAACCGAATGAATATCTTTTACATAGTTCCCTCTTGCCAGGCACAGGATCATCCTTTTTACAAGCGGGTGCTTCCCATAGGATTTCAGAAGTTTTACCGTCATATTGATCCCGCGCCCGGGACTTCTTCCGGTCTCAAGAGGCTGCCTCCCTATAGAGAAAATACCGCAGAACAGATGAAAAGCCAGAAGGTCTCCGTAATCCTCCTGAATTTCGCGCTTTTTCAGAAAATCCCAAAAATTTTCCCCAACACAGATCCATGTGTCCGCCATATCCTCCAGACGGTCTTTGTACCGGTGTGTGGCAGAACCATCCGTGGCACGGTATAAATATACACTTTCTTGAATAAACTCATAGATTGGCTCATAAGTGCAGCACATCATATTGTACAGTTTATCCTCCATCAGCGGGTATTCCGTATGTTTCAAATGATGGGCTTTCAGAAAGGCCGTCCGATAAAGCTTTCCCCAGTCCGAAACCAAATGGTTATCTGTCAGAAACCCCCGGAACCGGAAATCCACTGTCCGGGTATAGCCGCCTCCTTTCAGATGGTGCCGGTTAATCTTACTGACCCCTGAAACGGCAAACCGGCGATAATTACCCGACACAATATCTGCCTGTCTTTCTTCTGCCTTTTCCACTAATTTCCGAACCGCACTTTTTCCGTCCAGACGATCATCCGAATCTACAAACAGAAGATATTTTCCTCCCGCAGACTCCATTCCGCGGTTTCTGGCCGCGCCGGCTCCCTGATTTTCCTGATGGATCACCTGTATATTTTTATATTTCCCGGCATAGTCTTCACAGACAGCAGGACAATGATCCGGAGAACCGTCATCTACAAGAATCACCTCTATATTCTGATAATCCTGTTCCAGTACGCTGGCAATGCATTCCTTCACATACCTCTCCGTCTTATATACCGGAATAATCACACTGACCAGCGAAAGTTTCCTGTCACTTAACACTTTTCTCACCCTTCCACCGCTTTTTGATCTCGGAAACCAGTTTGCCGGCAAAGATATATGCTGTCTTTTCTGCAAACTCCCGGAATGTCATTCCGCCGTTTATTACCATCAAAAGTACGTCTGCGGCAGCTTTTCGCTTTTTTCCGTATTTCAGTTCTATCCCGTACCGTATTCTTGCCTTTGCACACTCTACAAGCCGTTTTTCTCTTACATCTGTAATGCCGCAGATTTCCGCAAGCGTCCCGATCAGCTTTTGAAACTCTTCACATCTTTTCCATTCCTCTTCCTCTGTCCGGGGAGCACGGGACGAACTTCCCGGTCTGGCATATACTCTATACAGCTCCTCCGGTATCGTCGGACAGGGATAACGATAGAGAAAAGGCAGGAGCATCTGCAGATTCTGTCCTACGATGCTGTCCGGAATCCTTCTTTCGGGATAAATTTTAAAAAAACACTCTGTCCGGAACATATAACAGCCGCAGCAGACAAAGGTTTCCGAATTAAGAATCGGGAAAAACAGATCTTCTTTGGTCAGATCTCCTCTTCTCTCATCTGCACGGGTGCGCTCTCCCGTTTCCTCCAGCACATAGTACCCAAGGGACCGGACGCACCGGTATTCGGGATGTTCCTGAAGAAACTCCACTCTCTTTTTCACAGATTCCTGTTCCAGAACATCGTCCCCGTCCGGCCATATTAAAAATTCCCCGGTTACAAAAGGAAAGCCCCTGTTCAGTCCGGCCGCTGCGCTTCCGCCTCCGGTAACGACCTCGTATCTGATCCCTTTCTTCCTGAATCTTTCCCTATAGCCTTCTGCAAGCGCAAGAGTTCCGTCCGAGGATTCTCCGTCCACCAGGATCATTTCCAGCTCTCTGTAGGATTGTCCCAAAACCGAATCCAGCATCCTGGAAAGATATCTTTCACCATTACGTACGGGCGTCACGATCGACACTCTGTTTTTCACAAATATATCCGCCAATTCTTACGCCTCCCACTTCTGTATCTGTTTACCGGATTCTCACCAGTTTTTTATCCTCTATCTTATAGACAAACTCACAGCCCTCGGCCAGATTCAGGTGATGCGTGACAAGCAGTACCGTCTTATTCCCGTCCATCCGGTAAATATCCCGCATCACCGCCGTTTCTGTCTCTACGTCCAGCGCCGCCGTTGCCTCATCCATAATCAAAAGCTCAAATTCTTTATACAATGCCCGGGCAAGTGCGACCCGCTGACGCTGGCCGCCTGACAATGCTGTTCCATTTTCGCCGATCAATGTATCGATTCCGTCCGGCATTTCTTTTACGTCATCCCAGATCTGAGCACGTTTCAGACAAGAGACAATCTGTTCTTCATTTTCCTCTTCTGCCATAAAAACCACATTGTTGCGGATCGTATCTCCGTTTAGATATATCACCTGAGGAATGTAACTTACCACACTGCCAAGATCTGCCCTGCATGGACCTTCTGTATCTCTCCCCTCGATCAGTTCAAAATCGTCATACCAGATATGACCGGACTGCGGTGCCAGCAATCCCAGGATCAGATCCAGAAAAGTCGTCTTTCCTATCCCTGAACTTCCGATAATCGCTGTAGAATGTCCTGCCGGAATCTCAATAGAGACATCTTTGAAAACTTCCTTTCCATTTGGATACCGGAAAGTCATATTTTCAATCCTCAGCCCTTTTCTGAAGGTAATCTGCTTTTTGCGGAGCTTCTCTTCTCCCTTTTCTTTTTCTTTTAATTTAAAATAACGATTCATATTACTATAAAAAATGTCATAATTTTTCTTCCCGAACTGAATCCTGTTGGACTCTGCCGTAAACAAGACTACATTCGGAAAAATCTGTATCAGCAGCGTAATGCATATGATAATATCCGACCAAAAAAGGGACAGATCAATCCCTGCCGCCAGTATCATTGACAGCAGGAAAAATACTCCTGCCTGTATCATGCTCTGAGACAGAACTCCCATCCGTTCAGTCATAAAGGTATAATCCTTTTGAACCTGCACATGTTCCATACTGATCTGCCTGTATTTATTCAGGAGATTCTCCGATCTGGAATCCATTTTTATTTCTTTATATGAACCATAGGAGGTAGACACAAGGGAGGCAACTTTCACATCCCCTTTTCGCTTCTTCTCCCCATACTGCAGAATACGCCTGCGGCAGTACGTAAACAGCATCATAACAATCACCATGATGAAGAGGCAGATCAGCGTTCCGATCCAATGCGCCTCATACCCGGCAAGAAGAAAATACCCGAAAAATGTGATTATCCTCGCAAACCGGTTTATAAACGTAACCATAATATCCGCACACACTTCGGTATCTGTCCGGGCTCCTGTCACCTGCTGCATGACACTCCACTGATTATGCTCCAGCAATTCTTCTTTGCTGTATAATTCATATATTTTTACGGACCATGCCTGTGCAATGTTTTTCAGAAAATTATTTGATGTCTTTTTCTTCAGCAGGTCATAGGCCCCCTTGACCAGGAATATAACGCCAAGAAACGTAGACTGCACAGCCATACCCCTGGAAATTCCCGACCCGGACAGTCTTCCTAAAGTCAAAATAAGCATATAGATGCTGGTCCAGTCCACAATAGGGCTGAACACACTGAACATCATGCACAGATAAAATTCCTTTTTTTCTTTTTGATCTAAAAGTCCTACCAGATTCCAGAACATCTTTCTGTTGTCTTTCTGTTTCTGCCATAAATGTTGTTTTTTCATAAGCGCTCCATATTCCTGTTAATAAATTTTTGAGAAACGGCTCTCTCCCGTTCCAGGTATTCTTTCGTCTTCTTCCAGTCAATCGTTCTCCTCATTTTGCGGCTTCCGGCTTTTTCTCCCTCATTGACAAGCCGTGCTTCCAGATCCAGTTTTTTCAGGATACTCTCCATACGCTCGTTTCTGCTGCGATGAGCAAACACCAGAAACTGCTTTTCCATAAGTATAGAAAACACGGTACCGTGGAAGGAATTTGTAACCACACACCATGCATTCCGAACATATCCGATGAATTCCGCCGGCCCTCCCGCTACCCTGAGCCTCACCCCCGGCTTAGGCTTCAGGGACACCGGCATAGATACCTGAATCACCTTTTTATGAAATGCCTGCGCCAGCCCACGGGCATAATCTGTCATCTGCCTGTTTTCTTCCGTATCGCAGAGAAGGATATAGTTTTTTTCCTCCGGCTCTCTTCCCAGCTTCTCCCATTCTTCTCTGTCAAGCAACAGTGTCGGGTCTAAAACATCCTCCGTATTTCTGTGTAAAATCCTGCTCATAAAATCTGCCGCGCCCTTTTCGCGCAAAGATATCTCTGAGAAATTTTTCTGTATTGCCTCTGCCAGTTCAGTGCATTCCTTCTCCGGCAGCCGCGCGCCTCCGAAGCTTGCCCCGTAAGCCACCAGCCGGCAGCCCTCCTTGTCTTTTATCCTCCCAAGATATGCATCGTCCAATCCAACGGTAATCTCCGGATTCCACACCTGGTCGCTTCCCACGAATACACAGGAATATTTTTGAAGTGAGATCTTTTCTGCCCGTTTTACAGGCGGCTCTTTTGTCAGGTAACTCCGGCGAAATTCACGCATCCTTTTTCTCCGCATATAAAAAGCAGTGCCTACAGACAAATTTCGTAAAAATATCCAGCAGTTAAAATCATATTTCAATCGCTTATTCCTGACTGCAGCTGTCACCGGCAGAAAACAGTACCTTCCGGACAGGCGCAGAGGCGCGTACGGAATCATTTCTGCTTCCTTTCCTGTTGTTTCGATATATCGTTTTAATGCATATGCCTGAAGCATTGCCCCATAATCATCTGCCCAGTAAAATGTCAGTATTCCAATCATATCAATCCCTGCCTTTACGTCCTGCTCGGACAGCATGTCAGCTTCCACAAGATTTTTATCAGACGGTAAAAAGGGGTGTATAGCACAGGGCAGCAAAACGCCAGGCAAAATTCCGCTCTTGCCGCCAGACTTAACCGCCCCCAGACTTCTAATTTACGCTCAGATGCCGCCCGGCCTTTTAAATAGACGATCCGCTTTTTGTCCCGCTCTTTTCTGCTTGTCATATACCAGTCCAGCATTCGTCTGGTAAGGACATATTCCTCTTTTTCCGCGTTTGCTTTTCTCCCGCTTTTCCATTCATGGTCACAGATATACCGCTCTGTCCGGTACATACTTTTATACGCCGCCAGTGTCTGCATCCGGCTGACATTACTTTTATGCATCCTGTAATAATACCAGGATACCGGAAGGATACAGACATCTGCCCCTCCTGCGATCAGCTCATAGATGTATTTTGTATCCTCTCCATTTGACAGTCCCTCGTCAAACCGGACTGCTCCTGCAGCATCTCTGCGGATCAATTTCCCCCCTATAGACAGGAGCCTCCCCGCTCCCCCTCCTTCAAAAAAATATTCCATAGCCTTGGGGTTTTTCATATAGCTCCCTTTTCCTGCACCGGCGCTGCCTTCCATATTCTCTGTATGCTCCCGGAAAACTGCTGATTGTATACAGTCATAAGCGCACCCTGTAATCACCGCCCCTGTTTCCTCTGCCCGTCTGTGTAAAGTCTCCAGCAGTCTCGCATGTATCGCATCGTCACTGTCCAGGAAAAAAAGATATTCTCCCCTTGCCTCCCTGATCCCTGCATTTCTCGCCGCCGATACCCCCTCGTGTTTCCTGGGCAGAAGGCGGACCCGGGGATCAGACTCCTGAAACTTCTCACAGATCTCCCTCGTCTGATCTGCGGACCCGTCGTCTACCAGAAGCAGTTCCAGATCCGCCCGGGTCTGCTGCAATACGGATCTTACGCATACACTGATATAGGAAGCAGACTGGTAAACCGGAACAATAATCGAAATCATCTTTTCCTCCTTGTTCACAAACCTATGATTCTGAACCAGATCCCCCGCAGGCTACAGCAGAACTTATATACCGGATAACACCGGAACGCCAGTGTATGCTGAAGCCTTACGCCGGGCCCAAGCCGTCTCCAGAAACCGGACGCCCGCTCTGTTTTTTCAAGTTTCAGAATATAGTTTTTTAATGTCTCATCACAGCCTCCACGTTCCGACGCATGCCACCAGGAAATCTTACTCACAATATCCCTCTCCCGCCGCAGTGCATATGCATCTCTGCCATGCTCCCTCTCCCGGTCACGGATATAGCAGTCGCACGCATAAATACTTTTGTATGCCTCCAGACACTGCCGCAGGCTGGCACTGCCGTCCCGTTTTCTGTAATAATATCCGCGGCGCCGCAGTACGGCTGCATCTGCTCCTCTTTCCAGAAGCTCATACATATATTTTGTATCCTCTGCATTTGACAATTCTTCGTCAAACCACACCCCCTCTGCCGCCGACCTGCGGATCAGTTTTCCCCAGATGACAGACCATGGCTCTGATCCGTTTTCAAAAATAAAGGATTTTAACGCTTCCTGGTTTTTCAGATAAATAGTCCGCCGGGTTCCGTTTCTATACTTTCTTTTATCCAGCCGCTTCCTCTTCCCGTCAAATTCTCCTGACAATATACGGTAATAGGCACACACAGAAACTACTGCCCGGCTCTCTTCTGACGCCTCGCACAGATTCTCCAGAAGTTCCGGGTGAATCGCATCATCACTGTCCAGGAAAAACAGATATTCCCCCTCTGCGGCCCGTATCCCGGTATTTCTCGCCGCAGACACTCCCTGATGTTCCTGTTTTATCACACGGATCCGCCGATCCTGAGTACTCAGATATTCACAGATCTCCCTGCCGCCGTCCTTTGATCCGTCGTCCACCAGAAGCAGTTCAAAGTCAGAATAAGTCTGCCCAAGTACCGACCGCACACAGGCATCAATGTACGGTGCAGACTGGTAAACCGGAACAATAACTGAAATCAGCGGTTTTGAGGGGTTGTGAAGCTTCACCCATTCTGTTATCATCCTTAGCATAAGCCTTCGCTTACCCTCCTCATCTATCTTCTGCCACCCACAAGCTTCACAAGCAGAGAAAACGGAAGCCTCCGGTACAATTCCATAAACAGCTTCCGATGTCCGGCAGCTTTGGTCGGCTCCCTGAGCCTGGGCTGCAGAACGTCCTCCTTTTGACACGCAAACCACCTGGCATCCTTCTCAATCTCTTTCCAGAACTCCTTTGCTTTTTCTGTATGGGCAATTACCAGCGACGTTCCCATACCGTCGTCAAAATCCGGCCTGACGTTTTCTACTCCCCAGAAATCCCCTATTGTAAAGTCGCTGCTCCGCCGGATTCCGCAAAAACTGCAGTGATGACAGGAAGGCCTGATGCTGTAATTTCTAAAATACATCCTGCAGTAGGCATCCTGGTACAGTGTATTCACAATCTCGCTTTCTCCGATCACAAAAGAACGCGTCTGCCCATGATCCCGGTTTCTTTTATCCCGGAAAGAAAAATCTTTCAGCTTCCCTTTGTATCTGCGTTCCAGATCTGTTACATAATCCTTCCAGATACCGGGAGAACCAACGCCATAGCATACCAGATCCACAAGCAGAAGCCTGTCATCCTCCCCGTCCAGAAATTGTCTGAGAGCCTGTGCCTGACAGGGTGTCCCGCAAAACATTACCCAGCTGCCCAGCTGCAGGTCCTTCTGTATCTCCCGGTACACGCCCTTCATGCTGCTCTGGACGTATTTTGTTCTCCTGATCGTCTCAAGCCGGCCTTTGTCGCAGATCTTCCGATGCTCCACTTCCATATTGCCGCTGTAACCGGCTCCGTAAACAATGCCCTGCCTGTTAAGAACCGCATGCGCCAGAAGTGTGAACATACCGCCCGAAGAACTGGCATACCGTATGGTGTCATCCTTAGCCTGTACACCGAAATATCTTTCTTCCTCTTTCCCTTGGCTTCTGTCATTCACAGGGCAGATTCTTTCACAGCGCCCGCATCCTGTGCACAGTTCCGGATCTGTCTGCGGATACCAGAATCCTTCTTGGTCCGGACACATATGAATCGCACCTGCAGGACATAGATCCGCACAGGCCTGGCAGCCACAGCAGTTTTCCTTTTTGCATCCCGTCCTTTTAATCACCCTGTTTTCCGTCCCTTCTTCTGCCTCTGGAAAGGATTCGGCGCCCTCGCCGGCAGATTTCTCTAAGTTCTCTTGTTCTGCCATAACAGATCAGCCACAGCAGATTAATACCCAACAGACAAATGATAAGCTTTACCGCAAACAGCCTTCCAAGACACAGCCTGTGGATTCCAAAGGCTGTCACGCCCGTAACTGCCGCGTAGGTCAAATACCTGGCAAAATAATTCCTGAGCGGAATCTTCAGATACCTGTACAGCACAAAAGGCTCTATCCATACCGAGGTCAGCAGCATGCTGATCAACGTTCCCAGAAAAACTCCCGGTTCACTCAACCTTACAGCCAGTACAATGGAAATTCCCAGGTTCAGTGCACTCTCCAGAAGCACCTTATGACGATCGGTCCGAAACAGCCCCAGTGCATCCCGAAAGACCAGCACGGCCTGTCTCATTCCCGTCACATAAAACTTCAGGCACAGTACCAGCACAACCGGCATCGGAAACACATATCTGACCCCGAAACTTACTTCTATAAACGGATTGATCAGTTCATAAATACAGATCGCAGTAAACCCGAACATCCACTGCCCTACAAAAAGTGCATCCTCAAGAATCTCCCGCATACGCTCCCTGCCGGCGCTGACCCCCAGGTCCCCCACACTGGCCGTAATCCCCTGAAGCGCCTGGTTAAGCACCTGCCTGGCAGATCCGATGATCAGATAATAGTTGAAATATTTTCCCACACTGGATAAGCCGATCAGAGAAGAAAGCAGCAGGTTATCCGTATTATTTATAAGGACATTCCCCGTCTTATGCAGCATCATAGCCCGGATATTCCCGAAAATCTCCCGCCTTTCCTCCTCCGGCAGCGATTGTGCATCCTTCTCCCTCAAAAACGGATATAATCTGTCAGCCCTCCGGGAAACAGCGATATTCCTTGCCAGAGTACAGACCAGGCTGACGGACAGAAACAGTACAAAATCCCGGGCTGCCCACAGCGCCACGATCTGAATGATGTCCTGAAGCACCAGAAAAACCGTCTGATACCACACTCCCACAGAAATCAGCTGATGAGCATCCATCAGCGTACGTTTATACGTCCAGAGATAGGACAACGCTGAATTTAACAGAAACATCAGATAAATCAGCAGCAAATGCTCTACCTGCTGGTTTCCCGTCATAAAACCCAGAAACGGAATACAGGCACACCCGGCTATCAGAATCGTACCGGACACTATATGGTAAAATCTCTGATACAATTTCATCAATGATTTTTGTTTCCCTGTATCTCCCCGGGCGACAGGGTCATACAATGCATAAGGAACCGCCGTCACAATCTCCATCTCCGGCAGCGCCAGCACCGTGATCATATTAGAAAATAACCCACAGACTCCCACATAGGCCTCGCTCATCATGCGTGTAAACACAACTCTGACGGCAAACCCCATAAGGATAGCAGTCATTCTGGAAATTACTGCCGCCATTGTATTTCTGGCGGAATGTTCTGTCCGTGTCCTCTCCATTTGTCATTCTCTTTTCTGCACTCTCATTTTCTTCCGACATTCAGACGCACTGTTCCGATCAGATACCCAAAACTCTCTTCCTCCTGCTCATTAGCCAGAAGAATATGTTCCCCTGTATCCGGATCCACAATAGAAAAATACAGGGAATACTCTCTTTCAGAAAGGTCTTTCGAAGGTATCTCTGCTTCAAGTTCCAGAACATCCTCCTTATGCTCCCCTCCAGCCAGACTGGTGAGCGGCTGCTCCATCGTATACTCCAGGCGTTCTTTCTCACCGCAGACCGTCAGACATAACTTCAGCTCCCGGTATACAGGTGCAAATCCAACATTCTTAAGGGAGACTCTCACAGTCAGGCCGCCGCTTAAAAACTTTCGGGAAATATCCGTATCCGCGATCAGGAACCGGTACCCCAGATGTCTCTGTATATAGGTGAGTCCGTCCATACCGTCAAAACATCCTTCACCCTCCACAATTTCCCCCGCCCATTTATTAAGTACCTCCTGATCGTAATCTCTGTTGAGATATGTAACATGCATAAGAGACAGGTCCCGGCAGGCATTGTCAAAATCATTATATGCATTATCTACGATCACTTCTCCGCCATTGGGCACCCGGCGGCACAGCTCTTCCTGAAAATCCAGTTCCTCCTTCCGGCTCCAGGGAGCAAAAATCCCCGCTTCGGCTGCCTCTGCCGTTCCGTAAGTACCGTAATCACTCTCACTTCCCAGCATACCGTCGTTAAACAGCCCGAGTCTTTTGGCCAGCGGATGATCAGACAATGCTTGCTCTGATCCCTCTTCGAGCCCGGTAATCTGCCTCCACTGCATAGGCATCCGTACAGACAGATAAACAGACGGGTCTGTCACCCGTTCCAATTCTAAGGCCAGCCTCTGCATATCTGCACTGTTTGCATATGGGGTGCCATTCATTTCTCCCCAGTTTCCGATAAAAAGACCCTGCATCAGAAAAATCTGGCTCCGATGCCTGCGAAGGACTTCCTCCAGCTGACTCATATGCAGAAGAACCGTATCAAGCCTTCCGGGCTCTCTTCCCAGCGCCAGACCGTCCCAGTCATATAAGAAACGGACGATCAGCCGTTTATCAATGGATTCCAATGCGCAGAACAACTTGTCTATATTGGAAATCCCCTCACTGGAAATCTCCTGATCCCGGTAGTTCTGCAAATTAATCTGAACAAGTGTGATCCCGGTCTCCGTATCATTCCGGTATTTTTCTTCTACAAGCTTTGCATAGTCTGTCTCCTCATCCTGGATCATGAAGCCGTAAATGAAATAAAAACCGCGGTCGGGATTTTTCAGTTCCCGGGCTGATTCTGTGAATTGAGTTTTTTCTACCGTCATTCCTCTGGCGTAAAAAAAGAAAAAAACGATACAGAGCAGACAAACTGCACAAAATATTCCTGTTTTCAAACCAGATCCTCCTCTACCTGCCGCTGTCTTCATATCCTAACGCCAGATTATACGGCGCCCCGGAGTGCTGTTTAAAATAATAGCAGACAAAATTTTCATCTTCATAGGCAATTCTCCATTCATATGGATACAGTTCTGAGAAGCGGCGGCACCACTCATATGCCTTAGACTCCAGGATGGTACGGTTTTCCAGCTCCTTATACATATCCCACAGATTCGTCTGCATCTCAAGTTCCTCTCCCGCCATCTCTTCCGAAATCTGTGAAGATACGATCTCGGGGCACTGACTTACCCCGTCCTCAATCCCTGAGAAAAGCGGAATATGGTTTTCCGAGGCCAGCCACGAAGGACTATGAAAAAGGTGTACCTGTGCATAGGAGAGCGGCTTTTTTTCTACATACAAAAATACATACTCTGTAGGCAGCTTATAGCTCTTCCGCTGGCTGTTGGAAAGAAATGTCAGCCATTCCTCGTGATAGCCGTGCTGAATCGTCTGATACAGCTCATCCGTCGTGGACACAATGGTATAACTGTTTTTGGGAAGTCTGTCTATTATGGTCTGAGTCACCATTACGCTGGCATTATAACGCGTCAATTCAATATACAGAGGACCGTGCAGCACGCCGCACACCTGCGCTGTTATATAAATCCCCGCCACGCCGGCAACTGCCAGACACTGCCGGAATACCTCCCGGCAGAACAGCCCAAGAGCAGAAAATAGCAGATCAGCAGGCATGGCCATCACTGCCACTAACAGCATCTGCTCTACCGCGCAAAGCCTGGAACCGGCAATGAGCTGCGGAAGTCCCACCGCCCCGGAAGCATAAACTACCATAAAGAGGACAGATGCAAGGACAATGGCCAGATGCGCGTCAAAGCAGTTCCTGTCTGAGCGCTTCCGAAAATATCTCTCTAAAATCCAGGCGCCCATACGGTAAATAAGCCACAGCACTGCCGAGACCGCTGTAAGCAGCACAAGATGGCGTCCCCGTTCTTCCCCGTACACCTCGCAGTAGCCCATCTGGAAAATCTTTTCTGCTGCTCCTCTGTCTTCTATTTCACTGTAAATTTCTTGATTGAAAGTAGCTTCTTCTTCGGGATCTGTATGATTGATCACCCCCATTGCCCAGCTCATGGAACGTTCAAACGGAATCCCCGACACACGGGCTGCCAGTATCGGTGTAACCGCGATCAGAAGCCCGCACAGAACTGCTGCCGCCAGAGGCAGAAACCGCTTCACTGTTAACACTTTTTTCAGAAAAACAATCGCAAAGGAGGCACATAAAAGAAAGGCCATGATCGTCACATAGTAATGTGTCACAATGGAAGCCGTCAAAGCCGCCGTAAACATAAACAAATTCTCATCCCAGACATACCGCGAAGATCTGCCCCTGAAAAACGGCCGATGCTCACTCTTTAAATAGCGCACCAGATACTTTGCACAAACAAATTGGGCAAACAGACCGAATTCCTGCGGAATCGAGAATTGAAGACGGGACATGGCGTACACCGCATTGACACTCATCAGATCCAAAACCAAAAATAATGTCAGCGCGAAAAGCGGTATGTAACGGGAATGAAACACCTCCCGGAGCAGGCCGTAAACCGAGATCAGAAAAGCAACCACATGAACTCCGGCAAGAAACAGCAGGATGCTGTAAATCCTGATTCCAAACAATGTATGCATGCAGTAAATAAAACAGTGCATCCCCTCCGGATAGATACCGTTTGAAAAGATCTTTCCGTTTACCAGCCCCTGAATCCAGGAATGGTGGACATACAGATCTCCGAATCCATAGGAATAATCCTGGAAGGCACTATAGGAAAAATAGATCATTCCATAAATCAAAAGAACAGAAAAAATCACATATTCTCCTAAACGCGGACGCACCACCCCCCAAACTCTTTTGCACAGCTTTCTAAGTCCCATGAACAGAGCCTTGATTCCCCTGTGAAAAAGAGAACGGATTCCGCAGGCACCCGCCGCCACCCGATAGATATGGTCTGCCTGCCTGGAAACATCTTCCCGGGAGACTCCTCTCAGACAAGACAGAAAAGGAACCCCATAAAAGATCAGGATAACGATCCAGCGGTTCAGAACATGAAAAAGACCCAGCCCCAGTATCACAGTATTGATCAAAACAATCTGAACTGTTAAACAAAAGCTGAAACGATACAACTTATCCTTTTTCCGCAGATGCCTGCGGAATACTATGGAAGGCCACAAAAACATCAATACATAATATCCTGATAAAACGGCGGCATATTGACCCGCCCAGTATAATGTACTCATACTGTCATCCTCTTTCCATAAACTCAGTCAGCAACTCAAATTCTTCTCCCCAGGGCATTTCTTTGATCCCTGATTCTCTCTTGAATACAGCTCTTTTCTCCGTATCCTGTAATAGCCCGGCAATGCTGTCCGCGATTTCTGCCGGATCCAGTTGGCAGAGAATACCGTCTCTGCCGTTCAGAAGCTGTTCCCGGTTTCCCGGACAATCAGAGGCAATCACTGCACACCCCAGAATCTGGGCCTCCTGGATCGCTATACTTTTCCCCTCATATCTGGTAGCATGTACATACAGATCTGTCTGCCTGTAATAAGGGTACGGATTTTCCACCTGCCCAAGCAGCTGAAAATCCTGCTCCAGACCCAAAGCGGCAATCTGCTTCTTCAGGTGCTTTCTTTCCTCTCCCTCCCCCAGCACATACCATCTGACCCGGTATCCCCGCTTTTTCAGCAGGCTCATAGCCTGAACGGCAATATCATAGCCCTTCTGATACGCCAGCCTTCCTACAGTAAGCAGGCGGACGCCGTCAAATTCATCAGAAAAGCCGCCCGGCTCCAGCGCTCTTTGCCGAACCTTTTCTATGTCAATGATATTTGGAAATACCAGAGTCTTTTCCACGTACTGCGGATAAACCCTTACAAACGCTTCCTTTACTTCCTCGGAAACGGCAAAAATACGTCCAAACTTCTCCCAGCAATCCCGGTCCATATTCTGTGTGTATCCTGCATTTTCATAATCAATATGTACAAATGCCGCTTTTCTTTCTGCCTTTACATAATCTGCAACATAATACGCAGAACCGCCTTCCATCCATGCTACCGCCAGATCAAAGGACTCTTCAAAACGATGTGCGCCCTGCGCTACCACAGGCCAGCATAATTTATCGATCTGGAACCTGCCCGCACGGATCATGTCCTTAAAATCCTTTATAAAATAACACAGCTTCTTCCAATAATTTCCGTTCCGGAAGTATGCAGCCGCAACCGTTCCTGCCATCCGAAGCCGCCCTCTTCTGCCCCATACCGACTGGCAGCTGAACTTCTGATTCAGCACCCGGATATCCGGAGGCAACTGGGCGCTCAATCTTCCCTGTCCCATCATTACATACAGGAAAATCTCATGGTTTTTCCGGTCCAGCCTCTTTAAGAATTCCAGCATGGAAGCCTCCGCTCCTGCACGTCCCAGCGTATTAATGACTAACAGTATCTTCTTCATATCTGCAATACACCATACTGGAGGGTGCTTCCTCCTTCCTCTGTTTTATCAGGGCTCCCTGGGAGAACACAAAAGCAGTCAGATGCTTCTCCATCCAGCGTATCCTCATATATGCAATCGTCCATCCGACAAAGGCTCCGACAACCAGACCGGTGCCGTACCATATTTCCTCCAGATGCGATGCCGCTATACTGCCCAGAAATGTTACCAAGCAAAACATAAATGTCGTAGCGACAACACCTGTTTTATCTTTAAAATAATAAAGAAAAAGAATTTCCGCATACATCAAAAACAAAATAAAATATCCGGCGGCAAGGCACGGGTAAATACGCAGTATGGTGCCTGCAAATCCCACCTGCGGCAATATTACAATGCATAACAGATATATTGTCACAGAAATAATAAACTGAATTCGGACCAGGGACAGCAATTCACTGGAGAGTTTACGGAACATCCTCTGCTTCGCATTTTCAATATCTGCCCCTTTTCCCCCTATGACGGCTTCCGAATATGCCTTATATTTTTCATGAAAATACATTTCTACACGGGACGTAAAGATAACCGTGGCAGAAATATTCGTAAACATTGCCAGACATGTGGCCATATCGTAAGGCTGGTTACAGACAAAGCTTTCGGCAACCACAATCCGCATGTCTGTTGTCCAGAACACAAAATTATGAACATACAGACCCAGGACGTAGAAAAAGTTGGTGGCTGCCAGCTGCCAGAAAGTTTTAAAATAAACAAGGACAGCCTTGTAGCGGTTGCTGTTTTTCTTGAAATATCTTTTTATCGTCACATACTCCAGCACAGCGATCAGAAAGAACCCCAATGTGAGAGCGAACAGCATACAAAACGGAACACTCCAGTGAAGCAAGAGCCGCAAAATAAAAGCTGCCAGAAAGGCTATCGCCAGCCCGCACATGAAAAATATAGAAATCAGCTGATATTCCTTGCAGGACGAAAGATAGATCATGGAATAAAGGACCATGACCAGAAGCATATAGCAGCAAAAACCGACAAACACATAAAAGAGTGAAACTTCCCCCACAAAATACTCCCATAGACAAAACGGAACTGCCAGAAGACTGCTGATACAGACTGCCAGAAACATCCCTACATAATAGCACGGAAGAATATCCTCATACCGCTCTTCATAGATAACATCCTGCATATATTTTGACAAAACAGAATTAAACGGCGAAGTTGTCAGCATAGAAAAAACAAAGACATACAGCACCGTACAGGAAAATAATTCTCTTTCCAGATAAGCAACACTGTCAAAATCAAGCACGAACCCCATGAGCAAAATATCCAGTATTACCAGAAGCATCGGCGCCACTGTAATCGCTGTGCTGTATGCAAAGCCAACAACATCCGCCATCAGAGAATTTTTTCCGTATATATTGTTCAGTCTGACCCCTATTCCTGCCATGACTTGTTCCTCCTCTGTTCCCGTTACAGACTTTCTGCAAAATCACTGTAAATATTTCTGTAAATATCCTGCATCTTTTCAATCCGATATCCGGCGGTCACTCGCCTGTACCCGCATTCCCCCATCTCAATCCTCAGTCTCTCGTCACCGGACAATCTCAGAATCGCCTGGGATATCTCTTCTACATTCATAATGTGCGTTACAATGCCGGCCGGGCCGAACTGATCCCCTTCACCCAGGATCAATCCCTCACAATTCCCCACATTTGTGGCAATCACAGGCTTATGGGCCGCAAAACTTTCCAGAATGACCAACGGCTGCCCCTCACTGATGCTGGTCAGAATCGTCATATCCATCCGGCCCAGATAATCTCTGATATCAACCTTTCCGGTAAACACAACATCCGATGTTCCCATCAGCTCCACCAATTCAAAGCATTCCTTGGCATATTCCAGATCATCTTCCCACGGTCCCATAATCCAGAGCTTCAGTGCCGGTTCCCGCTCCTTTGCAAAACTGAAGGCCTGTATCATAGTCTTTATATCTTTAATCGGTGTCACGCGGACAATTGCTCCGACATGGATCATCCCTTCGTCTTCCTTCTGTCTGCCCGGAAGATCCTGCAGCCTTTCCACAGAAACACCGTTGGGTATCACTACCGTTTTCTCTACAGGGCACCCAAGCTCCAGCTGCAGTTCTCTGGCATAGCCGTACAGGCTGGTGACAAGATCTGCGCTGTCGTAAGCCAGCCGCGACATTTTACGGAATTGTTCAATCCAGATATTTTTATAGATACCTTCCACCCACTTGGCCCTTATCAGCTCTTCTTCCCGTTCCCTTGTGTAAATACCATGCTCCGAGATCAACAGACGGCTTCCATACAGATATTTCGCCATACTTCCGATAACCCCTGCATATCCTGTACACACACAATGATACAGATCGGCCTTCGGCAGTTTCATTTTCATTGTCAAAAGCAGCGGAAGATAAATAGAACGCATCATCCACAAAAAGTCAGAAAATACAATCTGGCTGTAGTGCAGCCGGTAATAATCCTCCACCGCATGAAAAAAATCTTCTCCCATCAGCAAACTATTCAGAGACACCCGGGACTGCTGAAACCATCGAAATAACCTTTCCCAGTCAACTGACTGGTTCAGGATCAGGCTCCGAAATGCACGGAACTCTTTACGGCTCATCTTCTCGTGCCGTTTTCTGCCCCAGTCATCGTCATTCAGATACAGTTCATGCACCTCCACCACATTTTCAGGCAGACCATACACAAATTTGCCGCGCATAGAGCGGTTTGCAATAATTGTTAAAAGAACAAACTCGTATTCCGGAAATAGTTGTATCAAACTGTTCACCCAGCTTGATACCCCTCCTATAACATACGGATAACAGCCTTCTACTACAATGCAGACTCTCATACAATCCCTCTCTTTATCTATCTGAAAATATCATTACTGTCACCTTCCGACAGCGTCAATGTCACCTTCTCCTTCTGCGTTTCGATCAGATAAATGCCCTCTTCCAGTTCTTCCAGGCGTCCTCCTTCTATACTGACGTCAAAATCCGTATTCATTCTGAAAATAAACCAGGCAGTTTCTCCCCCATTGTCTGACTCCAGAAAGATCTGATCTCCTTCCTTCCTCACCTGATATTCCATGGAAAGGAAATTACGGATACGTCCGTCACATTCCGAAACAGTTGTTCTGGAAAACGCACGCAATTCCTTCCAGTTCTCGCTGAGATCCCCCGCCAGGTTCTTCGACACCTCCCGCCAGGTCTCGGCTCCGTCGTCCTCCGGATAAATGATCTCTGCCGCATCCACCCATACGCTGCTGTATCCTAAAGCCGTCTCCGCGCATTTATTCTGAAAATCCTGCCGGTATGTATACCTCAGCCCGTCACTCAAAGCGACCTGCCTTGTCACCTGATCTGACAGATAACCGATGATCTCACTGTCCCCCCGGTCATCCTCAACCACAGTCCGCACATCTGTCAACATTCCCTTTCCCAAAGCAGAACGAATCTCCTCCTCCGGCAGGCCGGCAGCATAAAAGGATGTAAACCGGTAATCGGGCAGGCCTTCCCTGAAAAAAGCTTCGTCTTCTTCAAGCCTTTCCTCCAGGCCTCCATCTGACATACAAAGGCCTGACAGCCCTGCCTCTGCATTCCGTTCATTCAAAAGCTTCATATATAAAGCGAGAGTTTCCTGCTCCGGCAGGTTCGTATCTTTATAATCATACTGAGGCGCCATCATAGCAGAAAGTCCCAGGTTGCTTTTCTCATAGGCAGTAACGATATCGGGCCACATCACATCCCGAAATACATTGCGGGAAGAGCGATTGTAACGCCGTCTCATTTCTGTCTCATTTTCTTCCGCCAGCCCCGGATAATTCAATATCATCAGATTCTGTGCATTTACAACCGGATAAATTTCATATTCTTTCACCTTTGCCGACATCGCGGATAAAAGGCCCAGACCCGACACACCTTCCATATAGTCACCGTTAACGGCAAACACAAAAGACGATTCCAGTCTGTTTCTCCAGATTACCGGCGGATAGTCCAGATAATCTTCTTTGTCCTCCATAATGCCTGTCATGTAAGTAACAGTCCCTGCCGCCAGCTCATACCAGGGAAATTCCAATTCCATATCCTGCTTTTTTTCATGAATTTCCTTTTCTTCTGACCGGTAGATCGTTTCTCCTCCCAGCAAAAATCCACCGTACAAATAGACCCCCACGGCTGATGCCGATTGTTCCCTGATACCGCTGATGCCCAAAAACTGTTGAAGTTCTTTATTTTCCTCTATTACCGACACGTCAGGCAAATTAGCAAATATCAGATCTGTCCCGGTCTGTGCCAGATCTTTCAGGCAACCTGTCAGATCTGCAAGCCCCCAATCCAGGCTGTCAGAATCTATAACCGCCAGATCAAACTCTATCTGTCCGCCTGCCTCTTCCAGGTCTTTATATTCTTGCACCGAACTGCAGCACCAGATATCCCCTTTCCTATAGGCGGCCCAGTTCTGTGCCACATCAGCCGCCGGACTTCTCTCTGCACCGATATATAATATCCTGCCCTGCCCGCGTGTGCTGCTTTGTCCTCCACTAAAAGCGTCATCCCTGCCGGGCAGTTCTTCAAGATTTTCTGCATATGGATTCTTCCCGTAATCATTCAGTAACTCACTCGCAACACCGGAAAACTGGAACATACAGAAAATCATACATATAACCATGGCCATTGTAAAATAATTCCGTAACGATACCATACGACCTCTCCTAACTGAACAGTCTGATCAACTCGAGCGTTTCATGGTCAATCACCACATCCGATTTTTTCAAAGACTCCAGAGTCTTAAAAAACTCCTCCTTCTGATTCATAGTAAAATATAATTTTAATCTGCAGGTATAAGCCGCCAGTTCCCCGGGATGTAATTCATTCAGCCTCCGGCACCACTTATCCGCTCCCTCAAAATCTTTTTCTTCGAGGAAAAGCAAAAAGCTGTCTTCACATCTTTTTACTGTAAGGCCGGCCCTGTTATTCTCGTAAAGCCGGTCAGCCGCCTCATCCATCATACGTATAAAACGCCTCTGCTCCATCTCTGAAAATACATGCTGCACCAAAATCTGCGCCATATAATCAAGCATCTGTTCCACACATTCTGTGTGAACCGGATCTTTACGCATCTCCGCAGACATCTTCTGTACATTAATGCGAAACTCATTCAATTCATCACTCAAAACAGATGCCGCATAGTGGGCGGTTTCCGGGTCTTTCGCATTTAGTGCCTGCGAAATAGCAGACAGAGAAGATTTAATATCTCCTTTCAGAACATTCAGCATGGCCTGCCGCTGCTTTGTCTTTTCATTGACTAATATAGCTTCCTCCAGAGGGATCACATTTCTTTCCCTGTCTTCATCAGCCTTGATCTGAATCCTTACCCGTTCCTTACTGAACACCACATCTGCCAGATCTATTTTCTTCCAGACCGGCAGTTTGAGAATCAGCCAGGAAAAAAAGAAGAACAGGATACCCACGACCGGACAGAAAATCATTACTGCAAACCGCAGGCAGTATGTCCTTTTATTCTCAATCAGGCGGTCCCCTTTTCGGATTTTCTTAATCTTCCTTACAATCAATGTATTCCAAAAGAGATAAATGACCGACATCAGAAGATTTATAATGAGCAGAAGCAGGAACATTTTTTCATCTTCCATGGAATCCTCCCTCCCTCACGGCAGAGATTCCGACTTCCTTCAGCCTTTTCTCTACAATCTCTGCCCCTTCTTTATCCGTGTTGGGCAGCAAGATCTGCATTTCTCCGCCTTTCCGAATCCCAATATAATCTGTCTGGCGCAGAATATGTTTTAATTTGCCGGCAATATCTTCCCTCGCTTTCTTCTTCACCGAAAGACTGAGAATCTCGCACTCCGTCAGCCCCTGTGCCCTGGCATCCAGAAAAGCTTTTACAAGCATCTCAAAAGCTTCTTTATTCAATATATCTGTCCCTTGTATATAGCGCCTGCTCTTTACAGCTCCCAGATACTGCTCTGCGCGCATGGCGGCATCCCTGATCAGTGCACATACGATCGTCAGCCGGTTTGCCTCCGCCAACGTCATCCTCTGCCACGGGATATCCCAGATCATCACTATAAACCGCATCTTCTCCTGTTCATACACAGCCGATGCCATCAAAGGAAAATCTTCTTTCATCGTCCTGTTTATATAGACACGATGCTCCTTCAGTTCACAGAACAACTCATCCATAGCGCTGTATTTAATGGATTTTCCCAATTCCCGCGCCTCAGGTGAGGTCGCCGAAAACAATCTGGCATAGTCCTCGTTTGCCACTGCATATACCGCCACCGATCTGCTGTCCATTAATTGAGAAAGTATTTTCGCCGCATAAAACAACACTTCTTCCGGCGCGTAGCGTTCCAGGCTGGAGGTAAGTTCATAGATCTTACCCATGCTGTCCCTCTGATTTACAACCTGCCGCTCAAAATTACGCTTCATCTGGATATTACTGTCATTGATATCAGAAATATCATCCATTTTCCTTTTCAGATAACGGATTTCCTCTTCATCTTCATTCCGTATATCCTTCAGCTGATCCCTCATGTATCCCACAACCATTCCTACGATAAAAAGCTGTGCGATCCATACATATGTATTAAAATCCATGAGGATATCAAATCCGGTCCGTTCATACATCTGTCCGGAAAAATACCCCGCCGCTGCCAGTATGGCCGAAAATATCGCCTGCTGCTGCCCATGGACAACGGCAAATAAAAGTACATAGAGCAAATAGAAATCCAGCCTGTCAAAATACTGGCTTCCAACAGTTCTGTTATTCAAAATGAAAAAAAGGATAAATATGAGCATATTCTCCACAAAAGGAAATAGTTTCGCCGCAATACCCCGAATATAAAAGGCCAGCCTGCTGTAACCTGTTTCCTCCGGATCGTCAGCACCGGCAGAAGAATTACCCTGGCGCTTCAAATGCCGCACGAGCTTTTCCACGCCCATTTCATAATTCACAAAAATCTTCTGCCCGAACTCTTCCTTGTAGCGGCTGCCGTCCAGAAGGATCTTGCAGTTCTCCCCTACGCTGTTATCTATAATTCCGACCGGGCTGTCTATCTTCCGGCATATCAGCTCGGCAAGCTGCAATTCACTGATCTCCTGCATGGAAGATATGTGGTAGCAGCACTCCTTCGGCATCTCGGCTGCGATTACTTTATAAGCCAGTTCTACTGCATCCTTCAGATACAGCATTGAAAAAACATGTTTTCCGTTGCCGGAAACATGATGCGACCTTAACGCTTCCCGGCACATCCTGACGCACAGACTGTCTTCTCTTTGTCTCTTTTCCGGCAGGCCGTACACATGGTCAAAACGTAAAATAATCATATCCAGTCCCTGTATCCGCCTGTAATTAGAGCAGATCTCTTCTCCCTGCGCCAACGCCATAGCCTTAAATCCCTTAGGTGCCAAATCCTCTGTCTCACAAATCGCTTTACTATGAGGCTCCCCGTACACCTCCTGAGAAGAAAAATAAACAAAACGGCCCTTTTTCATCAGAGAATATGCAGTCAGGATATTCATAAGCCCTGTTGTATAGCGCACGATTTCCTCCCTGGCTTCGCTCCAGTCAAAGTTCGTATCATATGCGCCCATAAAAACCGTAATATCCGGACTGATACTCTTAAAAATATCTTTTATAATCTCATTTTCATATTCAAAATTATATTTCTCAAACACATGCTTATAAGAAAAGTGTCTCCCTTTTCCTCCAGTCAGCAAAAAAACACGATGGCCACTTTTCTTGCATTTATCAATCATGGCATCCATCATATTGCTTCCGCCACCAATCAACAAAACATTCATCGCTTATATGTGCCTCCTTAAGCTGTTTGTATATACTGCATAGTATCCCCACAATTTTACCCCCCCCCCGGCAATTTTGTCAATACCAAAAATGCCTTTAAAACGGGTAGTTGTGGCACTTCTGACAATTAATTACAAATGGATGAAATCAAAAAAAGAAGCCGCACCTTCTGCAGCTTCTCTTAATCCTTCCTATGATATCCTGTTAATCCTCAAAGGCTTCTTTCATCTTATCCATAAAGCCCTTTTTCTTCTTGCTGTTCTTCGTCCCGCTCCCGTCACTTCCACTGACGGTATTCAATGTGTTTCCGGACAGCTCATCGAATTTCCTGAGCGCCTCTTTTGCCTCCGGGCTCAATTTCTCCGGGGTCTGGATCACCAACGTTACATAATGGTCTCCGCGCACCTGTGAATTACGGATAGACGGCACTCCCTTTCCTTTCAGGCGGACCTTTGTATCTGTCTTTGTCCCTGCCTTTACGGTATAGATCACCTCGCCGTCTACAGTCTTAATCTTAATATCTGCCCCAAGCGCCGCCTGGGCAAAGGAGATCGGCACCGTTGAAAAGATATGCATATCCTGACGCTGGAATACCGGATGCCGGGATACAATTACCTCTACAAGCAGATCTCCCCTCGGTCCGCCGTTTACGCCCGGCTCGCCTTTTTCGCGGATCCGCACGCTCTGGCCGTTATCGATTCCCGCCGGGATGGAGACTGCAATCTTTTTGCGGTTGGACACATAACCGGTTCCGCCGCATCCGCTGCACTTCTCACGGACGATCTTACCTGACCCGTGACAATCCGGACAGGTCTGGACGTTCTGCACAGTTCCAAAGAAAGACTGCTGCGTATAGACTACCTGACCTTTTCCGCCGCATTTCGGGCATGTCTCCGGCGACGTACCCGGCTTAGCCCCTGTGCCGCTGCAGGTCGGACACGGATCCTTCAATACCATATCCAGTTCTTTCTCACAGCCAAACACCGCTTCCTCGAAGGTAATCCTCACACTCTTGCGGATATTCATGCCTTTCATCGGCCCCTGGCTTGCCCGGCCTCCTCTTCTGCCGCCAAACAAATCACCGAAAATATCACCGAAAATATCACTGAAATCAGCACCGCTGAAATCAAATCCGCCGAAGCCTCCGCCGCCGGCTCCGCCCTCAAAGGCGGCATGGCCGAACTGATCATACTGACGGCGTTTTTCCGAATCACTCAACACCGCATAAGCTTCCGAGGCTTCTTTGAATTTCTTCTCTGCTTCTGCATCCCCGGGGTTCACATCAGGATGATATTTCTTGGCAACCTTTCTGTATGCTTTTTTCAGAGCCGCCTCATCAGCATCCTTGCCAACGCCCAGCACCTCATAATAATCTCTCTTTGTTTCTGCCATTTTTTATCCCTTTCTTCTGCGCTCTATCATACACAAAGAAGTTTCCTTACATTGAAACAGTCTCCTGCATCTATGAACTCTTTTACACATAGAGTCCTTCTGCGTAAGGAATCCCTTTACATAAGGAAGTTCCGCGAAACCAGGCTCAATCTTCTCTCGCCAAGTTCCGCGGAACAGTCCTCACACGAAACGCTGCAATGCTTCATTTCGTGCTTCAGACTTCCTTGTAATCTCTGTCTGAGTCCGTGTTCTAGACTTCCTTGTAATCTCCGTCTACAACATCATCTCCCTGAAAACCTTCCGGTGCCGGGCCTGCACCCATATCCGGGCCTGCACCCTGCGCCCCTGCTGCAGCTCCCGCCTGCTCATACATCTTCGTGAAAAGCTTCTGAGCGCTCTCTGTCAGCTTCTCTTTTCCTGCCTTGATCTCTGCGATCTGTGCATCGGACATATCATCCATGTTCACTTTCTCAAGAAGTTCCTTTAACGCCTTGCAGTCTGCCTCCACAGCATCCTTGTCTGCGCCGTCCAGTTTATCTCCGACTTCGCTGAGCGCTTTCTCGGTCTGGAATACCATAGCATCCGCCTCGTTCTTGGCGTCAATCCCTTCCTTACGCTTCTTGTCCTGAGCCTCAAACGCCGCTGCTTCCTTGACAGCCTTGTCAATATCTTCATCGGACATATTGGAACCTGCCGTAATAGTAATGTGCTGCTCTTTTCCTGTTCCCAGATCCTTTGCAGATACATTTACGATACCGTTCGCATCAATATCAAAGGTAACCTCAATCTGAGGAATTCCACGCGGAGCCGGTGCGATACCGTCCAGCCGGAACTGTCCGAGGGACTTGTTGTCTCTTGCAAACTGCCTCTCGCCCTGAACTACGTTTATGTCTACTGCCGTCTGGTTATCTGCCGCTGTGGAGAATAC
This sequence comes from uncultured Dorea sp., assembly GCA_910578865.1. Taxonomy (GTDB): domain Bacteria; phylum Bacillota; class Clostridia; order Lachnospirales; family Lachnospiraceae; genus Dorea_D. The sequence continues at coordinate 47,478 of CAJTRM010000012.1, forward strand.
CTGGCTCTTCTTGGTCGGAATCGTTGTATTCCTCTCGATCAGCCTTGTAGCAACGCCGCCCATCGTCTCGATAGAAAGAGAAAGTGGTGTTACATCAAGAAGAAGGATATCGCCTGCGCCTGTATCTCCTGCAAGCTTGCCGCCCTGTACGGATGCACCGAGTGCTACACATTCGTCCGGGTTCAGAGACTTGCTCGGCTCTTTGCCTGTAAGGCGCTTTACTTCCTCCTGGACAGCCGGAATACGTGTGGAACCGCCGACCAGCAGTACCTGTCCAAGCTCAGATGCGGAGATTCCTGCATCTGACAGCGCGCGCTGTACAGGCTCTGATGTCTTCATGACCAGATCGTGTGTCAGCTCATCGAATTTTGCTCTTGTAAGGTTCATGTCAAAATGCTTCGGCCCTTCAGCAGTTGCTGTGATGAACGGCAGGTTAATGTTGGATGTGGTTGCAGAGGAAAGCTCCTTTTTCGCCTTTTCTGCCGCCTCTTTTAATCTCTGGAGCGCCATTTTATCTGTAGATAAATCAACACCCTCCTGTTTCTTAAATTCTGAGATCATATAATCTGTGATCTTCTGGTCAAAATCATCTCCGCCGAGACGGTTATTTCCGGCTGTAGACAATACCTCGATCACACCCTCGCCGATCTCAATGACAGATACGTCGAACGTGCCGCCGCCCAGGTCATATACCATGATCTTCTGCTCTTTCTCATTATCAAGACCATATGCAAGTGCTGCCGCTGTCGGCTCATTGATAATACGCTTTACGTCAAGGCCTGCGATCTTACCTGCATCTTTGGTAGCCTGGCGCTGAGCATCATTGAAGTAAGCGGGAACCGTAATAACAGCTTCCGTTACCTTCTCTCCCAGGTAGCCTTCTGCATCTGCTTTTAATTTCTGAAGGGTCATTGCAGAAATCTCCTGCGGAGAAAATTTCTTATCGTCAATCGTTACTCTGAAATCAGAGCCCATCTCTCTTTTGATAGAAGAGATTGTTCTCTCTGCATTGGTTACTGCCTGACGCTTTGCCGGCTCACCTACCAGACGTTCGCCCGTCTTGGTAAATGCTACAACGGACGGTGTTGTCCTTGCTCCCTCTGTGTTTGTGATGACTGTCGGCTGTCCGCCTTCCATAACTGCCACACAACTGTTTGTTGTACCTAAGTCAATACCTATAATTTTACCCATGATTAAATTCCTCCTGTTTTTTATAATAATGTAATTGATTCGACTGCTCTAGGTTAATTAGCTACCTTGACCATACTGTGCCTTACTACGGTGTCACGGTACGTGTACCCTTTCTGGAATTCTTCGGTTATGATGTTTTCACCGGTATTTTCATCTTCTACATGCATTACTGCATTGTGGAGATTCGGGTCGAATTCCTGCCCTACCGCTTCGATAGGTTTCACCTCGATCCCCTCCAGAGTTGTCATTAACTGCTTATACACCTTCTCCATCCCCTGGACAAATGGATCCTCTTTATCTTCTTCCTTCACTGCATCAAGCCCGCGCTCAAAGTTGTCAACCACCGGAAGAATCTTTTCTATGATATCTTTCGCTCCTACCTCGTACATCTGCGTTTTTTCTTTCTCTGTACGTTTGCGGAAGTTATCAAACTCTGCCATCTGACGAGTGAGCTTATCTGTAAGTTCTTCAATCTTCTCGTCCTTTTTATCTTTCTTGTCCTTTTTGCCAAATAATTTTTTGCCGGATTTTTTATCTGTTTCCTGTTCTCCGGCCTCAGAAGTATCTTTTTCCTCCGTCTGATCTGCATTTCCTTCTGCAGTCTCTGACGCATCCGCACTTTCTGCTTCTTCTGTCCGAACCTCTTCCTCGGCAGATTCCGGCGTTCTGTTTTCTTTCACGCCCGCTGTGCCGTCTGCTTCATTTTCTTCTGCGTGTTTCGCTGTTTCCTTTGCCTCTTTGACAGCCTCTCTTACCATTTCTTCCTGGCTTTTCTCCTGATGATTCTCCAAGGGTTCTTCCACCTTTCTTATTCTTTTTTATGAAACATCTGGTCCAGTTCACTCTGGAGCCTTTTCATGGATTTTAATACATGCTCATAATCCATTCTTTTCGGTCCGATAATTCCTATCGTTCCCTTCATGCCGTCACCTAATTCATAAGTTGCGGTAACAACACTGCAGTCTTTCATATTTTGAACCGGAGTTTCATCCCCGATATAGACCTGAATTCCTGTATTTTCTTCCTGAGCCAGCGTCTGAGTTACCAGTTCGGTCAGCTGCTGCTTTTCCTCAAATGCACTGATAATATCCTGTGCGCTCTGCTTGTCGCTCAGTTCCGGATATTTGAAAATATTAGTTGTGCCGCTTGTATAGATCTGCATGTCATCGTCAACCTGGATGGCATCCGCCACCGCATCCAGCACATTTCCAATGACCTCACTGTGAATGCCTGCCTGTTCCTTCAGCCTCGCGATCAAACCCAGGTTAATTTCTTCGATAGGCATGCCGTTCAGCGTCGTATTAAGAAGCATATTCAGCTTCAGCAGATTTTCATTGCTCAACGGCTCTTCCAGATTAATGATCTTATTCTTGATCACATTTCCGCCAAGCACGATCACCGCAATAATCTGTTCCTCATCCACCATCGAAAGCTGGATAAATTTAATCTTATTCGCATTGCTCATGGGTGTTGATACCATAGTAGCATAATTCGTATTGCTTGCCAGAACCCTCGCCGCCTGCTTCAAAAGCTGTTCCATCTTATCCGCTTTTTCCAGCATCTGCTCCTGCATCTCGGTGAGCTCCTGCTCTTTCTCCTCCATCAGCATATCCACATAGAGCCGATAGCCCTTATCCGAAGGGATACGTCCCGCCGACGTATGCGGCTGAACGATATAGCCGAGCTCCTCCAGGTCTGCCATTTCATTTCGGATCGTAGCCGAACTGAGGTTCAGATCCGTATATTTGGAAATCGTCCTTGAGCCTACCGGCTCTCCGGTATCCAGGTACGTTTTAATAATCGCGTGCAGGATCCTGAGCTTCCGGTCTGTGAGTCCATGCTCATTCAACATCAGCCTTCCTCCTTTCGGATCTTCCCTGTTAGCACTCTTTAAATTCGAGTGCTAACATCTTCGATTATTAATGTATCACTCCGGTTTTCTTTTGTCAACAGGGTTTATTATTTTTTTATATTTGGGACGTAGTAAAATTGAATTTTACTACGTCCCAAATTACACTTTGACCTGTACCCAAACAAAAAACACCCTGTACCCAAATGAACAGGATACAGGGTATTTATTCTGTTTTCCCTTTAACTCAGCTCTACCTTCTCAGCCTCTTCCGGCTTAAAATCGTTCTCCAGGTCATAAATATTATGTCCCGTTGACTCGCTCAATACTCTCCCCTCCAGAGAATAGCAGCGAATAAATCTCTTTCCGTCCACGCTTGACCAGTGTTCTACATCCCAGCTCATATATCCGTCCTCATCACTCTTCTTCTCGCTCAGATACAGATCCACCTGCCTTCCGGCCTTCATCTGCTCGATCAGGCCTTTCGTCCCGTCAACCTCTACTTCTGTTTTGTTTACTGAATCATAAATTTTCATAGCAATTCCTCCTGCTTATTTCTATAATAACTCCTGGACTGATTATAACGTTTCTCACACCAAAAGGCAAGCCTATGCCTCCCCCGTGCTGATGACTATTCTTCTTTTATATATTCCATCCACTCACGGATCTGTTTCTCATGTCCGTTCATACCCGCCTCATAGAATCTGGCATCCCGGATCTCGTCCGGCAGATACTGCTGTTTTACATAATGTTTCGGATAATCATGAGCATATTTGTACCCGGTTCCGCGCCCCAGATTCAGGGCACCCCTGTAGTGGCTGTCCTGCAGATGCGCCGGAACCGATGTTTTATGGCTTTTTACGTTCTCCATGGCAGCAAACACAGCCGTGCATGCAGAATTACTCTTCGGCGCAGTGGCCACATACAGGACTGCCTGCGACAGGATGATCTGAGCCTCCGGCATTCCGACCCTCTCCACGGCCTGGGCGGCTGAGACAGCCACTGTAAGCGCCATAGGATCTGCATTCCCCACATCCTCCGACGCACAGATCATAATTCTCCTTGCAATAAACTTAATGTCCTCTCCCGCATACAGCATCTTTGCCAGATAATAAACCGCCGCATCCGGATCAGATCCCCGCATGCTCTTAATAAATGCCGAGATCGTATCGTAATGGCTGTCCCCCGTCTTATCATAACGCACCACCCGCTTCTGGATACACTCCGATGCAACATCCAGCGTCAGGTGGATCTTGCCGTCCTTCTCCCGCTCTGTCGTGAGGATCCCAAGCTCTACTGCATTTAACGCATTTCTTGCATCCCCTCCGGAAATGTCTGCAAGGAACTCAAGTGCGTCCTCTTCAATCACAGCGTCATAGCTCCCCATTCCTTTTTCTACATCATAGACTGCCCTTTGAATCAAAATCTTAATATCATCCTTACCAAGCGGCAGGAGTTCAAAGATGCTGGATCTGGAAATCAGCGCCCCGTTCACCTCAAAATACGGATTCTCCGTGGTTGCCCCGATCAATATCAGCGTCCCGTCCTCCACAAACGGCAGCAGGTAGTCCTGCTGGCCTTTGTTAAATCGATGAATCTCATCCACAAAAAGGATCGTCCTTTTCTGATACATCCCCTGAACCTCTTTTGCCCGGGACACTACTGCCTCCATATCTTTCTTTCCTGCAACCGTGGCATTGATCTGTGTAAATTGTGCACTGGTTGTCCCTGCGATCACTTTGGCAAGGGTCGTCTTCCCCGTCCCCGGAGGTCCGTAAAAAATAATGGAACTCAGCTTGTCTGCCTTGATCGCCCGGTAAAGAAGCTTATCCTTTCCTATAATATGCTCCTGCCCTACTACTTCATCCAACGTCGCAGGCCTGAGCCTGGATGCAAGCGGCGCCTCCTTGTCCATATTCTTCTCTCTCGCATATTCAAACAAATCCATCCCTAAGAACCTTCCTTCATATATAAAATCAAACCTCACAGAAAACCTGAGCAGCTATTTCAGAAGCTTATGTTTTAGTGCGCCGCAAAGTAAACCTGTCAAAGTAAACCTGTCAGTACCCCAGCAGATCCCGGATCACTTCCCCCGCGATCAAAAGCCCTGCCACCGGCGGCACGAAGGAGACACTTCCGGGGATACTGCGCCTTTTCTCCTGTCCCTCTTCCGACAGATCAGGAGATACAGCCAGCGGCTTCTCCCTGGAATACAGTACTTTCAGATGGCGGATCCCTCTTGCCCTTAATTCCTTCCGCATCACTCTGCAAAGAGGACATACCGACGTCTTGCTGATATCCGTAATCTCAAAAAGCTCACCGTGGAGTTTATTGCCCGTCCCCATGCTGCTGATGATCGGAATCCCGTATTCCCCGGCCTTCTCCGCCAGCGCCAGCTTAGCCGTCACTGTATCAATCGCATCAATGATATAATCCGGACGCTCCGCAAAAAGCTGCTCTATATTTTCCGGCAGGACAAATGTCTCATAAGTCGTTACCTTCGTCTCCGGGCAGATGTCCCTGATCTTCTCTTCCATAACCTTCGTCTTATACTGGCCCACCGTACTGTGGAGTGCAATGGACTGCCGGTTAATATTTGACAGGGAAACCCTGTCATGATCCACCAGGATCAGCCTGCCCACCCCACATCTTGCGAGAGCCTCAATACAGTGGGAACCCACTCCTCCGGCTCCCAGCACCATAACCACAATATGTCTCAGCCGGTTAAGCTTCTCTTCTCCAAGAAGCAGTTCCGTCCTTGAAAATTCATTGATCATCCTTCTCTTCCTTTATCACATACAAAAACTCGGGCGCCGCTAATTAAAAAGTATCTCGTCTGCTGTTACAAATTCGTACCCCTTCTTCTGCAGAATATCTACGATCTGAAGGGCGGCGTCCACCGACGAACCATAACAGTCATGCAATAAGATAATATCATTTTCCTCTACATCCGTCACTACCTTATTTACAATTTCACTGACATTCCCCGTCGTCCAGTCAAGGGGATCCACGGACCACATCACCGGCATAACCTCCATCTCAACCTCCAGATCCTCCTGCCACACCCCGAACGGAGGACGCATGTATGCCAGATGTTCTCCGGTAATTGCACTGACAGCCCGGTCCGTCTCCCCGATCTCTTTCCTGGCCTCCTCTCTGGAAAGCCTGGTGATATCCACATGATGATAAGTATGGTTCCCCAGAAGATGCCCTTCCTTATACATCCGCTCCACGATCTCCGGATTTTCCTTTACATTTTCCCCGATCAGGAAAAAACTGGCCTTCACCTTTCGTTTCTTCAGTCCGTCCAGCAGTTTCTCTGTAAACTCGCTGCTGGGACCGTCGTCAAATGTAAGCGCTATCCGGGGAGCCCCCGTACCTTCTTTCTCTCCCCGGCCGGCATTCCCGGCGCCTTCGTCCATACCGGAATCCGGACGGATCTCCCCCTCTGCACGAATATTTCCCTTCCCGTCCGAGACAGCCTCATTCACCTTCCGCCCCGCGGAACCATTTTCCATCCTTCCCCCGTAAAACCGCAGCGATATGCCGGCTATACTCAGCACACACAACACATACAGGAATCCGAACAATACTTTTATCTTATACACCTCATAGGATCTCTTCAAGACTCCACACTCCCGTCATTGCTCTTATCATATATATGTAAAGCTACTGTCCGCCCATGCACGAATTCATAAATATTAAGAACCGGAGAACATATTTATACATTGCAATATAAATTTTTGAATGATATAATACCCCTTGCATGTAAGGAGGTATATATATGACAAAAACAAACGAAAAAACAGCTATAAAACGAGAAAACAAGATGGGCGTCATGCCGGTCTCAAAGCTGCTGATCACCATGTCACTTCCTATGATGATCTCCATGCTTGTGCAGGCTCTTTACAATATTGTAGACAGTATGTTCGTTGCACAGTTAAATGAAGATGCACTGACGGCTGTGTCCCTGGCTTTCCCGATTCAGACTCTGATGATCGCCATAGCCTCCGGTACCGGAGTAGGGATCAATGCCCTGCTTTCCCGCAGCCTAGGTGAGAAGGACTACAAAGGTGCAGACAAAGCCGCCAAAAACGGCCTGTTTCTCGCCATTATAAGCTGCATTGCCTTTGCCGTACTCGGCGGAGCAGGATCCCATTTCTTCTTTGCAGTACAGACGGACAACCCGGTAATCGTAAAATACGGCACACAGTACCTGACGATCATCACCGTATGCTCTGCCGGCATTTTTCTCCAGATTACATTTGAACGGCTGATGCAGTCCACCGGAAAAACAATCTACAACATGATCACACAGGGCACCGGCGCTATTATCAATATTATCCTGGATCCGATCCTAATCTTCGGTCTATTTGGTTTCCCCAGGCTTGAGGTTGCCGGCGCTGCGATTGCCACCGTCACCGGACAGGTCATTGCCGTATCCATGTCCATATTTTTTAACGCAGCCAAAAATAAAGAGATTAATGTAAGTCTCCGGCATTTTCGCCCTCATGGCCACACGATAGCCATCATATACAAGGTCGGAGTCCCTTCCATCATCATGCAGGCCATCGGCTCTGTCATGACCTTCGGAATGAACAAGATCCTCCTGATGTTCTCATCCACTGCCGCCGCAGTATTCGGCGTATATTTCAAGCTTCAGAGCTTTATCTTTATGCCCATATTCGGACTGAATAACGGAATGATTCCCATCATTGCTTTCAACTACGGCGCACGGAACAGGGAACGCATTACGAAAACCGTCAAATTAAGTATTTTGATCTCCGTCTCCATCATGTTTGTCGGTCTCATAATTTTCCAGACCTGCCCGCGCTTGTTGCTGGCCAGCCTGTTCGATGCTTCTGAAAATATGATTGCAATCGGAGTTCCGGCGCTCCGCATCATCAGTTTAAGTTTCGTATTTGCCGGATATTGTATTATTGCCGGTTCTGTATTCCAGGCTCTGGGAAATGGGGTCTACAGTCTGATCGTTTCTGCCGCAAGACAGCTTCTGGTCATTCTTCCGGTAGCCTACCTTTTTGCAAGACTCTTCGGACTGCATATGGTATGGTGGTCGATCCCCATCGCTGAGATTGTTTCCGTAACCCTGTCCACGATCCTTCTCAGGCGCATTTACCGCCTGGAGGTAGCGCCTTTGTAGCAGGTGGAAAAGTCCCGGAAAACCTTTGCGGATCTATCATCGAACCGATCATAAAAGCCTGAGATGCAGGTGGCTGCCCATCCGCATCTCAGGCTTTTATAAGTTTCTGCAATAATTACAGGGGCTTACATACCCTGCCTATCCTTTCTTCACACTATAACCGAACCGCCCTATATCTTTTCCAAGAGTAAAATACTCTCCGTGAGAGTACGCCACAAGCCCGGTCCGGTTCAGTTCAAATTTGCCGCTGTCCTTCATATAGCGCTCGTCTGCCTGAACAGCCAGAACCTCGGCAAGAAACATATGATGTGATCCCAGTTCCTTCACTTCCGTCACTTTACATTCGATATTCACAGGACATTCCGCAATGACCGGCGCATACACAAGCTTTTCTGCCTTCCCTCTTGTAAGCTTCATTTCTTTCCATTTATCCACGTCCCTGCCGGAACGGACGCCGCACCAGTCCGCAGCCCCTGCGAGCTTCTCTGTAGTGAGGTTCACGGCAAATTCACCGCTTTCCCTGAGCATATGGTAAGAGTAGCGCTCCGGCCTTACCGATATATACAGCATGGCCGGATCTGTACATACCGTTCCGGTCCATGCAACTGTAATGATATTATCCGCACCCTTCGTATCGGCAGTGCTCACCATAACCGCGGGCAGCGGATAAAGCATATTGCCTGGTTTCCATATCTGTTTTCCCATCTCTTTCCTCCTCTTTCTTCTGTCAGGTCATACTGTATGCCATATCATACATTCTGATCCTCAGCATACCGTATGTCATATCATACGTTCTGATTCTCCGGCAGCCGTATGCCGCTGTTCTACTGCTGCAGGGAGCTTACCAGTGTGGGGATGAGCTGCTTCTTCCTGGATACGACATCCTCCAGCACAATCTTATCCGTATCCCCTCTCAGGTCAAATGCCGAAATAATGGTCTCCCTGGCATGATTCCCACAGCACAGAAGCTCTGTAGACTCTCCAAGGATATCTGTCAGCATGAAATAAACCATATGCAGCCTCTGTTTTGTCAAAAGCTCCGGAAGGTACGGCTCAATGGTTTCCTTGATTTCCTCCAGCTCCTCCTTGCTCATAGAATTGATCTGACCGACGCCGAACACGGTATCGCCTACCGTAAACTGCTTAAAATCCTGGAAACAGATTTCCTCTGCACTCTTGCCTTTCATACTGCTTCCTGCATTAAACATTGCTTTTGCCATCTCTTCCATATCAATTTTTGCAATTTTTGCAAGTTTTCCTGCAATCTTTTCATCAACTGCCGTACAGGTGGGAGACCGGAACAACAAAGTATCCGATATAATCGCAGAACACAAAAGCCCTGCAATCTTCGGAGTCATATCGACCCCCATCTCTCTGTACATCTGACACACGATCGTTGCTGTACATCCGACCGGCTGGTTCCGGAAAAACACCGGCCCCATAGTCTCAATATTGCCCAGCCTGTGGTGATCGATAATCTCTATAATATCCGCCTCTTCAATACCGTCCACTGCCTGAGACTTCTCATTGTGATCCACAAGAATGACCCTCTTTTTGCTGGCATCCATAAAACGCCGCCTGGAAATAAAGCCCTTAAACCGTCCGTGCCTGTCAAGAATCGGGAAGTCACGGAACTTTTTCTTTGTCATCACATCTTTAATGTCCTCAATATAGTCGCTCATCCGGAATGTGACCAGAGGTCCTTTACTCATAAAATGTTTCACCGGAATACTCTGATTGATCAGCCTGGCCGCCGTAAAAGTATCGTGGGGCGTTCTGATAATTACAATGCTCTGCTCTCCCGCCCGCTTTACAAGTTCCTCCGGCACCTCTGCATTCTGGCACACCACCAGGCAGCTCGCATCAATATCTACCGCGCAGGCCTGTGCTTCATACCTGTTCCCGAGGATCACCAGATCATCCTTTTCAATAAATTCCGCCATAAGGTCTGGATTTGAGGCGCCTATGGCTACCTTTCCCCCGGAAAAGTACCCGTGGATATTTCCGGTTACCACCGTCCCGTCCAGTGTCTCTATAATATTTTTGTACCTTGTTCTGGCTCCTGCAAGAATCTGGTTATCATATACATCCATATAGGACTTTGCGATATCTCCTGTGGAAATGACCCCGACCAGTTCCTCATCCTTCAGGATCGGTATCGTCTTTACATTCTGCTCCTTCATCTTCGCCCATGTATCCTTAATAGATACATTTGGATCTACTCCGTCGATCTTATGTATATCCATATCCTTAACCTGAAGCTTCACATTCTTCAGAAGCTCCGGCGCCTTCACACCAAATCTGGACAGCACGTACTGCGTCTCTTCATTGATCTGGCCCGCCCTTCTGGCCACGTACTCTTCTCCAGTCACCTTTTTCTTCAATTCTGCATATGCAATAGCCGAGCAGATCGAATCTGTATCCGGATTCTTGTGCCCCACTACATATACCTTTCCGGCTTTCTTTCCCATATATGATCTCCCTGTCTGGTTGTGGTTATTTCATATTCTGCGTTTCATTGATTACTATAACAAGAGTGCCATTTTTTTTAGCTTTCGTCAACCATAATTTTATGTTATACTGATAACAATGTAATATTTCAATGATGTCTGAACTGTTACAAAATAGTTGCCAGATTCCCGGAATGGACGGCACACTCGAGAATCTAAGGAAGGAATTAATACTATGAAGGAAGAATTGTTACAGGAAGAAACAAAAACAGAAGAAACCATGGCAGATTTTGAAGATCATTTTGATGATGCCAACCCATGGAATTTGGTTGCCTCCTATATGGAACAGGGAACCATCCTGCCGGTAAAGGTAGAAGGGATCGTTAACAGCGGAGCAATTGCAATGGTAGAGGGCTTACGGGGATTCATCCCTGCTTCCAGGCTTTCTTTATCTTATATTGAAGATCTGGAATCTTATCTGCTGAAGGATATCGAAGTCCGGGTCATCGATGTAGATCAGGCAGAAAATAAGCTTGTATTGTCCGCCCGTGAGATCTTAAAAGAAAAAGAGAAAAAAGCAAAAGAAGAGAAAATTGCCAGCATCAAGCCGGGCAGCGTTATGACCGGTACAGTAGAATCTCTTCAGACTTACGGCGCATTTATCCGTATGGAGGACGGTCTCTCCGGCCTGGTACATATCTCCCAGATCAGCCAGAAGCGGGTAAAATCACCGAAAGACGTATTGAACGTAGGCGATGAGGTAAACGTTAAGGTCATCGGCATCAAAGACGGAAAGATCAGCCTCAGCATGAAAGCTCTGGAAGAGATTACGGAAGAACCGGAAGAGAAGGTAGATATCCCGGCGTCCGAAGAGATCGGGACACGGCTTGGAGATCTCTTTAAAGGGATTAAGCTTTAAAAATGAACATGCACAGCACAGAAAACAGCCAAAATTTCTGCACCGACCGGTTCAGAAATCTTGGCTGTTTTCGGCAGCACATATCCGTTTTATTTGAGGGTCTCCAGATTTCGGAGCCAGGCGGCAGCGCAGGCGTCGCTGGGCATACGCCAGTCCCCTCTCGGAGAGAGGGCCACGGTTCCTACCTTCGGGCCGTCCGGAAGACAGGAACGCTTGAACTGCTGGCTGAAGAACCTGCGGTAGAAGATATTCATCCATTTCAGGACCGTCTCACTGTCGTATTCTCCGTCAAATGCCTGAAGCGCCAGACGGTACACCTTACCCGGCTCATAGCCGAACCGCAGCATATAGTAAAGGTAAAAATCATGCAATTCATAAGGCCCCACCAGATCCTCTGTTTTCTGCGCGATCTGCCCGTCTTCAGGCGGCAGCAGTTCCGGGCTCACCGGAGTATCCAGTACATCATAAAGAACCTCCTTTAATTCCTCATCCTCACAAGTATCCGCATAGTAATGAACAAGATGGCGTACCAGCGTCTTCGGCACAGAAGCGTTGACACCATACATAGACATATGATCCCCATTGTAAGTCGCCCATCCAAGGGCAAGCTCCGACATGTCCCCGGTCCCAAGTACAAGCCCTCCGGTCTGGTTGGCAATATCCATCAGCACCTGGGTACGTTCCCTGGCCTGTGCATTTTCATAGGTCACGTCGTGACTTTCTATCTCGTGCCCGATATCAAGAAAATGGCGGGCCACCGACTCGGCAATCGGCACTTCACGGAGGCTTGCTCCCAGCTTCACCGACATTTTACATGCATTCTGGTAGGTCCGGTCCGTGGTTCCAAAGCAAGGCATCGTCACGGCTACAATTCCTGACCGATCCTTTGAAAGAGCATCAAATGCCTTTGCCGCCACCAAAAGGGCAAGTGTCGAGTCAAGCCCCCCGGATATCCCCACTACCACACTTTTAGATCCCGTATGGGAAAGACGCTTCTTAAGCCCCATAGCCTGGATCGCCAAAATCTCTTCACAGCGTTTTGCACGCTCTTTCTCTTCCCCGGGAACAAATGGCCTGGAAGGAAATTTCCTGGTAAGACAGGTATCCTCCACAGAAAGATGGAACGGAATCCTCATCAGCCTCCTCTGCTGATCCATCTGGAAGGTTGTGTTCTTCCGCCGCTCTCCGAGCAGTTTCTGGATGTCGATCTCCGTATATACAACTCCATTCTCAAATCGTTTCCCTTCTGCCAGGAGAACTCCATTCTCTGCGATCATGTTATGTCCGCCAAACACAAGGTCTGTGGTGGACTCTCCTTCTCCTGCATTGGCATAAATGTATCCGCAGATCAGCCGTGCGGACTGCCCCTCTATCAGGCTCCGCCGGTAAGCAGCCTTTCCGATGGTCTCATCACTGGCAGAACAGTTGGCGATCAGGACCGCTCCTTCTCTTGCCGCCTGGATGCTTGGGGGAACCGGACACCATACATCCTCGCAGATCTCTGCGGAAATGATCAACTCCTCCATCTCCTCCGCTGCAAACAGCAGCTGCGGCCCAAAGGGAATCTCCCGGCCGTCAAACCGGATCATCCTCGCAGTATCAGGCCCCTTGCAAAACTGGCGCATCTCATAAAACTCACCATAATTCGGAAGAAAGCTCTTAGTCGTAAACCCAAGGATCTCCCCGCGGTTAAGAGCCGCAGCCGTATTATACAGCTTACCTTCCACGGCAAGCGGTACTCCCACAAAGTAGAGCCCGTTCTTATCCTTCGTATGGGCCGCAACCTTACAAAGCCCGCGCATCGCATCCTTAAGGAGAACCTCCTGCGTGAAAAGATCCCCGCAGGTATATCCGGTCATACACAATTCCGGAAACACAACGATCCCGGCCCCTTCTTTCTCTGTCTCGTCTATCATACGGCAGATCTGCCGTGCATTATAATCCGCATCTGCAACCCGGATCTCCGGCGTAGCTGCAGCTGCCTTAACAAAACCATCCTTCATACGCTCCATCCTCCGTTCTGTGGCATTTACTTTTTACTTCTTTTTATGATCCGCTTCAGGTCTTCCACCGTGTATCGGTAAGCGCTGTTGCAGAAATGACATTTCACCTCAATATCCTCGCCTTCGTCGATCATATCCTGGATATCCTTCCTCCCGATACCGGCAACTGCGTGTTCTACACGCTCCTTAGAACAATTGCAGCAAAACTGTGTCGGCATCCGATCCGTAAACTCCAGCCCTACGTTTCCCAACAGTTCCTGAAGCAGATCCTCCGCTGTATAGCCCTGATCAAGGAGCTCTGTCACAGAAGTGATACTCTTAAGGTTTTCCTCAATCTGACTAATGGTCTCCTCCTGAGCAAACGGCATCATCTGGATAATAAATCCTCCCGCCGTTTTCACCGTATTATCTTTCTCCATCAGCACACCAAGCCCCACGGAAGAAGGAACCTGCTCTGAATTCGCAAAATAATACGTAAGATCCTCTGCAATCTCACTCGTTACAAGAATCGTCTGTCCACAATACGGCTCCTTCAGCCCCATGTCCTTGACCACCAGCAGCATACCGATGCCCACGGCCCCGCTTACATCCAGTTTTCCGTCTTTCGGAGGGAGCATGACACCCGGCACATCCACATATCCTTTTACATCGGCCTTACTGTCTGCGGTCACGGTAATCCCCCGAAGCGGGCCGTCTCCCCGAATCTTAAGGGTAAGCATATCTGTATCATTTTTCATCATACTTCCCATCATAGCTCCGGCGGTAAGCAGGCGGCCAAGAGCCGCAGTAGCCACCGGACTTGTCCCGTGCCGTCTTCTTGCTTCCTCCACCGTCTGCCTCGTCACAGCCGCAAATGCACGGACCTGCCCCTCTGCTGCCGTTGCCCTTACAATATAATCTTCCATATGTTAGTATCCTCTTTTCTGTTATTTTCTATTCTCCCTCGCCACCACACAAATACGTTCACTGGTATCCGACGGGGAATTTTTTGTATAGGCGTCATATGCAGCCACAAATTTAAGCCCCGACGCCTCAACAAGCCTTCTGATCTGTTCAAGGGTGTATGCCTTCTGGTAATGAATCTCCTGATATTTTCTATAGAGATCCGTCCCTCCTTCGCATTTCACGAACAACGTCAGTTCATATTCATTCAGCTTCTCCCTGTCATCATAATAATTATCCCAGATAAAGCTGCACTCCTGACGGTCCTCAGCGATCACCTGATCTCCCAGAAGCTCTCTGTACTTATATTCTGTATTAAAGTCAAATATAAATATTCCTCCCGGGTCAAGGTAATTGTCTGCCAGCCGGAACATGCCGGTAAGTTCTTCCTCCTCCGTGATATAATTCACGCAGTCACACACACTGACAATAGCCCTCACGGTACCGTACAGCTCAAATTCCCGCATATCCTGCAGAAGATAGAGGATATCATGCCCACTTTCCTTACGCTTTTTAAGGGCAAGTTCCAGCATCTCTTCCGAATTGTCCACTCCGATCATATCGTAGCCCTTTTCTGCCAGAAGTTCTGTCATACTTCCTGTTCCGCACCCAAGATCCAGCACCAGGCCTTCCTCGATCTGGTATTCCTTCAGAATATCCTGGATATCATCTGCCCATTCCTCATATGGGACGTTGTCCATAAAAGTATCATAAACTTCTGCGAAATTCGTATAAGCCTCCACATTTTCCTCCTGATTCCGTTCACCGGCCATCTGCCTCACATAATACTTTCACTCAAAATTATAGCATAAAAACGGGAAGTTTCAATCGAAACCTCCCGTGATCTTTCCTTCTATGTAACTTCTATGTAACTGATCTACCAGTACCGTCTCACCGCCAGCACCGTCTTATAATTAGCCGGTGAGGTTGTCTTAATTCCTCCCTTTGGATACGGAGCACTGTTGGACGCATGTACGATCGTGTTATTACCGATGTAGATCCCCACATGGCCGCTGTAGCATACCACATCCCCCGGAAGCATTTCAGAATATTTTACGGCCTTTCCGCCTGTACGCTGAGCCGAGGAACTTCTCGGGACACTGATCCCGAACTGCTTATGGATCTGCTGTACAAACCCGGAACAGTCAATTCCGTTAGTGAGGCTGTTACCGCCGAACACATATTTATTTCCCACATACTGCAGGCCCTTATTGGCAATCTGCTGTCCCCTGGATGCATTACTCGGTGCAGACGGCTTGCTCTCTTCCTCTTTATCCGAATCCGGTTTTGAAGAAGAACTGTCACCGGACGGCTTTGAGGATCCTCCCGAGGATTCACCCTGAGACGGCTTACCCGACGAGCCGGAGGAAGAATCACCCTGGGACGGCTTATTTGACGAACCGGAGGAAGAACCGCCGGACGATTCTGCTGCCGCAGCCTCCGCCTCCTTTTTGGCAGTCTCCTCTGCTTGTGCAAGAGCTTCAGACTGTCTGGTCAGTTCCGCCAGCTGCTCTGCCGCCTCTTCTTTGGCCTGCTCAAGCTGACTGTCAAAATCAGCAATCTGGCTTCTCATCCGCGTCAGCGTTCCCTCCAGATTGGTCTTCTGACTGTCCATCTCCTTTGCCATGTCCTGCATCTCTGCCTGCTGAGACTCAAGCTCCGTCTTTAAATCCTTGACTTCATTCTTGGTCTTCACATACTCATCCAGCATATGCCGGTCATAATCATGGACATTCTGTACATATTCCGCTCTGTTCACAAGGTCTGCATATGACTTGGAATCTGCAATTGTTTCAAAGAAGGTCGTATCACCTTCCTCGTACATGTATTTGATACGAAGCTTCATATCTTCGTACTGCTTCTCTTCATCTGCCTTTGCCTTCTCAAGATCAGTCTCAGCCTGCGTGATCCTGCCCTGCTGCGTCTCCATGTCCTGCTTCAGCGCGTCAATATCCACCAGAAGCGCAACAAGCTCTTTATTGACACTGGATGCCTGTGCCTCAGCCTGCTTCTTCTGCTGTTCCAGTGAATCTACCTTTTCCTCGGAAGCATTCACCTTCTCTTTTGAAGCGTTCACCTTCTCTTTGGTGGCACTCACTTCATCTTGCGGAGCTGCCATAACAGGAGTTGCAATAAAAGTGCTCACCACAACACATGTGATGAGCGCCTGTAACCATCGTTTCTTCATGTTATCACCCATCCTTATCAATTATATTATACTCTCATACGCCCCCACGTACCATAAAGATAGGATACAACATTTTCCAACAATTTTCAATATATTTCTTGTAATTTACAGATTTCTCCAGTAACGGAACTGTCTTTGCCGTTATGGGCGGACATACCACATACCTTTCTGTACTGCGGCAACCTTCACAACATCACCGGTACGCGGCGCATGGATCATCTGTCCTCCGCCTACGTATACACCCACATGTCCCGGTTTTACACAAATATCGCCCGGCTGCGGATTGTCTACTCTCGGCATTCCCAGAAAACTGCCGGATACGTAGACACGCTTATATTTTCCGGTGAGGCAGAACCCTACCAGCCCTGAACAGTCAAACGCATCGGGACCGACAGCACCGGATCTGTATGGCTTGCCAAGCGACGCATATGCGCGGGATACTGTAGAACCCGGCACATAACTCGGTGTCGGATTGCTGCTTCCACTGCTGCCGCTTCCGCTGTTACTGCTGCTGTTATTGCTTCCCGAATTGTTACTACTACTGTTATTATTGTTATTACTATTATTGTTCTTATTACTGTTATTGTTATTCTGAGCCGCCTGCGCTTCTTTCTCCTGACGCTCCCGTTCAGCCTTCGCTGCCGCTTCACGGGCTGCCGCCTCCACTGCCGCCTGAAGCTCCGCGTCCAGATTGGCAACTTCCGCCTCTTTGGACTCCAGCATATCATTCAGGCTCTCTTCCTTCTCGGAAAACTCCTGTTCCTTGGTCTCCAGCTCCTTCTGCTCTGCCTCCAGGCTGGCCTTCAGCGTTGCCACCTTTTCCTTGGTCTCAACATACTCCTGAAGTTTGTCCCTGTCATAAGTATGTACATTCTGCACGTATTCTGCTTTATTTACAAGATCAGAGAAATTCTCCGAGGATACCAGCGTCTCAAACATACTGGTGTCGCCTTCCTCGTACATAAACTTGATACGCAGCTTCATATCCGCATACTGCTTTTTCTCTGTCTCTTCCGCAACCTTCAGGTCTTCTGTCGTCTTAATGACTTCTTCACCCTTGGCAACCAGATCCTCTTCAATCTGGTTAAGCTCCTGTATTACTTTCTTTAACTGCTCCTGCAGAGAATTTACTTCACTCTGCGCTGCTGCTTTACTCTCTTTTAACTGATCCACTGACGGTGCTGCCATAACCGGTGTTACGATCATTGAACTCGTTACGACTGCTGCCAGCAATCTGATTCTAAATTTCTTCATTTTATCATCCTTTTCCATGTTTTTTGACACAGTAAGTCCTTATCAAAAATGATTATACCCCATCATCAATATTTTTGCAACATCTTTTAACATTTTCGTAACACTTCCTCCGGCCGCTCTTCCATCCGTTGAATCAGCACGAACATAGTCGAGGCTGCCGCTGCAGAAATCACTGTAATAGTCCCGATTCTCATGGGCTTCTCCATCATCCACTCAAACCATCTGTAATGAGTTCCCGCTACCGACACAAAATTCGCCGCTATATGTGCCGTTATGGGAGCTTTTACAGAGCCATATTTCTCGTAGACATAGGCAAAGACCATACCGAGCAGTGATCCATAGAGCATCTGTACCAGATTCATATGCATCAGCCCGAATACGACCGCAGAATTCACCGCAGCAACCATAAATGTACTCTTCTCCCGGAGCCTCCGGAAGATCAGCCCCCGGAACACAAGCTCCTCACAGACAGGCGTCAGTACCACAAGGGAAACCAGCTGGACTGCCAGGGGAGCCGAGTACAAGGCTTCCATAATCTCCTGATATTCCTCGCCCACTTCCGATATATTCCCGATGATCATCAGGTTATTGACACCCACACAAAGGGCCATACCAATCACGACTACTGCGGCATATTTCCACAGGGCGGCTTTTTTGTTCGGCACAAAGCCTCTCAGACGCTCTTTCACCCTGTCCCTGTGAAACATCACCCACATCACAGGAATCGTGGCCAGCGACGTAACTCCCTCTATCAGGGCGGCATAATTATAATATTCCAGGCTCATCTCCCTTGTAAGGTCGGCATATTCTCTTACGAACCTCTGGGAGATCACCTCCAGCTGCCTGCTGTTATCCATGACTTCCGGGGTAATACCGTAATGCCGGAATATATATATAAACCCAAAGACAGTGCCCACCACTATAGAGATTATAAATCCAATACCGATCTTCACTGCAAGCGGGCTCCAGATATACCAGAACTGCTTTCCCGGGCTCTCAGGGGGCACAGTCGGCGGAACCTGCCGGTTCTGTTGTTCCATACGATCCTCCATTCACTCCACCATCTTCAGCCGTTATAAGCGTACCTTCACTACATCCACGTCCAGATCCCACAGGAACTTATCCAGATCCTTAAAAGACAGAAACACTGTCGCCGTATTTTCCAGCGGATGGATCCCGAGGCTCTTGCATTTACTCAGATCCTTGTCAATAAAAAACTCCACCGCGTGGTCCGTATCATTCATAAGCCCGAACGGAGATACGCTCCCCTGCTTAAGGCCCAGATATTTTTCCAGCCGGTCCTCAGAGGCAAAGCTCAGATTCCCTCCTCCAAGCTGCCGTCCTAGGGACTTCAGGTCTACCGTTTTCTTCTCGTCACAGGTCACCAGAAAATGCCTCTTGCCTTTAGAATCCCGCAAAAACAGGTTCTTGCACAGCGTCCCTTTCTCCGGCAGGCCCAGCCTGTCCATGTCTTCCATCGTGTGCACCGGCTCGTGCTCCACTACTTCGTATTTAATTTTTAATTTATCAAGTGCATCATATACACGCTGCTTCTGGTCTTCCATACCACAATCCCCTTTCTGTTGCTTCACTGTCTGCATAATCTTTGTCTATTATATTGCATCCCTGCCGTAAAGTAAAGCTTAGAGTTCCGGAGAAAACGGACGGGAAAATAATTCCTCCACTGCATTCTGATAATCTTCATGCTTTTCGGCCTTCTTAATTTTCTTTGCCGCTTTCTTATTTTCAGGGAAAAGCTTCAGCATATAAGTCCAGATCTCTTTCATTTTAAACAAAGCCGGCAGATCTCCGCTGCTAATTTCCCGGTACCCGTAGTATACCTCATCGTGGAAACGACGAAGCCTCTTCCATCCGTCCCCTCTTCCCTGTCCGTCCAAAGCCCCATCGGCATCCCCGGCCCCCGTCGGCCTTTTTCTCCGGCCGCCCTCTATACGTTCCGTAAGAAACGGATCCGCGATGATCCCGCGGCCTGCCATAATCCTTGATACCTCCGGGAACCTCCGGCACAGCTTTGCACAATCCTCCGCCCCGAAAATATCTCCGTTATAGCATAATGGAAGCCGGCTCTCCTTCACGGCATATGCAAACATTTCAAGATTCGGGGTATTCCCGTAAAAATCCTTCTGTGTTCTGGGATGAATGATCAGTTCTTCCAGCGGATATTGGTTATAAATGTCAAGCAGCCGGAAAAATTCTTCCGGAGAATCCCGCCCGATCCTGGTCTTTACGGATATCCTGATCCGCGTCCCTGTGCAGACCACATCCAGGAACCGATCAAGTTCCTCCGGCTTTGCAAGAAATCCAGAGCCTCTGTATTTGGATACCACAGTTCTGGAGGGACACCCGAAATTCAGATTCACTTCCTCATAGCCGTACTGCTCCAGTTTGCGGATCGTATTCAGAGTATCTTCCCCGTGATTACTTAAAATCTGCGGCACAAGACGCAAGCCCCGGTTGTTTTCCGGGGCTGTCTCTCTGATCTCTTTTTGACTGAACCCTTTCTTGCTGTGAGGAACAAGAAAAGGAGTAAAATATTTATCCATCGGCCGGAAATATTTATGATATGCATTCCGGTAAATGTGTGTTGTAATCCCCTCCATGGGGGCAAGATAATATTCCATAGTGCTCTCCTGACTGTTATTCTCACATCAGTATAACACAACTCTGGCTTCATATGGCTGCAAAATGCCGGTTTTATGGAATTTATAGTTGGATATCAGCTCTTCTCCCTCATCCCGGTCAAACAAATCACATGTCACAGCCTCTTCACTGAAATTACATGCCACAAGCAGGCGTTTTCCATCCAGCATCCGCTCATATGCATAGATGTTCTCGTCTTCCGTAAGAAGCCCCTTGAAAACTCCGTCTACAATAATCTCATATTCTTTCCTCATCCGGATCAGCTTTTGATAATAATAGAATACACTGTCCGGATCTTCAAGCGCTGCTTTTACATTGACCAGCGGATAATTCGGATTGACGCGGATCCACGGTTCCCCTGTGGTAAAACCTGCACATCTGCTGTCGTCCCACTGCATCGGCGTGCGGGCATTGTCACGGCTGACAGCCTGGAGGCAGTACATCATCTCTTCCTCATCCACCAGCCCTTTTTCCGTATAATCCCGGAATGCGTTCAGGCTCTCGATATCCCTGTAATCTTTGATATCTTTAAAATAAGCATTTGTCATGCCGATCTCTTCCCCCTGGTAGATATACGGGGTTCCCTTCATCATGTGAAGGCAGGTGGCCAGCATTTTGGCAGAACGTTCTCTGTAAAGGGGAGCGTCATTGCCGAATCTGGACACGGCCCGGGGCTGGTCGTGGTTATCCCAGTACAGGCTGTTCCAGGCCTTCCCTTCCAGCTCAGTCTGCCATTTGTTCAAAACATCCCTCAGTTTCTTAAGCTCCGTCCGGTCTGTCGTCCATTTGCCGTGCTCGCCGCCCGTAATATCCGTATGCTCAAACTGAAATACCATATTTAGCTCGGTATTATCCAGATTGGCATATTTTTTAGCTTCCTCGACTGTGACTCCCGACGCCTCTCCCACCGTCACCAGATCGTACCTGGACAATACCTCCCGGTTCATTTCCTGAAGATACTCATGGACATGGGGGCCGTTGCACACAAAGGGCGACATATTCCCGTACAGCCCATTGTCCACCGCTCCGTCCGGGTACAGCGGATCTTTGGAGATCATACTGATCACATCCATGCGGAAGCCGTCCACTCCCTTGTCACACCACCAGGTCATCATGTCAAACACTTCCCGGCGCACTTTCTCATTTTCCCAGTTCAGATCCGGCTGCTTTTTCGAGAAACAATGAAGATAATACATTTCCGTCCCCTCATCATATTCCCACGCTGATCCTCCGAAGCATCCTCCCCAGTTGTTCGGCGCCGCGCCGTCCTTTCCATCCTTCCAGATATAGTAATCCCGGTAGTCATTATCCTTTGATTTCCTGCTCTCTGCAAACCAGCGGTGTTCGTCGGAGGTATGGTTCACCACCAGATCCATCACAAGCTTCAGCCCTCTCTCGTGCATGGCCGCAAGCATACGCTCAAAATCCTCCATCGTTCCGAATTCTTTCATGATCTCCTGATAATCAGAGATGTCATATCCGTTATCGTCATTGGGAGACTGATAGACCGGAGACAGCCAGATAATGTCTGCTCCCAGCTCCTTAATATAATCCAGATGCTCCGTGATCCCGTTCAGATCCCCGATACCGTCGCCGTTGCTGTCCGCAAAGCTCCTTGGATAAATCTGATAGATCACACTGTTTTTCCACCATGCTTTTTTCATTGCCGCTCCTCCTGCTAATTTATTATATATATCATAAAAAAAAACTTTTTTTCCCGCTTGCAATATGTTATCTTAGTCTTGCACTATTTTCACTTTATGGCAGGTACAATATGGACAAAATCAATCTACATCCGGATTCACATAATCTTGGTGAAAAGGAAGCCGCACACGGCACCCCTTATTTCCCTTTCCAGGCCTATTCCCAGGAAGATACCGGAGGGCAGTTTTTCGCCCCCTATCACTGGCATGACGAGGCAGAATTTATTTATGTGGAGAACGGAACACTACAGCTGAAAACAGAAAATGACACCCTCCTGCTAAAAGCCGGGCATGTGTACTTTATTAACCCCGGAACTCTGCACGGAATCTTTGGAGACAGTATGTCTTCCCACCATTACGCGCTGGTTTTTAATCTGGAACTGCTAAGCTTTTCCTTGTATGATGCCTGTCAGAATTCCTTTTTACACCCGCTGCTGTCCGGAAGCTTAAGTTTTCCGGAGAAGGAGCAGCTGTCTGCCCGGGCTTCAAAGGAGATTGGACATCTGATCAAAAACGCGGCGCTGCTTTACCAGGAAACAGGCCTGCAGTCAGGCACGACAGCTCTTTCTATTAAGATCGCCCTGCTGCAGATCCTGGAGATCTTATTCCGGGAGCACGCTATGGTTGCACACAAGAAGGAAAAGCCGCAGGATGAGTTCCCCCTGAAGCCCGTATTTTCTTATATAGAAAAAAACTATTCTGAACGGATCACCTTAGCTTCCCTTTCTTCTGTGATCCATATGAACAAAAATTACTTTTGCAAATATTTTAAAGAAAAAACCGGAAAGACCCCTTTTGTTTATCTGAACGAGTACCGGATCAATCAGGCCGCTGCCCAGCTTCTGATGTCCGGTGCGCCCATTACTGAGATTGCGCTGAATACCGGATTTGATAATATGAGCTATTTTATCCGTCAGTTTAAACATTACAAAGGATGCACACCGTCAGCCTTCCGTTCCATGGAACGCCCAAAGGCTCTGCCGGTGATATAATACAACAGAAAGGATCAGAATTTATGGATTACGAGGCACTTCTCCATGAAATTTTAAATATCGGTGAAGCCATGTTAAAAAGCGGAGCCGAGGTTGACCGAGCCGAGGATAGTATGTACCGCATGTGCAAAAGCTATGACCTCATCAGCTGTGAAGTTTTTGCGATCCAGAGCAATATCCAGGCAACCATCCAGCCAAAAGGCGGCCATTATCTTACACAGATCCGCAGGGTCAGGGGCACCAGCTTCAATTACGACCGGCTGGACTACCTGAACAACCTGTCCAGGCAAATCTGCCGGAATGCACCCGGGCCAAAGGAAATGCACGAAATGTATCTGGAAGTCATGAACCGTAAGCCTCAGCCCAAACTCCTGTCCCACCTGGCCGCCATTATGGGCGGAGCCGGGTTCGGCGTCTATTTCGGATGCGATTTCCAGGACGCCCTCGTGGCCACCCTCATCTGCTCCCTGATTATCGTATGCGCCGGAGACTGGCTGTCCAAGCGGGAAAACAACCTGGTCGTCTACAATATGGTACTCTCCTTTTTGTCGGCAGTATCTATCCTCCTGATCGCAAAGCTTGGTCTCGGCAACCACCCGGACCGTATTATCCTGGGCGTATCCATGGTACTGATCAGCGGTCTCGGTACTACGAACGGAATCCGCGACGTATTGAACCACGACATCATTGCCGGCATCCTGAACATTGCCAACTCTTTCCTGGGCGCCATTGCCATTGCCTGCGGCATCGGCTTGGCCATGATTGTGCTGAAAGGCGCTATGTATGAAATGTACATAGCCCCTGACATGGCGGTACAGTTAATCTCCTGCGGCCTTGCAAGCATGGGATTTGCACTGTTTTTCAAAGCTGCCCCCAGGCAATCTGCCTGCGCCGGCATCGGCGGACTCATCAACTGCGCCTGCTACACGCTTGTGTACCAGGCAACTGCCAATAACTTTACCGCCACTCTGACCGGAGCCGTCTTCGTGGCAGGGTACGCCTATGTGATGTCCCGGATCCACCGGGCCCCCTCCACCATCTTCCTTACGACCTCCGTTATGCCCATTATTCCGGGAGCCACACTGTTTTATATGATGCACGGATTCGTTCAGGCAGATTACACCTTTGCCCTGCAGCAGACGCTGAAGCTGTTTCAGACATGCCTGGCCATTGCATTTGGATTCATTATCATTGAGATCATCACACGGTACATATCGTTTTTTGCAAATGCACTTCACCACAGACAGGAATAATCAATGATTCAAAAAAAACGGCTTCAAACCGATGATTTTCTATCGGTCTGAAGCCGTCACACTCTATTCCGTCTATGCACGTACATCTATCAGGTTAACACTCTCGCTTGGAGCCATCTGATCTATGGCTTCCAGCATCTCTGTGATAGCCTCTGCATTTACCTCTGCTGATTCCATAACCTTCTTTGAAACAGAAGCCCCCACTTCCAAACCAATCTTAAGACTTGCAAGACTCATACTTGTTGCTGCTATATCCATAATCATCCACTTTCCTTTCTTCTAAAATCCTCCGTTTTAACATCTGCTTATGTATCTGTTGCAGTTTGGAGCCTTATTGTAAATATCGGACATATTTTTCAAATCATAAGCACCGGAAAAGTTTTTCAATCATAATTTTTTTCTCCTGCCCTCTTTCATTTTCTTCTGTTCTGCCGATATATATTATATAAAGAAACGTTAATCCTGCGAATTTATGAATGATTCGTCATATCAGGAATAGTACTATATTCCGGAAAGGAGTGTTGTTATGCGGGTCAACAGTCAGACAACAACATTGCCGGTCTTGTCTCCGCCGCAGACTTCTGCATCTTTAAAATCCACCCCTGCAAAGTCACAGCCTTCAAATACAGAAAAGCTGATGGATGAATTAAAAAACAAATACAAAAATATTCATTTTGATTTTATCTCATTTGAAAATGACGACCAGCTCAAAAAATATGTTTCTTCTAAGCGCGGACTTAACAATGTGGCCATTGACCCGGCGCTTCTGGAAAAGATGGCAAATGACGATACTGTCCGGGCCCGGGTGGAGAGTGTTTTGAGTATGCTCGACAATTACCGTTTTTCCTCCCAGGTACAGGCACAGCTCATGGATAAGAGACTGACCGGCATGGGGCTTGTACTGGATGAGAACGGGGAAGTTTCAAAATGGACCGTCATGGAGGAACCCAAAAAGCCCGATTTTTACTACTCATCCCTCAATAAAGACGATCACAGGTGGAGCCAGTTTTACCAGAAGCGGAAGAATCCTAAGATGACGACTTACAAGTATTCTCACAGCCGCAGCATGGCAAGTCTGGCAAGCGCTAAAAATGTATCGTCGGTCAGAGGGCTGATCGCATCCAAGAACCGGGAGATCCAGAAGGTAAAGCTTCAGGTATCTGATCCGGCGGAGGCCGCATCTATCATCCGGCAGATCAAATCGGTCATCCGAAGCGGCAACATTAAGATCGCACGGCTTCACAAAGAAGAACGGCTGTATCAGCAGCAGAAAATAGCCGCCAAAAAAATGAAAGTCAAACTGGAAAAACAGCTTGCCGAAGAACTGCGGCGCAAACGGACCGCCAGAAAAGCTCAGGAACGCTGCCAGTCCGATTGTATGGAAGATATCTTCAGCAAACCTTCTGTAAATGATTATCGTTACAAAGAAATCTGTGAACAGTATGCCGAGACTATGTCAGGATATACAGGAGCCGTTTCCGGAACAACGGCAGCAGGCACTCCCGCTGTTTCAGCAGAGGCTGCCTCTTCCGCCGCCCAGATTACGGTCACCTCTGTGGCAAGCATTGACTGCTCCGTATAAGGAGCCGAAAATATATTAGTAAACTATTTCCGGCAGCCGCTTAATATTTATATCTGAACGGTCGAAAAACTATATGAGGATTTATAAATATTACTCAGGAAAGGAGGAGAAACTATGGCAATCAACGGAATTAATTCTTACGGTATGGGATATTATAATTATCAATCCTCGATCAATAATATCCGGCTTGCCCAGGCTTTATCCAAAAACACAAGATACATGCAGTCTGCTGCATCAATAAACGCACCGGTAACGGGATCGCTGAAGTCAAGTATGAACTTTATGAGGGAGTACAACTCCAGCATGTCCGACCTGATGAGTGCGGCAAACTCATTGAGGAGCAGCAACAGTTCAGGAGTTATGAGTACACTCTCTGTATCAAGCTCTAACGAAGCCGTGGCAACTGCCACAAAGAAATTTGGATCCGGCCAGACGAAAGACATCACTCTTGATGTCACACAGCTCGCACAGGCACAGACAAATGTAAGTACCGGCGTAAAAGGATCCGATGCCGCAACTTCAGATATGAACTTCACAGTTGGAAACGGCATCAAATCTGTGGATGTTAATGTAAGTGCCCTCAACAGCGACGGTTCTTCCAAGACAAACGCTCAGATGCTGAAAGAAGCCGCGGATCAGATCAACGCAGGCTCCGCCAATGTACGGGCAAACGTTGTTCAGAAGGATGGTGTTGCTTCTCTGGAATTAACCGGAACATATACCGGAGCTTACAACGGCTTCGATGTAACCGGTGAACTTGGGGCTGCCAAAGGTCTGGACACTGTCAAGACCGAGGCTTTAGATTCCAAATATTCGGTAACGATAGATGGAAAGACGACCCAGCATGAGTCCTACAGCAATGACATCTCTGTTGATTCTACCAGAATCGGTGTTTCGCTTAAGAGCACAGGAAAGACGACCATCAGTTCGGGTCTTGATTTCGAGAAGACGGCAGACGGCATCAGCAAGCTGGTGGACGCTTATAATTCATCATTGAAGCTTCTGAATGACAACTATGACCGCGGAACGGGTGTATATAAGCAGCTCCGCAACCTCGTCGGAGGACTTGGATCTGAAAAGTCTCTGGAAAAGCTTGGAATTACCGTAAACAAAGATGCGACCCTGAAGTTTGACAAGAGTGTCTTGCAGAAGAACATGAAGGAACATCCTTCCTTAACGAAGGATCTGATCTCAAGCGCTGCAAATATGGCATATAACAAAGGAGCCGCAGGTATGCGTGTGAATTCCAGTACATTGATCAACAATGATATCGAGGCTGCTCAGACAGATGCTATGAACAATCCATATCAGGCGTTTAATATGTACTCAAAGACAGGCGCTTATACACTGAACAATTATTATGCTCTCGGCATGATGATGAATTATCTGGTATAGGATATCCTTTTCAATGTTTACAAAAACACCGCAAAAGCATTACTGCTTTTGCGGTGTTTTTGTTATATCACATGTACTTTCAATACAAAAGGCTGCAAAATACTTCTCTTCCATCGGTATCCATCGTTCTGCAAACTGTTTCGCCTGTTTTTTGCCGTTCCGCTTTTCTATGCGCCGGATCTGCTCCTCCCTGTCAACAGAGAGAAATACCGTCAGATCCCAGTATCCTGCAAATTCCGGATGGCAGGAGTACGCTCCTTCCACAAGGACCACCGGTGTCTTTCTGACATTTACAGAACCGCAAAAATCCATAATCCTGCAGTCAAAGACTCGATAGGAAAACGCTTCCCCTCTGCACAGCGGCTCTATCACTTCTTCTTTAAACCGTTCCCGGTCCACATTGCCGCCCGGCTCTTCCATCCGCTCTCTGGTCCGCTGTTCCGGCTGTAAAAAGAAATGATCCATATGTATGACACTGCAGGAAAGACATTCCGCAAGTTCTTCTGCAAGCGTCGTCTTCCCGGATGCACATCTCCCGTCTACTGCAATGATATAGGAACTCTTTCTTTCCGAAAAGTCCTCTTTCTTGATTTTATTTAATATTACTGCCAGTATCTCTTCTGCCATATTAATTCTCCATATATACAGCTTCCTTTTCCGAAGTCCTTTTGTGAAACGGCACCAGACCTGTCCGGTGGAGTGAAACCATGACCGCAGGGATCAGTACAAGCTGAAGTATGATCCCCGGAACTGCATTCAGCACGGCTCCGGCCACAAACATCTGCCATGTAAATGCATTCCCGCCTATACCAAGCAGGATCACCTCCGCAATTCCCCACACAATCCTTCCGCACAGCATTGCTGCGATCAGAGAACGATACAGGGCAATCATACACTGCCAGCGGGAACGGCCATAAAGGAAGCCCGATACAAAACCATACGCGGCAAGCTCAAAGGTCATCGCCAGGGCAATCGGATAGAGCGGCGGCATTCCAAATGCAAAGGAACGCAGCAGCGGCAGGATCATACCTACAGCCAGGCCATAAGGCCACCCACAGATCAATCCGCACAGGAAAACAGGCAAATGCATAGGAAGCAGCATATTGCCGATCTGAGGCACCTGCCCGGTAAAAAAGGGTAATACCAGACCGATTGCTATAAATATTGCTGACAATGTTAATTTTTGCGTTGTGTTCTTCATATTATTCTCCTTTTCCATATCATCCAGACAATCATAACACATTTTATTGGATATTAGCCAGAAAAATAACTTCCGGCCAAAAGGAAATGATTGGATGACGGAAACATATAGATTGACATTTTCATTATAATTATCTGACTTGTCAGATATTAGTATATGTCGTATAATGTAGAATAACAAATATACTTTAGGCGGGAGGAGATAGATTGAACAAATACATCAAATTAATTGCCGCTAATCTGTGCATCGCAATTCTGGCAGTGATTCTTTATTCGCCGGGCCTCATATGCCTCAGAATATCAGATTACAGCATATTCCGGGCCGGTATGTCCATCATCGCCGCCCTCGCACTGATTGGTGCTTTCTTTTTTATAAACCTCAGGCTGCTGAAAGAACCGAACCAAAAGCCTGTGACTCTGAAAGACGTCCCGGACCTTGACAGGGCCAAGGATATCCTGAAAAGCCACTGGGACAGCAAATATTTCGGCAGCATGGCCAGGACTGCTTCCGAACAGCTCGACCGGATCTTCAAATGCCGCCGCCGGCTGTCCGACCTTCTGGATCAGAAATTCACAAAAGGAACCATGAGCTGGGACAAATTCAACAGTGTGGCAGAAGCCGCCGAAACCGCCGCCATAAAAAATGTCGTGGCAATGGCAAACAGGATGCGGCTTTTTGATGAAAAAGAGTATGCAAGGCTTCAGCATTACCGGGAGGATGATATTCCCGACGATATCCAGGAAGAACAACTGAAGCTTTATCAAAAAAATTCTGACAATGTCAGATCCACAATTTCCCTCAACGAGAAGATCCTGTTAAAGCTGGACGCACTGGCTATGGAGGTCTCCTCTTCTGCTTCCGGCGAAGACGCGGACCTGAACAATGATCTGTTGAATGAGATCGGAAAACTTATCGACGAAACAAAGTATTATCAGTAAAATTACCGGAGGAACTGTCTATGAACAAGAAAACTATAGGAATTTTAATCGGCATTATTGTAATCGTATGTGCCGCAGTATTCGGAGGAATCTATGCAACACGCAACATCGGCAAATCCGACCGAGTCCTGTCAGAAGAAAATGCTGAAAAACGCCTGGATAACATGGTAGATGTCATCAACCCAGAAACGGGAACTCCCGTCAAATCACCGATTGAATACGATTCTGTCGAGGATGAGGCTGCCGAGCTCCCGGATATTGATACCTGCCCTGTGGAAGTAGAAGCAACGACACAACTGTGTGCCGAGATTTTCTCCTCCCCGGAGAAAGCAGGCTCAGGGACCGACGGCTGGCTCTGCGAAATGGCAGAGGAATTCAACAGCAAAGGATACCAGGTGGACGGGCAGAGTGTATCTGTCCGGATACGGAAAGTCAACAGCGGGCAGGCGCTTGACTATATTGCCTCCGGCAAAGCTGTTCCGGAGGGCTTTGCACCTTCCAGCATGCTCTGGGTGAATATGCTGAATGCGAAAGGCACTGCCACCGAAACCGTATCGGAAAGTCTGGTAGGCAATGTCGCCGGCATCCTGCTCTCTCCGGAGATTTATGACCAGATTATAGGCAAATACGGAGCAGTAGACCTGAAAGCTATTACAGAAGCCACAGAAGCCGGCGAACTGGCAATGGGCTACACCAATCCTTTCGCCAGCAGCGCAGGGCTGAATTTCCTGATCTGTACTCTTGAGAGATATGATCTGCAAAATCCCCTGTCCGAAACAGCCACCGCAGGCTTCCAGAAATTCCAGAAAAATGTTCCGTTTGTGGCGCTGACCACCATGCAGATGCGCGAAGCGGCAGAAAACGGCTCCCTGGACGGTTTTATCATGGAATACCAGTCTTACATCAATGATACCGTGCTGTCCAAAAATTATAAATTTACCCCTTACGGCTACCGGCACGATAACCCTTTGGTAACCATGGAATCTGCAAGCCCGCAGCAAAAAGAGATCTTAAATCTTTTTGCACAGCACTGTACAACAGAGGATGCCAGATCAAGGGCAGGTGAATATGGTTTTAACGGCATGAATGATTACATCTGCGAATATGAAGCCGTCCCCGGCGAAGTCCTGACCGCAGCCCAGAAACTTTATAAGACAAACAAGGATAATGGCCGTCCGGTCATCGGCGTATTTGTCACAGACGTGTCCGGCAGTATGTACGGCGAACCGCTGGTTGCCCTGCAGGATTCCCTGATCAACAGTATGAAGTACATCAATGCAGATAACTACATCGGGCTTGTAAGCTATTCAGACCGGGTAACGATAGAGCTTCCTATAGAAAAAT
This sequence comes from uncultured Dorea sp., assembly GCA_910578865.1. Classification (GTDB taxonomy): domain Bacteria; phylum Bacillota; class Clostridia; order Lachnospirales; family Lachnospiraceae; genus Dorea_D. Next base: position 78,504 of record CAJTRM010000012.1, read on the forward strand.
TCGATATGGAACATCAGACCTACTTCAAAGGAACTGTAGAAAATCTGAACGCCACTGGGGGAACCGCTACTTTTGACGCTATCTGCGTTGCTCTGGATATGGTCAATAAAAAAATGGAAGAATCCCCGGATGCTAAACCAATGCTGTTTGTCTTAAGTGACGGGGACACCAACTCAGGGTACGGCCTGAATGATATCCGCGATGTGCTGAGCGGACTCAAAATACCAGTATATACCATCGGCTATAATGCCGACCTGGCTGCACTCCAGAGCATCAGTTCCATCAATGAAGCAGCAAGCATCGACGCATCGACCGACGACGTTATTTACCAGCTAAAGACCCTGTTTAATGCAAATATGTAAAAGGAGAACGCTTATGAGTGGATTTACATTAGATTTACCAAATACAGAAGTAATCAAAAAAGAGGTGGCGGCAGAACTGGCTCCCACCGCCGAGGAAAAGACAGTGATCACCAATGCCGTGAAGGACAAGGCCGACCAGATCATGGCCGTAGATCTGGATTCTCTTGCACAGCGCCGGGAATTTGTCCAGGTGGTTGAAACCTTCGGAGCAGATATTATAAAGCAGTCACAGTCTAAAAACAGCATCCTCCAGAAACGCATGGGAGAATTCAGCCGTGCCGGAGGGGAATCCGGAGAGGTTGCAAAGGGCCTGGAAGACTTGTCCGTCAAGATGCGGGATCTGGATCCGTCCGGACTTGATTTTACCAAAACCGGCGTCCTTGGAAAAGTATTTAATCCCATCCGACGGTATTTCGAGCGGTTCAAGACCGCCGATGCGGAGATCGCCGGTATCGTAAAAAGCCTGGAAAAAGGACGCTCTATCTTAAAGAACGACAATACAACACTTGAGATTGAACAGGCTTCCATGCGTGACCTGACCAAACAGCTGACACAGAAGATCGAACTCGGCACGCAGCTCGACAGCTACCTGACAAACGCTGTAGAAAACGCCAGGATTTCCGGGGACTCTGAGGAACGGATCAAGTTTGTAGATGAAGAAATTCTATTTCCTCTCAGGCAGCGTCTCATGGATTTCCAGCAGCTCCTTGTCGTAAACCAGCAGGGAATCATTGCCATGGAGGTAATACGCAAAAACAATCTGGAGTTGATTCGGGCGGTAGACCGTGCACAGACTGTAACAGTGGCGGCGCTGCGGGTGGCAGTCACAGTGGCAGGTGCATTGTACAACCAGAAGATCGTACTGGAAAAGGTGCAGATGCTGAATGAGACAACGAACACTATGATCAGCGCCACATCCAAAATGCTGAAAGAGCAGGGCACCGCGATCCAGAGAGAGGCGGCAGAAGCCAGCATCTCCCCTGACACGTTAAAACAGGCCTTTGCAGACACACTTTCTGCTCTGGATGATATCAGTACCTATAAGACAAAAGCACTCCCACAGATGGCACAGACCATCCAGGACTTCCGGATGATCGCAGATGAAGGTGAACGTCAACTCACAAAAATGGAGAAAGGAAAAGCCCTGGAATTTTAAATGACCCTATTTTAGAAAAAAGCAGAGCCGGGAACCTGTTTTCAAGTTCCCGGCTCAAATATTCTCTTCTAAATCTATAGCAGCCACGCATCCCGCCCCCAGTTTCTGTTTAATATGGGCGCGGCGTTCTCCGGATCAACCGGATGACATCAAGCTGCTGTTTCCTTTCCAGGGCTATCATAACCGCTAAAAAGCATAAAGCCATCGCCGTATAGAAGCCTACCGGGGCAACATCACCGGTTCTCAGAGCATTTCCTTTTGCCTGGTTCGATGTTCCGGTGCCCGTCGTGGTGTTGGTTGTTCCGGGACTGGTTGTTCTGCTGCCGTTAGTTCCGCTTGTGTTGGTATTTCTTGTATTCGGATTTGTGGTACCGGTATTTCCGGTACTTGAATTTCCGCCTCCCGGATTATTAGTACCCGGATTATCGGTACCCGGATCCTGACCCGGATTTGGATTATCAGGATCTTTTTCGTTATCCTGATAGACCAGTGCGTACGTTGAAAAACGATCTGTATCAATTGTAACCGTATCCTCATTATCATCAATATCGTACAGGACAGAAGCCTCTCCTGCGTGAACTCTGATGATCCGGAAGTTTCTTACCTTGGTGCTGTCTGTATTTTTCAGATTGCCCGGCACCTGTATCACAAGCCGGATGCTTCCTCCCGGCACTTCCTCTACCTGATATGAATCAGCTCCTATCAACTTTTCAAGACTGATATCAAGATATTCTCCAACCTGGTAGCCGTCGAGTTTCCCCTCAATCAGCTCTTTATCCTTTTCACTTACACTGTCTTTCGCATTCTCCACAGTAAGACGTATTGTAATGTCTGTTCCTTTTTCTGCCTGCTCTTTCTCAGATGCTGTCAAAACAGCGCTCTGCAGCCCCTCGATCGATGTAGCGATACTGATACTCGGTACCTCTCCTCTTTTTTTGACTTCTTTATCGATTACACCTGGATTTACTATAACAGGAATTTCTTCTGTCCTCGTTACATAAGCACATATACGGCACTTGTAAGTCATGAGTCCGGGATCTGTCTCTGTTGGCTCCTCCGTCACTGTCCCGCCGTCCTCTTCATGCTCTGCTTCGTTTGCCTTCGTTCCGCAGGCTTCGCACTCGCGCCAATGATTCTTATCGTCAGTCTGCCAATCTTGTTTATAATCATGGGCAGCGGTTGTAGGTGCATATTGTGTCATATAACATACGTAGTCTTTCCACTGGTTCGCTTCCTTATATGCATCTATGCTGTCTCCCGGTACGACAAGCCCTCTCCGCCCATCACTCATAAACTTACAGTCATCAAACATTCCCGCCGAGATCAACGGAGGGGTCTTCCCCCGCAGATATACCGCATCAATTCCCTCGCACTGTTCAAACGCCGCTCCCCGAATCTCCGTCACGTCTTCTTTAATTTCAACTGATTTCACACGAGCTCTCTCATCCTCGGTAGCATTACTGCTCCAGTCATCCATCCCGTCCTGGCTTGAGATCGTCAGGCGGCCGGCGCCGTCCAGTGACCAGTCCTGCCAGGAAGCATACGCAGTCCTTACGGATGTAACCTTCGCCGAAAAGTCAAAATCCGTATTGCCCTTATCCGAAGTAACCCACCGTTGAAAGACATAGCCTGCTTTTGTGGGAGGCGTCGGCTCCGGCAAATCTGAACCTTGTCTGTAATATGCAGAGTTCAATAATCGGTCTCCGTCTACAAAATAGCATCCGTAACGATCCTCAGAAAGAGTGATATCTGTATCACCAGCAGTAGTAATGATACCTGTTAATTTTTCACCGGAAAATTCAGATATAAATGCCTGAATATCCTTAGGTACTATAACCGTATACTTCACAGTCACATATCCGTTGCTTTCCCATTCAGTTTCAACACATTCTTTATTATTTGACGTATAAGATGTTGTGGTACCTGAAACCTTCAAGACCAAATTATTAGCGCCCATATAAGCCCTTGCAGCTCTTTTTGCATTATCTCCAAAAGTCGTGTCACCCACAAACCGCACTTCCATTGTCACTGTTTTCGTATCGTCCTCTGCCAGTACGTCCAGTGACTCCAGCCCTTGAGCAAGCCCCACTATAAGCGCGGCCGAACATAATACTGCAGCAGCTTTCTTCAGCCAGTTTTTTCCCAACCGGTCTTTTTTTCCTTCCGGATTCCTTGTTCCCAACTTAAGTCCCCCATTTCACAATTTCACACTTAACTAACGTTTAATACGGCCGAGGCATCCTCCGTATAAGCCTGATGCCATTCAACTGCTGTTTTCTTTCCAAAATCATCATAATTCCCAGGAAACACAGCGCCATCATTGTATAGAACCCTACCGGGGCAACATCACCGGTTCTTAAGGCATTGCCTCTTGTCTGGTTAGATGTCCCCGTGCTGGTTGTTCCGGCAGTTCCTGCATTGGAGCCTCCGGCAGTATTATTAGTGCCTGTGCCGTTAGTTCCGCCTGTATTGGTATTTCTTGTGTTGGTATTTCCGGTATTCGTATTCCCGGTGTTGGTATTTCCGGTATTCGTATTCCCGCCCGTATTGTTTCCCGGGTTGTTATTATTGTTATTATTGTTATTATTATTGTTATTATTATTGTCATCAGGAGTATTATTGTCCGCGTCAGTTCTTTCAACATCCTGATACGCCAGAGCATATGTAGAAAAACGATCAGTCTCTATCGTTACTGTATTTTCGTTATCATCCATATCATCCAGAACAGTGGCCGTCCCTTTATGTACCCTGATAACCTTGAATTTCCGTACCTTCGTTGGATCTGTATTCTTGAGATTATCCGGCACCTGGAATACAAGCTGGACGCTGCCGTTTGGCATTTTCTCCACCTGAATCTCATCGGCTCCGATCTTCTTCAGCATACTGATATCAAGATACTTTCCTGCTTTATACCCGTCAAGCTTGGCATTGATCAGCTCTTTATCATCATCACTTACACTATTGTCTGCATCCTTTACGGTTACACGAACCGTAACGCCTGCTCCGTTCTCTGCCTTCTCATACTCTTCATCGGTAAGAGCTGCTTCAGCCAGAGTCTCTGCCGAAGTAATGATATCTGTCCTTGGAACATTACCTACCGTTTTAACTTCTTTCTCAATATCTGTAGAAGGAGTGATGCACGGAATCTCTTCTTCCTCCATTACATAAGCGCATGTGCTGCACTTATATGTCATAACTCCCGGCTTTGTCTCTGTCGGCTGTTCTGTTACTGTACCGCCGTCCTTTGTATGCGCCGCCTTATCCGCAGTCTTCTCGTCTCGACAGGTACTGCATACCGGCCAATGCCCGTCAGCATCGGATCCCCACTCAGTCCCGTAATCGTGAGCATCCGGGGGAGGGGTAGAATCTGTAAGATAACATGCATAGCCCGGCCATGCTGTCTTATAAGCATCAACTGTTCCAGGAGCAACAAAAATCCCTCTCTTATCATCCTGCATAAATTTGCAGCCATCAAAAGCTGTATTACCTACTTTCTGGGGCACCCCGCCAACTAAATATATTTCTTCGAGCCCCGTACAATTCCTAAATGCATCTGACGGAATATTTGTCACCTTTGATTCAATGACAGCCCTACTTACACGATTTCTTTCATCTGACGTTCCATTCACGTTCCAATCATCCATTCCATCCTGACTTGATATAGTCAGCAGCCCCTTTGAATCAAGTGTCCATTCCTTCCAGGAAGCATAGATTGTCATGGAACTCGCAACCGTCTGGTTAAAATCAAAACTTTGATTACCTCCCTCTGACGTAACCCATCCTTTAAACACACACCCTTGTTTACTAGGATCAGACGGTTTTAACGGCGAAAAGCCTATCGGCAAGTATTGGGAACTTAAAAGATCAGCTTCACTCACAAAAAAATACCCATAACGGTTATAATCAAATACCACCGGCCCTCCAACGGTTATCTGATTCCAACCAAATCGATCTTCATCACTATCATCGAATCTATACTCAAACTTATGAATATCAACCGGTACTGTAAATGAATATTTCACAACAGCAGCCCCGTTGCTCAAATCAGCATCATTATATTCCTTATCTGAAGCTCCACTGGTCCATTCTGAATTATTACTAGGATCTTTCACAATGAGGTTATTAGCAGCCATAAAAGCCTTTGCCGCCCTCTCCATATCCTCACTGTAAGACGCATCACCTAAAAACTTAACATTTACAACTATATCTGTAGCCCCTGCCGCCCGCACACTAAGCGAATCAGCCCCTTGTGCCATCCCCGCGAGAAGCGCTGCCGTACACAGCGCAGCAACAGCTTTCTTCAGCCATGTTTCCTTTCTTTTCAAATTCCTCTTTCTCAACCGGATTTTTTTCAATTTGAGTCCCCCATTCTTTGCAGTTCTCTTACACATATAATGATTTCTTATAATGGCATACGCCGAACATCAGAAGAAAGGCTGCCTGCATCCGAATCATTGCCGACATCCTGCCCTGCCAAAAATTTTTAACCTATAAAGCATCTCTTTATAATTATCGTCACAAAACGCTGTACTCATAAGCATGTTTCCATCTATAAACTGTTTTATCGCTCATAAATGATTATGCAAAAAATACTCTGTTTATTTTACCACGAATCCATAGGCCTAACAACTGTATCTTACAAAAAACCTGCCCTTCAGGAATCTCCCCTCTTTTTACGCCGTTCTGCAAGCTGGGCCGCAAATATATTCTGCGTTATTTTCTCCTGATCCTCCTCCGTTAACTCTATAAACTGACACCCATATTGGTATTTGTATCCGTTTCCTTCTATAATACGCAGTACCTGACAGAAGATCGCCGATTCCGGCCTGTCCTCGAGAAGCTGTACTTTCAGGAGGAATTTGTCATTCTCATGATACCTGTACTCTGACTCGATTCTTGCGCCTCCGACACTGATATTTAAAAGTCTGCAGGGCTTCTCTCCGATCTCCAGCCCGCTGAACATGGTGACCGTCGCGTCAAGATCTGTGCTGAGCCGGAAAAAGGCCCTGTCATTTCCGGTTTTGATCACCGTCAGTTCCTCAACCTGCCAGATATGTTTCGGAAGAGGCGAAATAACCCCCTCCATATGAACTGCTTTGCGCTCATGATCATTATAGCCCCGGATTTTAACGCGGACGGGTTCACTCTCCTGAGAAAGCTCTGTCTCCGAATACTGATGCAGCTCCGCCGCATCCCCTCTAAGCCCATGCAATTTTGCCACAAACAGCAGATCACCCCCAAGGGTCGTCACTTCAACTTTCATCCCCGAATAAGGTGCAAGTTCCTCTGTACCATCCTGAACTTCTCCGTTTATATTATGTTCCTGTTTTTTTGTATTTTTCCCGAACCAATTTATGAATCCCACTCTTCATCTCCTAACCTTACCGTTCACGCCACTGCTCCATTTTTTCATTTGCCCACACAACCCGGTTTCTTCCATACCTTTTTGCATCATACAGCATTGTATCTGCAATTTTCAGGTAAGCCTCATAAGAATCCTCTTTATCCGGAACTACAGTAACACCTCCGATGCTGATCGTGACCCACTTAGAGACTGAAGGGTCATGATGCATATGTAGGTTTTCAACTTCCCGGCGGATCATTTTCAAATGTTCGTATATATGAGCGGCCTCTCCGCCGAGGATAAATGCCACAAACTCCTCTCCTCCGTAGCGGGCCACAAAATCTGTACTGCGCTGTAAATATGACGATATTTTCCTGGCCACACCGGAGATAACCTTGTCCCCGGCAGGATGGCCGAATGTATCGTTATATGCTTTGAAATTGTCAATATCAAACATACAAATAGAAAACGGCACCTTCAGGCGCGCTGCCTCTTTCCACTTTACAATACTATAGCGGTCATGCTCCCGCCGATTGGCAATTCCGGTCAGCTGATCTGTCCTTGACTGCTCCTCAACCTGTCTTCGGTAGCTGTACAGCTTAATATGCGTATTCACCCTCGCCTTTACGATCAAGGAATGAAACGGTTTAACGATATAATCAACAGCCCCCAGAACAAGCCCACGCTCTTCACTTTGAATATCAGAAAGGCTGGTGATCAGAATGACCGGAATACTTTGGGTCACGATCTCTTCCTGTAATTTTTTCAACAGCGTAAATCCATCCATCCCGGGCATAACCACATCCAGCAGGATCAGTGAAAATGTCTGCTCTCTTACATATCCCAGCCCATCCTCCGCTGTCTGCGCTACCGTAATTTCATAATCGTCCTCTAAAATAGATTTTAATTGGGCGGCCTGTACCTGGCTGTCGTCAATGATCAATATCTTTTCCATCCTTTTCCACACCTCTTATTTCTTATGATCTTAATTCTATCGATTTTTCTTTTCCCACTCGTCTATTTTCTCTTTTACTGTCTTCTTCGTACTCTCTTCTGCAAACGAAACATCCATAGAACGCTTCATGATCTGCACCGCCTCCCGGCGGGTCATATGGAAATATCGTGCCATATGCTCCAATTCTCTTGTCATCGTAGTATTTGTAACTGTCCTATTGTCTGTATTAACAGACAGGCAAATCCCCCGGTCCAGAAACTCCCGGAAGGGATACGCCTCCCGGCACGGCACAGCCTTTGTCTGCAGATTACTGCCGGGACACATCTCCACTCCGATTCCTGATCTTTCCACCTGCTCCTGCAGTTTTACATCCCCCTGCATTGCAATACCGTGACCGATTCTTTTGGCGCCGTATGCAATCGCAAGCTCTATGTTTTCCTTTCGACCGCATTCCCCCGAATGTATTGTAACCGGGATATCGGCACGGGCTGCTTTACGGAAATACTCCCGAAATCTTTCATTGGGAAAAGCCGACTCATCCCCTGCCAGATCCAGGCCGCAAACTCCCTTCCCCAAATATTTCCGGGCAAGCTCTAATGTCCTGAAATTCTCCGCCTCTTCAAAATGACGCATTCCGCAGAGAATAAAAGCGGACTCAATCTCCCGTTCCGAAACCGCCTTTTTCAGCCCTGCGACAGATGCCTCAATGATCATTTCCGGCGGCATCCCCGGCGACTCCGACAAAAGAGGTGCAAACCTGAGTTCCAGATAACGGACTCCCTCTTCTGCCGCATTTACTACTGTTTCATAAGAAGCTATGAAAAATGCTTCTTCTGTCCTGAGACATTTCAAAGGCAGATCGAATGCTCTCAGATACTCTGTCAGGCTCCCACAATCCTCTCCTGCCTCTATCAGCTTCCGGAACTGTGCGTCATCTCCGGGAACTTCCACAGCTTCCATAAGGCAAAGTCTTTTCAGCACTGGAACCGGGATCGAACCGTCCAGGTGGCAGTGCAGTTCCACTTTCGGCAGGCCATTGATCCAAACCATCTCTTTCTCCTCTCCTTTTCCCATCAACTTCTATATTTCCTGCTCCCTTGCCAGATCTTCAAATCCGTCCAGAGAATATATTTCTCCCTTACGCTTTTCCTCCAGTTCCTGTCTCAGCAATTCCATCTTTTTATCCTTTAACGGCGTAAGCAGAATCATCCCGCCGGCAAGCACGGCACAGATTCCGGGCAAAACCGTAAACATTGCTTCAATCACACGGAGTGTACCGGGATTCTGTACTGCAAGCCCGGCATCAAATCCGCTTTTCTGAAGAAGAAACCCCTGCAGGGCGGCCGCTCCCGCTCCTCCGACTTTCAACAGGAAGGAATAACACGACACGATCATACCGTCTCTCATACTTCCTGTATTGAATTCATCATAATCCACAACATCATAAAGAAAATTAAAAATGCACATCCAGAAGGCACAGGTACCGACACCGGAAAGCGCCACGTAAACACATCCCATCTCTACACTCCCCGGCGCCGCAAACCTCCCCAGGATCATAACTACGCCGCTCAGGATCATGCATACTGTAAATACCTTTCCCTTCGTAAACAATTCTATGGATTTCACAATAAACGGAATGAACACAATAGAAACGATATTCATTGCCGTAAGCATCAGCGCCGCCTGTGTTTCTCCCAGCCCCATATTATAGTTTACATAATATACAAGACTGGAATTAAATAGCGTCAGGCCTATATTGGTAAAAAGCGCGCAAACAATCACCAGTATGTAAGGCTTCATCTTCAACAGGGCAATGATATGACGGAAAAACCCTTTTTTCACTGCCCTTCGGGCGGCCGATCTGCCTCTGATCCTCTCTTTCCCTCCGGTACATCCCCACATAACGAAAATCGTGACCATTGTAATCAGAGCCACCGCCACACCTGCCGCAGCCCATGCCCCTTTATCACCCACTCCGCCTTCCAGCAATTTTCCTACTATAAATGCGGGGACGGAGCTTGCGCAGAAAATCCCTACATAGCCCAGCACTTCCCGATAAGCGGCTAATTTGACTCTTCCACTGTCTTCGTTTGTCAAAACAACTCCAAACGTATAGTACGGAATATTGAATGAGGTATAGGCGGTCCAGAATATCAGCACCAGCACAAGATAATATATATTTTTCGGCGTCTGCGGCATATCAACCTTCAAAAACATCAGCACAAGAGCGGCTCCCATAGGAATCAGAGACCTTAGGATCCATGGCCTTCTTTTTCCATATTTGTTTTTAGACCGGTCCAGTAGATATCCAGCCACAGGATCTGCCGCCATGTCCCAGATCAGTGCGGCAGAGATAATTGTCCCGGCCACAGCCGGACTTATTCCGGCAACCGCCGTCAAGAAGAATGAAAAGTATGACACGACAAAAGTATACGCCGCCGAATCTCCCACAGAACCAACGGCATACGCCAGTATTTCTTTTATTTTCAGCCTGTTTCTGCTCAATCCATAATCCCCCTACATCTATCAGATACATCATGATCGCTGCCTCTCTATTTTTTTAGTTTAACACTTTCGTCTGCGCTTATCAACTACCGCTTTCATGCCGACATATATATGCAGTGTCGTTTAATTGCCATATACCCTCAGTTTGCAGAGGCATACGCGGTTCTCGTTGGGTATGTTCCTGCAAACTGAGGGTACATAAGAAAATGCAGAAATGAAAGGAGACATATGACATGAAAAACAAAATCAAAAATCTGAAGATCAGCTTCAAGCTCTATATTCTTGTGGGTGTTGCGCTGATTGGTATGCTCATCATCGGAGGCATATCCTTCTTTTTGATGGGCAGATTAAACGATATGACAAATGACATTTCAAACAGCTGGCTCCCCAGCATTAACACGGCAAGGGACATGGAAACGACGATTTCCAATATCCGGCTTAATGAATTAAGAGTTCTTACCGCTCTTACTGATGAAACAGCCGACAAGAGCCTTCAATATATTGAACAGGAAAAATCCAACATGAACGATCTTCTTACCAAATACGAAAGTCTGATAGATGAAGAAGAAAGGCCTACCTATGAAAATGTAATGAACGCCTGGAAACAGTACGACACAGCGGACAGTAATCTGATCTCGCTGGCCAAACAGGGGAACGTTGACGAAGCCCGCGCAATCCTGGACGGAGAATGTGTGGAGCTTTACAACTCTCTGAATGAAGCATGCGCTGACATTATCGCCTACAATGAACATGGAAGTGACGAGGCGACTGCCGAGAGCCTCAAGCTTTATCACAATGCTCTCATCTTTCTGTCTGCGATTATCATTGTGATTATAGTGATCGGAGTATTTTTCTCCTTCATAATTATACGCGGGATCAAATTCCCTATCTTTGAAATCGAAAACGCTGCTTCTAAGATGGCACAAGGGGATCTGGACATCGAGATTTCCTATACATCCAAAGATGAGCTCGGAGTTCTGGCTAATCAGGTACGTGAACTGATCCGCAAGCTTAAAACGATTATCGACGACGAAAATAAATTTTTGGCCCGCATGGCTTCCGGAGATTTTACTGTAGATACTACCTGCGAAGAAGAATATATCGGCGGTTTCCATCCGCTCCTTATCTCCTTCCGCAAAATTGCAGATAAGCTCAACCAGACGATCCTTCAGATCAGCGAAAGCTCTGCTCAGGTTGCAAGCGGTTCTGATCAGGTATCCAACGGAGCCCAGGCGCTGTCACAGGGAGCTACGGAACAGGCCAGTTCCGTACAGGAGCTCGCCGCAACTATCAATGAAATTTCTGAAAAAATAAAACAAAATGCCGAACATGCCAATAACGCAAGCAGCATGGCAGATACCGTTGGAAATGAAATGCATACAAGCAACCAGAAAATGCAGGATATGATTCAGGCAATGAACAATATCAGCAATTGTTCCGATGAGATCGGAAAAATTATTAAAACCATTGAGGACATTGCATTCCAGACCAATATCCTTGCATTGAATGCCGCGGTCGAAGCGGCGCGCGCCGGTGAAGCCGGAAAAGGATTTGCCGTTGTAGCTGACGAAGTCCGCAATCTGGCCGGAAAAAGTGCAGAAGCATCTAAAAATACTTCTCAATTAATTGAAAACACCTTAAAAGCCGTTGAAAACGGAACTACGATAGCCGACGAGACTGCAGTATCCTTACAGCAGGCAGTCAAGGATGTGGAAGAGGTTACCAATATTATCAGTCAGATTTCCGAAGCCAGCACCAATCAGGCAGAAGCCGTTGCCCAGGTAACCATGGGAATCGACCAGATATCAAGCGTCGTACAGACCAACTCGGCAACTGCAGAAGAGAGTGCCGCTGCAAGCCAGGAGTTGTCCAGCCAGTCCCAGATCATGAAAGATCTTGTAGGACGGTTTCGGTTAAAAGGCGGATCATTCAACCGCCCGGTATAATATTTCAATACAAAAAGAACTGCCGCAAAAACACGGACCCATGGCCAGAGCTTCCGGCCATGGGTCCGCGGCTTTTGCAGCAGATAACCTTTAACTGTATATCACTTTTATAATTACTGTTCTACAGCCATTCCAAAGGAACGATATACAGCGTTTCTGTCAATATATTCTGTTCTGATCAGGCCTGACATCCAGGGACGGACGGCAGCCTGCTCCCGCTTGTCATCAATCAGGGAATCCAGCGAATCCATAAACTTTTCTGCAAATGGCTCAAAAGATTTCTTTAGAATATCGGATAATTTGTCACTGATTCCTGATTTCTCAATATCGCTCTCTAAAGCTTTATATTGTTCTGCAAGGTAGCTTCCCAACGCACTGTCACTTTTTTCAACATTCCAATCCGGCCTCTGAAGCTGCGAAGAGAGTGCTTTTGCGTACATTCCGGCATAAACCAGATCTTTCTCACTATACGGAGCCTGCACAGGATCAGCCTGAAACTGTGCCGAATCCTCAGAAACATGTTTCCGCAGCTGCGACGCCATATAGGCATCGTCCTGTTTCAGCCACTGCTTTTCAGAAGCGGTGATCTCTGAGTAAATATCATTTTGCCCAAGATAAGAAAGATATGCGTCCGCTTTTCCGTCTATTACCGAAAAAACGCTGTTCCTCATCTCATCGGCTGTCCCGGATTGCCCGAGGCCTTCATAAAAACCTCCTATATTATCTGCATAGGAATCTGCCATTTCTTCCTTTGCCTGTGCATAGATCTGCTCCAGCTTCTGTAATTCACTCTCCTGCTTTTCTCCGGTAAACTGGTTCTGAATGCGGTCTTTCAGAACAGCATACCGGGACGCGAGGAAATCTGCTTTTTGTTCCAGTCGTTCCACATTATCAAAGCGGATGCCCATCCGAATGAAGTCCTCCTTCACTCCACGCCAGTCAATCTCTGTCCCCAGCCCCTTCTCCTCTAATTCTTTTTGGAAATTCTCCAGATCAGACCTGGAAATATTGTCTCTTAAGATCAACTTTACCGGCTTGGAGTAGTCACAGACAAAAGTATCTCCGTCAAAATATCCGTCAATGCGTGACTGCTTCATATATTGATCGATAAGTGCATCTTCTTCTGTAAGTTCTCCCTGTTCAGACGGAGGAAGCAGCTCCCTTTTTAATCTTTCGTCCGGAGCAGCATACGTATACGTAACAGACGGCATCACCTGCATTTGGTTTCCACTTGGCCCATAGATACCCGTTTCATTGATGTGCTGATATCGAGAACCAATTTCCAGGCGGTCTTTCAGAGACGACATCGCTGATGATTGAATACGAGGTACGCCCGCCCGCTTCTGAACGGCACCCATATTATGAAAATTCTGATTTATCCCTATCTTTCCGATATACATTTACCATTACCTCCTTTTACAGACATCGGCGGATTTACTTTTTATCCAATCCAAAACTATAATAAATCAATTGCCCTTATTCTATATATCGTCATATCACGCAAAATATAAAGGTAGAAAGAAATACTTCATTCTTTCAGAGTCATGTACATCCAAGGCGCTCCTTTCATTCAAAAAGCAGCCCGGTATTAACATTCGTGAAAATATACCTGTCTTTTCTCAGCAAAATGGGGTATAATATGTTTGATATGCGGCAGGACAAACTGCCGGAAATAAATTCACAGAAAAGGAGAATAGCCATGAAATATGTATGTGACGTATGTGCTTGGGAATATGACGAGGAGGCAGGATATCCGGACGGCGGAATCGCACCGGGAACAAAATGGGAGGATGTGCCGGACGATTTCGAGTGTCCGCTCTGCTCTGTAGGAAAAGATCAGTTCTCTGAAGTGTAAACAACTTTTATGAATCATGTATGGGGCATATCAGTCTTTGATATGCCCCATTATCATTGATCTCAGTCTATTTCTCCAGCCTGCCGCACAGTAGTTCCGGCACAGCCAGACATATTGCTGCCAGGGCCCCGGCCATTACGGCAAGCCACCCGATGGGATAATGGAAGGTAAAGTATGAAAGCCGCCTCTCCATATAGATACAGATCAACCGCAGGATCACGCTCCCGGCCGTCACCGTCAGCGCCGTCACGATCAGGCAGTAATACAGCCCTTCCATTGCCACAAGCCTTCTTTTCTGCCTTTTAGTCATCCCGATACTCTCCATGACCTCAAACTCTTTCCTTCTGGATATCATTCCCGTAACCATAACATTAAAATAATTGGTAAGCCCCGCAAAGAGAAGCACCGCGCTGATACTTCCCAGGATCGTGCGGTTGCCCCGGATATAGTTTTCCGCCTCTGCAAGAAGGTCTGACCTGCCGATCATAAAGATTCCTGCTTCCCCTTCCTCGTCTTCTGCCGTTCCGGGCAGTTCTGCACGCCTTTGGTTCTCCTCAAGGATGATATTTTGAATCTCCCGTTTTACCTCCGGCTCCTTTGCATCTTCCACATCCAGTTCCATATAGAGTGTCTTTTTCTCTGTTGGGAGTTTTGCAAAGCCTTCCTCTCTGATCAGGTAATACACCATCCCCTCCGAGCCATGCCAGGACTGCTGAATCGCCGGAAACCCTTCCTCCCGGTTATCCATATATCCGCACAGGGAAAATTCCTCCGACCGCTTCCTGTCCGCGTCCCGCGCTTCTGCCGCAGCATCTCTCTCATCCGGAGTCATCTGATGAAAGGAAACTAATTGCTCCTTTGACCACATAGCAGTAAAATATACCAGCTCCCCTACACTTTCTTCTGCCGCTTTTTCCTGCTCCGGGGACAGCATATGGTCATGGAGGAGCATCACGCCGGTACCGTTCTCCAGGCTGTCCATATCTACCGGAAGATGATGGTTCTCTGCATATTCCCGCAGTTCCTTTATCTCTTCTCTTCCGAGAATCTGAAGCACATCCTCGTTGGCACTCTCCACCATGGAATACTCTTCATCATATCCAATGCCTTCTTTTACCTGGACATTTTCATTATAATCTGTAATAAAAGGGCGGATGCCCTTCCGGGAGACTGTAGAAAACATGTAGGCTCCCTCCATCACATAGGAGGTTTCCTGTTTTACACCATCAATGCTGAGAAGCTTTTCTCTGGCCTCGTCAGAAACAGGGGAAAATTCATCATAGTCATTTCCATACAAAAGACAGAAGTTGCTTCCTTTCGTCTCCATCATATCCTCTCCCGGATCTCTCGTCTTATACTCGTTCCCGTAGCCCTCCTGCTGGCCCCACCGGCTGAACTCCCCTGCAATCAGAAAATCCGGACATTGCTCAATCACATGCACATAATCGCTGCCGTCTGTGATCACCACCGATGAAAGAAATGCAGCCATACCAAGAAAGATGGAAAAGACCGCCGCAAAAAACCTTCCCCGATATCTGGTCAGATTCTGCCGGGCCATAACACACAGTTCTCTGTCTGCGCTCCTTCTTTTATGATTTTTTATAGAATGTACCTTCCCGCTGTCCTTCTTTCTTTTACTTTTTACATCTGTATAGCCGATACTCTCCACACAGGAGGCATTTACCACACGGTAAATGACACACGCAGAAATGCCTGACGTAATCAGTCCTGCAAAGACCACAGCGGCAATCAGGATACTCCAGCGGAAAAACCTTACTTCCCCGGCTCCCCCGAACCTGCTTAAATACTGTCTCCCCAAAATCTCCGGCACGGCAGCCTTAAGGACAACGGCAGACAGGGCCGTTCCGGCCAATATACCGGATTGCAGTGCACGTTGAATTTGTCCGTAATAGATTCGGCGGATCTGTTTTCTCGTGGCTCCGATAGTATTGATCAGCCCCATCTGGCGGATATCACCCGCCATGGAAATCCCCATAATATTATATACTCAAACTTCGCACTTGAATAAGTGCCTATGCACCTTGAAAATTCAATAAGAACTGGCATAAAAATAGCATGAAACCGTCTGGTTTTGATATAATTGAGTTGTTCAGAAACAATCATATATCCGGAGGCTCATGCTATGAATAAAAGTATAACACAAGACAATCAAAATGATAACCAGATTTCGAAATCTATCAGAAGATTTTTTACACGGTTTCATCTTTCTTCTGCATTGAAATCTGCTAATGCATACAAAAAGAAGGGGATTCCTGCAGCGCTGATTTTCCAGTATCTGTTTCTTTTGATATTTTCAAACAGAAGTATGTATATGAACCTGTTGATTGGAAAAGATAC
>CAJTRM010000013.1 GCA_910578865.1 uncultured Dorea sp.
AACAGAGCCTTCAGCATTGGGTAAAGAAGATGCCTGCGGGGTCTGCCGGTGGCAGCATGAAAATGAGAAACAAAAGACACCGGAACAATTTCATCAAGGTTGATGGTTTCATCGAGTATGGAAAGAAACTCATATTTATCGTTATCAAATTTATTTTGGCAATCGGTAAAAATATCTGCCAAAGAGAGCTGTTTATGTGTTATCATATAGATGCGACTCCTTTACTGGTGGATATGGATAGTTGTTATTGGACATTTCAATTATACCACAGACCAGTGAGGAGTTGCTTTATTTTATAACAAAGAGAATCCCGTATTTATGCGGGTTCTGGCGTTTCGCAAACGCCTATTCCTTGAGAAAAATGAAAGGAGTGGATATAAAAATGGGAAAATTAAGAGCAGTATACTATATCAACCAGTTTTATGCCGGAATCGGCGGAGAAGAGATGGCTGATGTAGGATTGAGCGTATATGATGAAAAGAAAGGCCCGGCCATGGGGATTGAACCTATGTGGAAGGGTGAAATGGAAGTCGTTAAGGTGTTGGTGTGCGGAGACAACTATATCAACACAGATGCCAGGTTTGAGGAAATCCTGCCAAGGATCAAGGAAGAGATCCTGTCTGCGAAGCCGGATGTATTTGTGGCAGGGCCGGCGTTTAATGCAGGACGTTATGGTGTCGCTTGTGCCAAAATGTGCGATTATGTAAAAAAAGAACTGGATATTCCAAGTGTAACGGGAATGTGGTGGGAAAATCCGGCTGTAGGAATGTATGGAAAGGATCAATATATTATCGCTACTACTGAGACTGCAAGCGGGATGCGTAAATCGCTTCCGAAGCTGGCGGCGCTGGCGTTAAAGCTTGCCAAAAGGGAAGAGATTCTGGCGGCAAGAAAGGAAGGGTATCTGCCCACCGGACATCGGTACAATGAATATCACGAGAAGATCGGCGCACGGAGGGTGACGGACATTCTTCTTGATAAGCTTTATGGGCGCCCATACCAGACAGAGGTGCCGCTGCGCGGATTTGAGCAGGTGCCTCCGGCCGCTAAGATAGAGGACCTGGGCGATACTACAATTGCATTGTTTACGACAGGCGGGCTTGTACCGGTAGGAAATCCGGACAAACTAAAGCAGGCATTTTCCGTAGGCTATGGTAAATATGACATGGAAGGGCTTAACGATCTGAAAAAGGGCGTTTATGAGTCCATCCACGGAGGCTATGATACAACGGATGCCAGCGACGACCCGCACAGGCTGATCCCGCTGGATACGATGAGGGAGCTGGAGGAAGAAGGAAGGATTTCTTCTGTGTTCCGTTATTTCTATACAACCTGCGGAGTCGGCACTAATGTTGAGACGAGCAAGGAGATGGGAAAAAATATCGCGGAGGATCTGAAAAATTCCGGCGTACGCGCGGCTATCCTCACTTCTACATGAGGCACCTGTACCCGTTGCTGTGCAACGGTAGCAAAAGAGCTTGACCGTGCAGGCATACCGAATGTACATATTACTGCATTTACGTCAATTGCTCTGAGCGTCGGTGCGAACCGCATCGTTTTCGGAGGAGATTTTACTGCTCCGAGCGGCAACCCGTCTCTTCCTCTGGAGCGTGAGAAAGCGTACAGGAGAAGGATCATTGACAAATGTCTGGAGGCGCTTTCACAGGATGTGGACGGCCCTGCATTATTTACCGTAGATGACGAGAAGGAGGGTGAATAATCGTGAAAATGGATAAGAAACTGAAACGGCAGTATTTTGAAGTAAAAGATGCCCTTTTTGGGGAAAAGACTGTTCTGAAGGACGGCGTCCTTACGATCTCCAAGGAGGAATTAAAAGAAGAAATAAAGTCACTTCTAAAAGCAGTTAAAGGGGTGGATTTTGAGATTGTGAAGCCGGGTGAAAACACAAGGATCATCCATCTTCTGGACACCCTTCAGCCGATGCTGAAGGTGGAAGGAGAAGGGATTCAGTATTCCGGATATTTTGGGGATCCCCATATGGTGGGAAGCGGTGTGACCAATCTGCTTTCCGGCTTTGCAGTAATGGAAAGCGCGGCCCTGCCGTGGGATGAATCCAGTGCAAGTTCCGGACTTTTATATCCCCGTGATGCGATCATGGATATGACCGGGCCGATCGCAGGCATGACACCTTTTGCAGAAACAATCAATCTTGTCATCCTTTATGAACTGAATGAGGGGAAATCTTCTATTGAGTATGACAGTGAGATCCGAAACATCGGCATCAAGATTTCTACATACCTTGCTGCTGTGACAAAGGATATGGAGCCGGATTCCAGTGAGATATTCTCCATTGACGAAGTGAATCCGGAGCTTCCGGGCGTTGTGCTTGTATGGAATTCCCAGAACCAGGGGCCGTATTCCAATACATTTATTTATGGCCATCCGATTGACAATCTTGTGCCGACACTTATTCACCCCAATGAGATGATGGATGGATGTGTAGTCAGCGGTAATTATGTATGGCCGGCTTTTAAGGTTCCGACTTATCTGCATGTGAACAGCCCGATCTTGCTGGAATTGTATAAAGAGCACGGGAAGACGATCAACTTTCGGGGAGTCATTTTCGGAAGGAGCCACAATCCATCCAACTGGCACAAAACGAGATGTGCACAATTTGCGGTTAAGATTGCTCAGTATCTTGAGGCGGACGGTCTTATTATGGCATGGGAGGGCGGCGGAAATGCCGCGGTTGACGGTATGCTCACGATCCAGTGTGCGGAAAAGCACGGGATTAAGGCATCCGCGATTACCTTTGAGTTCGGAGGCGTGGATGGTACGGAAGGCATCCTTCTTGTAGATGATGTACCTGAGGCGGACGCTGTGATCAGCGGCGGCTCCATAGAAAAGCCGTACACGATCCCGGATGTGGACCGTGTAGTCGGAGGCGCGAACCTCCGCCTTAATAAAGAATCAGGCGGATACTTCCCGCCGTCGGATAAGGCACTGACCTTTGAACAGACAACACATTTTTATCTGTCGGGGAACCAGTCGGGGGCAAGTGCGTTGTTTGCGGAGCAGTATTAGGAATCACAGATTCTGATATAAAACAGACTTCCAAATATAAATGTTCTATGTTAAAATAAGAATCAAATGAACGGTTCGGAGGCAGCATGGATCAGGGCAGGAAATCAAAAGAAAACAAGGACAGACATTTTAATAAGGACAAAGTAAAGGGAATTACCGGCTGCGTGTTACTGGCAGCCGGTTTTGCGCTTCTTTGGGTTTCCAGAATCTTCCGGGGATTCGCAGACTGGTACAGTACATACATTTATTCCGCAGGTGTAAATACTGTCGGGAGGGCTGTAGGTTATGTGCCCTTTTCTGTATCGGAGGTTTTACTGTATCTGCTGGCGGCCCTTCTTGTGCTTCGGGCGGGGTCTCTGGGGGTTGCCGTTGTGCGGAAGTATGACTGGAAGAAGACAGCAAGGAGCAGGCTGGCAAATCTGATCCTGCTTGTGGGACTTCTGTTTTTTAGCTATGTAGTGAACTGCGGGATCAATTATTACCGTGAGACTTTTTCAGAAAGCGCCGGTTTTGCGGTGGAAACTTATTCAGTGAAAGAGTTGAAGGAGGTCTGCCTTTGGCTTACCGGGGAGGTCAATGAAAGCAGCCGTAAGGTAAAGCGGGATCCGGACGGGGTGATGACGCTGCAGGATATATCCCCGGCCCGGGAAGCAGCAGAGGCTATGAAAAGCCTGGGAAGGCGTTATCCGGAACTGTCGGGTTACTATCCCAGGCCAAAAGGGCTCTTGGCGCCGTGGATTTTATCGGTGCAAAATCTGACAGGGGTCTATTCACCTTTTACCGTGGAGGCGAATTATAATAGCGGGATGACCGATTACAATATCCCGTTTACGGCCTGCCATGAGCTTTCTCATCTGAGAGGATTTATGGAGGAGAAGGAGGCGAATTTTATCGGTTTCCTGGCCTGCCGGGAGTCAGAGTCGGAGGAATTCCGGTATAGCGGCAATCTGATGGGATGGATCTACTGTATGAACGTGCTGTACCGTTCAGATTATGATGCCTGGGAGGAAGTAAGGGGAGGCCTTGCCAAAGAGGCTGAGGCCGATCTGAAGGCTAACTGGGAGTTTTGGGCAGAATATGACGGGGCGGTGGCAGAGGTTGCCAACAGGGTCAATGATACATATCTGAAGGCAAATGGACAGTCAGAGGGAGTGGAGAGTTATGACCGGATGGTGGACCTGATTGTCTGGCATTTTATGCAGGAGGAAAAGTAACGGCACGCAAATATTTTGTGATTTTGGAAAAAACAGATGAAAACATTTTACTAATTCGTGGTATAATTTCTGGAGATGAAAGTGTCCCGCAGGGCTGGGGCTGTAAGAGAAACAGCCGGGGATATTTACATGGACGGAGGAGGATGATCATGGACGGAAATGAATGGAAGGCAGCCATCAAAACATTTATTACAGACTATGTAAGGGAGTATCCGGATAAGAATGATCTGCCTCACCTGTGGCGGAAGCCTCTGGTGGGATATGCAGATGCATTTGACCCGTACATACAGAGGCTTCCGGAGATTGTGACGGAGGTGCACAGGCTTCCCCAGGACATTATGGAGGAGCCGAAAGTGGTAATCTGTTATTTTATTCCATTTACCAGGGAGCTTGAGCGGACGAATGTAGGTGTAGAGAACAACGCGGCTTCTGAGAGCTGGGCGCAGGCATATAAGATTACCAATAGGATGATGGCCGGATTAAATGAGGCTCTGGCAAATGAGATCGTACGCCTGGGCGGAAGGGCGGCTGTGCCGGAGGGGGCAGGGATGCTGAAAGAGCTCCTCAAGAGCAGCTGGTCCCAGCGGCATCTTGCATATGCGGCCGGGCTTGGCACATTCGGCATTAATAATATGCTGATCTCGCAGGAGGGGTGCTGCGGAAGATATAATTCTATTGTTGCAGATATTCCGGTGGAGCCGGGGCATCATCTGGAAAAGGAAAACTGTCTGTATAAGAGCCGGGGGATCTGTAAGAAATGTGTCAATAATTGTTTCTCAGGGGCATTGACGGCAGAAGGCTTTGACCGGGAAAAATGCTTTGCTGCATGTGAGAAGAATCTTTCGGTGTACGGCGTAGATGTCTGCGGGAAATGCGATACTAATATTTCATGTGCGTTTACGGCGCCGGGGAGTAAGTAGAAAGAAATGGAGGTACATCATGAAAATAGAAGAAATGTCATGTATTGATTGTATGGTCAAAAATTGCAATCATGAAGATAAGGAGTTTCCGGCTTTCTGTCCTACAACGAATATGAATCCTGAGGTTCTTGAGCAGGCAATGGCATGCTACAAAGAAGATGAGAATCATAAGGTCATGGTAGCGGCTGCGGAAGTAGAGTTTGATTATTATTGCCGGCAGACCCGTGTGGAGGAGATCATGTCTTTTGCAGAGAAGATCGGGGCAAAGAAAATCGGGATCGCTACCTGTGTCGGGCTTTTGAAGGAGAGCCGGACTCTGGCGGCTATTTTTCGGAAGCATGGTTTTGAGGTGTATGGCATCGGCTGTAAGGCAGGAGTTCAGAAGAAGACAAGTGTGGGAATTCCGGAAAGATGCAATGGGGTCGGAGAAAATATGTGCAATCCGATCTTTCAGGCAAAGATGCTGAATGAGGCGAAGACAGATCTGAATGTCGTGGTGGGACTGTGCGTAGGGCATGACAGTCTGTTTTACAAGTATTCGGAGGCGCTCACTACAACGGCTGTGACGAAAGACAGGGTATTGGGACATAATCCGGTGGCGGCGCTTTATACGGCAGAGTCCTATTATAAGAAGCTGCTGAAGGATTAAAAAATCGTTAAATAATTAACTGGGGACGTAGTAAAATTGAACTTTACTACGTCCCCAATTGGCGTCTGTTAGTCCAGCTTAATGCCGGACAATGCCTGTGCAAATGCATTGTTGACTGGTTCACTCTGCTGCTTTTTCAGGTATTTCTGGACATCTTTTTTTGTGACGCCTGCCCCTTCTTTTTCTCTTCTTGCTTTAAAGGCTTCCAGTTTTTCCTTATATCCGCATACACACACGAAGGTTTCACTGTCTCCCTTTTTGATAAGGTCCATCTTTTTGTGGCAGTTGGGGCAGCGGGCGTTGCTTGTGCGGGCAATTGTTTCCCGGTATCCGCATTCGCGGTCCTGGCATACCAGAAGCCGTGCATTTTTTCCATTGACGCTCAGCATACGTTTCCCGCATCTGGGACATTTGGTGTTGGTCAGATTGTCATGACGGAAGGTACCGTCGGCACATTTAATCTCCTGGATCAATTCTCTGGTATAGGCCTCGATTTCCTGAATAAATACAGATTCCTTGTGGGTGCCTTTGGCAATGTCGGAAAGTTCCATCTCCCATTTTGCGGTGAGTTCCGGTTTTTTCAGGTCTTCCGGTACAAGGGTCAGAAGCTGCCGGCCCTTTGAGGTGATCAGGATTTCATTTCCCTTTTTTTCGATCAGGAAGGAATGGAAGAGTTTTTCTATAATATCTGCTCTGGTAGCCACTGTTCCAAGCCCTCCGGTTTCGCCCAGTGTGCGTCTGGCTTTTTCATCCCTGGTTTCCATATATTTGGCAGGATGCTCCATGGCGGTGAGGAGGGAGGCCTCGGTAAATCTTGCCGGCGGCTTCGTCTTGCCTGTGGTGACGGAGATTCTGGAAACAGGAAGAGAGACGCCCTCTTCTACTTCAGGGAGCGGCTGGCCTGCAGTGTGATTGCAGAAGTCTGTTTCATCATCTGGTTCGTCTTCATCGTATGCTGCAAATGTATCTGAATTATATACTGCCCTCCAGCCCTGGGACAGGATGATCTGTCCTCTGGCAACAAAGGTTTCTCCGGCAGCCAGGCCCTTTAAGGTTGTCTGTTCGTATTCAAAGGCAGGGTAGAGGACGCTGATAAAGCGGCGGACTACCAGGTCGTAAATTTTCCGTTCTTCATTGCTCATATGTTCAAGCTGTGCGTATTCTTCTGTAGGAATGATTGCGTGGTGGTCGCTGACCTTCTTATCATCCACAAAAGATTTCCCAGTTCGTATAGGGGCTTTCAGAAGCCCGGGAATTAACTGTTTATAGGGGCCTGTGTTGCAGGCTTTCAGACGTTCCTTAATCGTAGGGACGATATCGGTGCCGATATAGCGGGAGTCTGTACGCGGATAAGTCAATACCTTGTGATTTTCATACAGCCTCTGCATGATATTCAGGGTTTCCTTTGCAGAGAAGCCAAATCTTCGGTTGGCATCCCGCTGTAATTCCGTAAGGTCATAAAGGCCGGGAGCAGGGGATTTTTTTGCTGCTTTGTGAACCTCTGTTATGGTGAGGGATTCATTTTCCATCCGGGTCTCCAGATCAGTGATGAAATCCTTGTGGAAGGATCGGAGACTGCCGGTTTTGGCATGCTGCCATGTCCATTTAACGGATCCTGCCATACAGGAAAGTCCATAATAGTCCTGTGGCTTAAAGGAACGTATTTCTTCATCCCGATGTGCTATGATCGCAAGAGTCGGTGTCTGTACGCGCCCGCAGGATAACTGGGCGTTGTATTTGCATGTCAGGGCGCGGGTGGCGTTGATCCCTACCAGCCAGTCAGCTTCGGCGCGGCCTTTGGCAGCATGGTACAGAGCGTTGTACTGGCGTCCGTCCTTTAGGTGGGCAAAGCCTTCCTGGATTGCTTTGTCGGTGACAGATGATATCCAGAGCCGCCGGATGGGCTTGCGGCATCTGGATTTGTCCAGAATCCAGCGGGCGACCAGTTCGCCCTCCCGCCCGGCGTCGGTGGCTATAATGATATCCTCCACGTCCTTTCGGAACAATTGTGCTTTTACCTGGCTGTATTGTTTGGAAGTCTGTTTGATCACTACCAGTTCCCATTTGTCCGGGACCATTGGGAGATAGGACATGTTCCATTCTTTGAATTTTTTGTCGTATGCTTCGGGATCTGCAAGCGTTACGAGATGTCCCAGTGCCCAGGTTACAATATATTTTGACCCTTCGATCGCGCCGGGAAGATTCTTATGACAGCCAAGGACTCTGGCTATATCACGGGCAACCGACGGTTTTTCAGCTAAAACAAGTGATTTCATATGCGCCTCCTGAGAGATATGTTTTGTTGGATGGCAGTCCTTATAGTCCACTCCTGTAAGAGAGGACTATAAAGATTCTGCATGAGTGAGTATAGCATACCGTGCCGCAAATTGCTATATGACAATCTTGATCGGAGCGCCTGATTATGAGCAAAAAGAATTGCAAAGCAACGAAAAGCACGTAAGTGCGGTTTTGCGAATGGCGTAGGCTGAACTGTTACCTTGTAAATGTGTAATATTCAAAAGGGCATTGCAAAAGAGAAATATCTATGCTATTATGTATTTCGGTCACGAATTTTAATAGTATAAGAAGGCTCCATGGTCAAGCGGTTAAGACATCGCCCTTTCACGGCGGTAACACGGGTTCGATTCCCGTTGGAGTCATTGCACGTAAATGACCAAAAGACGGTCATAAAGTGCTCATAGCGGCGCAGTAGCCAAGTGGTAAGGCATGGGTCTGCAACACCCTGATTCACCGGTTCAAATCCGGTCTGCGCCTCTAGAAAAAGCCTGGGAATAGAAAGTTCCTGAGGCTTTTTTGATTTTTAGAATCTTAAAATCTGAGTCAGAAAAATACTGATGAGTTCCCAATTACAAAGTTAGATACTGCCGAACAAAGTGCAATTAAAAAATTGTAGGAGTATTATGCGATGATAATGGGATAGGTACTGTTATCTATAATAAATATAATAGCATCAATTACTTTTTATTTTTTTAAAATTAATTACAACAAATCCACTTGAAAGTTAAGAGAATATTATCTTATAGATATTATGAGGAATTACAAGATAGTCGTATCTTGCTGCTGAAAAAGGGAATCTTAAAGCATATATGCTGTATGCCTGACTTAGATTGACCGATCGTGAAAAAAGGAGAATCAGAAATGTGTGGTAGATATTATGTGGATGATGAGACTGCCAGAGAGATTGAAAAAGTGGTACGAGAAGTGGATGCAAAATTACGGAAAGAGAAAATGGGAGATATTTATCCGTCTCAGGCGGCAGCTGTCTTGACCGGAAAACCATCGGGTTTAAAGGCGGAGGAAATGAACTGGGGATTTCTTCAATATCAGAAGAAAGGGCGGCTGATCAATGCAAGAGCAGAGTCTGTACTTGACCGGAAAATGTTTCGGGACAGTGTGCTGCATAGACGATGTATCATACCAGCGAAGCAGTTTTATGAGTGGGATTCCGAAAAGAATAAAGTGACTTTTTTTCGTAAAGATGAACCAATTTTATATATGGCAGGGTTTTATAATCGTTTTCAAAATGAAGATAGATTTATTATTATCACTACTCGGGCAAATGCATCTGTGAGGGAGATTCATGATCGGATGCCACTGGTTTTGGAAAAAAGTGAATTGGAAGACTGGGTATATGACGATAAATTTTTGGAATTTGTATTGCATAAAGTACCAGTACAGTTAAATAAGCAGCAGGAGTATGAACAGCAGAGTCTGTTTTGACATAGAAAGAGCCGTCCATGTGGAACGGCTCAAAATCATTATGTGTTATAGAATATTAATTGCTTCCAAGTAATCTTTTACGAGAGTATGAAATTTTTCTGCTTTGAGAAACTGTTCTTCAGCATCCTGTCTGGAGGCTGTAAAAAAGTCTTCATAGTCTGCATGTTCACGCATTTCAGAAGCAGTCCTGATAATTTTGGAAGCTTCTTTTGGAAAATGCCCTTCCTTTACATGAAACTGGTTAAAGTGTGCAATGACACCGCTGTGTTTACTGCTGTCAAAATCATCTAGAATATTTACTGCTCGCATAGCATGAAAAATAGAGTAATACGAGCGGTTAAGTGATAATTTGAATTTTCCTGAATCCAATAATACTTTGGAATTCTCTAATTCTTCAGAGCAGCGTTCAAAACGATATTTGGATAAATCTTTTACGCTGCCGGCCATAATTGGATTCCTTCTTTCTTTACGTTTCTATAGAAAGGCATTACATTTTCCCATTCTTTGAATTTA
The DNA here is from genome assembly GCA_910578865.1 of uncultured Dorea sp. Taxonomy (GTDB): domain Bacteria; phylum Bacillota; class Clostridia; order Lachnospirales; family Lachnospiraceae; genus Dorea_D. The sequence continues at coordinate 10,083 of CAJTRM010000013.1, forward strand.
TCGTAGTCAATCAGAAGAACAGAAAGAACTTTATTATATTCCAATTCTAAGTCAACAACGAAATCCGTCATGGCATCGTGCATGGTTTTGGTATAGCCATTTACAATGACAGCAATATCGACATCTGATTCGGAGGTTTGTGTTCCTCTTGCAACAGAGCCATATAAGATAATGCTGATGACAGAACCATGAAAAATATTTACTAGTCCTGGAACCAGTTTTTGAAACACTTCTACATAGTTTTTCATCTGTCCATCTCCTTCCCGGTATTGCTACCTTTATCTTATCTTATTTCCACGATAAAAGCAATCTATTCAAACTTTCATTTGTTTGATTCGTGAATTGTATTTTTAAAATCTGCTCCCATGTCACCCATTATTACCAGACGGGAGTTTTCGGATGCTGACTGTCAAAGAGATCTGTCCGTATTTTCCCATAAACTATAACTGTGCAGTTGTATCTTTACCAAAAGGACCTGCATGATGAATTGTGGCGGTATTTCCGCTTACAGAGAATGAAATGATTTGCGGGTTCTCCCCCGGCTTGAGCACATGGTATTTATAGAACCGTCCCCAGGAAGGGGCAAAAGGGAGATCCCAGCCAACGCTTCCGTTGATCAGATTCTGCACCAGTTGATGTGTAAAACCTTCATGAGGATTCTGCTCATGTATAAAACTGGTGATGACAGGGACTTCTTTTCTCCTGTTTTCGGTTGCTTCTTTTAATTGTATTGCAGAAGAGATACCGTTCGGAGTTCTTGTTATCCTGAGTAAAGAATCTTTCATCGGTTTTTTGCAATTTTTTTTACTATAACAATACATATATATTTGTCACCTCCTTGTAGAAAATATAGCACATTTACAGGGACGTGCTGTGTTATATTCACAGTATCACCGGATATGTCATATTTTCAACTTAGAGATTCCTGCTGAGAATGAAAAAATCTGTTGAACAAGTCGTTCCGTATATCATATAATGTGGATAGGATTTTTACCAAGAGAAAAGGAGTACTTTATATGAAAAACTGGGCTGAAAAACAATTTAAACTATCGGAATACCGTACAGATGTAAAAACTGAGTTTCTGGCGGGAGTGACCACTTTTGTCACAATGGCTTATGTCCTTGCGACGGTTCCGAATATTCTCGGCGGAGCCAATCTGGACAAGCACATCGTACTTACCGCCATGGTTCTTCTGATCGTCCTCACAAGCTGTGCAATGGCGCTTTACACAAACCGCCCGTTTGCTCTGGCGCCGGGACTCGGGAGTGTGGGAATCGTAGCGTCCATGATATCCAATGAGGGGATCAGCGCCCCGATTGCCGCCGGTGTCATTTTCTGGAGCGGTGTATTATTTATTCTGATTTCCTTTCTGGGGCTCAGGGAAGCAGTGGTGCGGGTAATTCCCGTCAGCATGAAGCATGCGGTCAGTGCCGGAATCGGACTCTTTATTGCCCTTTTGGGTGCGAAGAACTGTGGGCTGATCGTGGCAAATGGAGATAAGAATAATCTGGCGTTCGGAGATTTGTCCTCACCGGCCGTAATTGTTGCTGTCATCGGCTTTATCCTGCTTCTTGTCATTAAGGTACGCAATATCCCGGGCGGAATGATCCTGGCAATTCTGGCGACCACTGTGATCGGTATACCGTTTGGGGTGACGAAGCTTCCGGAGAGTTTATTTTCTCTTCCTGCCAATATCGGTGAGCAATTTTTGAAGGTTGATTTTATAGGGGCTTTAGACTTTGCATATATTCCGTTTTTGATCGCGCTGTTTGTCCCTGACTTTTTCTCTACGTTCGGAACTGTACTTGGTGTCGGGGCAAAAGCAGGATACCTGGATGAAGACGGCAACCTTCCGGGCATTGACAGGTGCTTTAAAGTGGATGCGGTTGCGACCAGCTTCGGAGCGCTGTTCACCATGCCGAGCATGACAACGTATCTGGAGTCCTCTGCAGGTGTGGAGGCAGGCGGAAAGACAGGACTGACCGTTATTTTTACAAGTATCTGTTTTGCACTGTCCTTGTTTCTGGCTCCTGTGGCTCTGATCATTCCATCTGCCGCTACCGGCCCGATCCTGATTTTTATCGGAATGAACATGTTAAGTGGAATGAAAAACGTGAATTACAGCGATATCACAGAATATATGCCGGCCTTTATCTGCGTCACATTTACGATTTTTGCAAATAATATTGCAAACGGAATCTGTGTTGCGCTTCCGGCGTATGTGATCATGAAGATTGCATCAGGGAAGGTGAAAGAGATCAAGCCTGTAATGTATATTCTTGTGGTAGTGTGCCTGCTCTATTTCTATACAATTGTTTAAGTGAGGAGAATATTTATGGAATCTGTTTCTTTGCTGATCAGAAATGCAAAGGTATTTAATACTTACCTGAAGAAATTTGTTCCTGCAGATGTATCTGTGAAGGATGGGAAATTTTATTATATTGACCGGGAGCAGAGCACGCTGTTTCAGGCGGACACTGTGCTGGATGCCGCGGGAATGTATATGATTCCGGGACTGGTAGATATCCATATGCATATCGAAAGTTCCATGATGACTCCCGGGCCTTTCGGAAATTGTGTCGGGGCGTATGGTGTGACTACGATTGTGTCTGAACCGCATGAGATGGCAAATGTCCGGGGTGTCCGCGGCATCCTGGAGATGATCTCTGCTGCACAGGATACACCGATTGATATTTTTTACGGGATTCCCAGCAGCGTGCCGTCTACCGACGAGAACCTGGAGACGACAGGGGGGATCATTGACTGCAGCGCCATGAAGCGGCTGCTGAAGGAAAAAGGGGTTGTTTGTGTCGGGGAGATTATGAATTACCGGCAGGTCATCCGGGAAAACGACCTGGAGATCACGAAGTTTTTGGAGTATCTTCGCAAAGAACATCCGGGGTATGTGATTGAAGGGCATTGCCCGTCCCTTCTGAATCTGAATCTTGCCAGGTTTTTATATCTGGGGATTGACGGAGATCACACGGAACATACCTTAGAAGAGGTGAAACAGAGGATTGAAAATGGGATGTTCTTTGAGATCCAGGATAAAATGCTGAAGCCTGAGGTACTGGAGTACATATGCAGCAATCAGCTGTATGAATATTGTGGATTTGTGACAGACGATACGATGGCGGACGTCCTTCATGAAAAAGGACAGCTGAATTATGTTGTGCAGAAGGCGATAGAAGCCGGATTCCCGGCAGAAATGGCAATTTATTGTGCGACATATACGCCGAGCCGGAGGATGCATCTGTATGACAGAGGGACGATCGCTCCGGGAAAACTGGCAGATTTTCTCCTGCTTGAGAATCCGGCCGTAATGAAACCGGCATATGTATATAAAAGAGGTGTCCCGATAGCTGCGGAAGAAAGAGGTCAGGAATTTTACCGGTTTCCGGAAGATTTTTATCAGAGTGTCTGCCTGCCTCCTGTAACTTTGGAGGATTTTCGTGTTCCGGCATACACTGACAAAGAAGAGGTGACTGTGCGGGCAATAGAGGTGCATCCTGACCGGACGCAGACGACGGAGAAGCTGGTCCGGATGCCGGTCCGTGACCATATGCTGGACTGGAAGGGCAGTGGCTGTCTGCTGGCTATGGTTCTGGAGCGTCACGGTAAAAACGGAAATATCGGGTATGGCTTTATTACAGGCTCATGCTTGAAGGCGGGTACCGTAGCGACTACGTATTTCCATGACCACCATAACCTGTTTGTTGCCGGGGATGATCCGGAGGATATGCTGATTGCAGTCAGGCAGATTCTGGAACGCCAGGGCGGACTTTTAACGGTCAGGGGCGGCAGAGTTCTTGCAGAGCTTGCCCTGCCCGTATGCGGCATACTTTCAGAGAAAGGAATCAGGGATACAGCGCTTGGACTGAAGAAAGTCCGGGAGAGTCTGGAAGAGCTTGGCTATCGGCACAATAACCCCATTATGTCTCTGGGAACGCTGGGACTTCCGGTAAGCCCGGCTCTTAAGCTTACGGACAAGGGGCTTGTAGATGTGACAAAAAGCAGGGTTGTCCCTTTGATACTATAAAAAATGCAGGCAGTAATCGAATGGCTGGATGATCCGGAGGTGTTTCAGGTAAACCGGCTTCCGGCTCACAGTGACCACGAATATTATAAAAACGAAGAGGAATACGAAAAAAAGAAATCTTCTTTTGCACAGCCGCTTAATGGGACATGGAGATTCTTTTATTCGGAAAATGCCGTGAGCCGTCCGGCTGATTTCTATAAAGAGAATTACGATTTCTCACATTTTGCGGAAATAAAGGTTCCGGGACATATTGAACTGGCAGGGTATGACAAGGTTCATTACATTAATACGATGTATCCATGGGAGGGACATGAATTCCGGAGACCGGCCTGTTGCGGGATCCCGGGAGCATCGTGGGAAGGACAGTTCAGCAGGGCATCCTATAATCCGGTGGGGTCATACATTTGCCGGTTTGACCTGAATAAAGTTCTGAGAGGGCAGAAGGTACATATTTGTTTTGAGGGTGTGGAGCAGGCAATGTATGTCTGGCTCAACGGACAATTCGTTGGGTATGCAGAGGACAGTTTTACGCCGTCAGAGTTCGACCTGTCTCCATATATGAAGGATACAGGAAATGTCCTGGCAGTGGAGGTACATAAAAGAAGTACGGCGGCCTATCTGGAGGATCAGGACTTTTTCCGGTTTTTCGGGATTTTCAGAGATGTCACCCTGTATGCGAGACCCGGGCGCCATGTGGCGGATTTTTGGATCCGCCCCTTATGCAGCGGGGACGGCAGCAGAGGGTCTGTGCATTTAGATTTGAAGATATCGCACAATGACTCAAAATGGAGCGATTCCATGGAGGGAGGCTGTGCAGAGATTCGTGTGAAGGACGGGAACCATCTCTGTATAGAAAAAAAGGAACCGCTGAGCCGGGAGATGAAGCTGGTATATGATATGCCCGGGCCGGTGAGGCTGTGGGAAAGCGGGAACCCTTATTTATACTTGCTGGAGATTCGACTGTATAATGAAAGAGGAGAAATGTTGGAGATCGTTCCCTGTGAATTTGGTTTCCGCAAAATAGAGATCCGGGATAAGGTGATGCGGCTGAACGGCAAAAGGCTTATCATCAACGGTGTGAACCGCCATGAATGGAGCGCCGAATCCGGGCGTGTAATTACAGAGCAGGAGGAGTTATGGGATATAACCTGCATAAAGCGCAACAACATCAATGCTGTCCGGACGTGTCACTATCCTGACCGCATTTCCTGGTATCGTCTGTGTGACCGGGAAGGAATCTATGTGATGGCGGAAGCGAATCTGGAGAGCCACGGCTCCTGGCAGAAAATGGGGCGTGTGGAGCCTTCCTGGAATGTGCCGGGGAATTTTGTGCAGTGGGAAGCAGCAGCCCTTGACAGGGCGCGTACAAACTTTGAGGTGTTTAAAAATCACACGTCCATTTTATTTTGGTCTCTTGGAAATGAGTCCTATGCCGGAGAAGTGCTGAAAAAAATGAATGAATTTTACAAGGTAAAGGATCCCACAAGGCTGGTGCACTATGAGGGCGTCTTCCACAACGAGGCATATAAGGCTTCCATCTCGGATCTGGAGAGCCGGATGTATGCACCTCCGGGGGAAGTGGAGGAATACCTGAAGCATGAGGCAGAGAAGCCGGTTGTTCTGTGCGAATACATGCATAATATGGGGAATTCCCTCGGCGGTATGAAGTCGTACATAGACTTGATCGACCAGTATGAAATATAACTTCTCGGAATCTCAATGAATGTGATTCTAACTGAAAATTGACAACTGAATATCGTGCAGGAAAAGAAATTTGAGAAAAATGGACATAAACATTGGACATAGCGGGTACTATGCCTTGAAAAATCTTATGGGATCGCTTAAGATATCATTATTAGGCGGTCAATCCTAATAATGATTCTTGAAATGCCTCAGCAGAGGGCATTTCCCAGGCATCAAGATGTTGTAGCATCATGATGCCGTAGAGGCGGCAGTACCACATCTTAGTCGAGCGGTGCCTGCCGTCTTCTAATTTATAGTCCTCTTTCTCGCGCTTGTTGGAGCGTTCCACAGAAGTCCTTCTGTCATATTCCTTTTCCCATGCTTTAGAGTCCCTTGGCGGTATGTTAAATAACCTTGGATTATCATCGGTAAAGATGTGTACGGTCCTTCCATATTTTGCCGGTGAACAGGGGTGTTCACAGAAGCAGCCACGTTTCCGGTTTGATTTTGGGCAGCGGTATTTTGCCCGGTGTTTGGCAGCTTCATATCCATCTTTATGCATACGTAAGCCCATTTTACAGACAGGGACACCATCGTCATCGATTGTGAAATCGTCCTTATAGGTAAAATGCCCGGTATGTCCGGGATTGAGGTCGATAAACGGTGTGATATCTTCCCGTCTGCAGTAATCATAAACAGCGTAAGCGTCGTGTGCAGAATCCAGAAGGAGCTTTTCAATCTGGAATTGCGGAAGATACGCTTTCATGGTGAAAAAGGAATGCAGGAAGGAAAGCATGTCATGCCGGGAGGCCCGCTCTAAAAGCGGAAACACAGGGAGGTCGCTGAAGGAATCGGAAGCCACATACATGTAGAGGTGGTAGCCAAAGAAATAACATTCCCTGTGAGAGTCCCATCCCCAGTTACAGTCGGGCTGGGAATAATGGCGTTTACAGTTACAGGAAGAACAGCCTTTGTCCTTACAATGGCAGATGCGCTTTTTGCGCTGCTGTGCGGCAGTACGGACAGGGGTGCCGTCACCGGCAAGAGCCAGGTGCCGGGGATTAACCAGCCCCCTGTGGATGGAATGGTCCAGGAACTGCTGCTGATAAAGCCGGAAAATGAGGAAAAAGGGATTCTCAGGCTTTAAATGCCAGCGTTCCAGCAGGGGAAGAAGTTTTGAAGCAGTGGAGAAAGAATCGCAGGGAGTCTTATCGCCTTTCTTTTTCCCCTTGGGAGTTTTCTTCATTTTGGGGAACCGGTCTTTCGGGGAAAGGTTGTTGGAGTCATCCTGCCAGATGCGGGAAAAGAAATCATAAAAAGTACCGACACCAGGGGTATCACCGAAAGAGAAACCGCTGAGGATGGCATAAAGGGGAGTTTCCTTAAGCATGCGGCACCAGACAGTGATGGAAGTAACTTTCAGTTTCAAAGCGAGCAGATAGGAGCGCAGCATGCAGGAAGGGAGCCTTGGTTCCGGGCCAAAAACAGAGTAACATTCCCGCATGATAGAATCCGTCTTGGAAAGATCGAGATACCAGAACTGCACGATATAATCCCAGGTGCTTTTGGGAAGCACAAAGGGATCAGGGTAAAATTTAAGGAACTGGGATACGAAAGTATCCTGAAAGGCGGCATGACCGCCAGGGTTATAAGGTAACATCAAAAATCGCCTCCAATCAAAAAATGTACTTATTGATCAAGGGGCGCGAAGCGCCGCATTTTTTGACTGGTTTGTCAAGTGTTTTAGAGAAAAAAGTGGGTGATTTTTGAAAAATAGGTTCTGAAAGCACCATGAAATAAGGGCTGAAGATTCCGAGAAGTTATTACAGCTTAAGGGAGGTTCCATGTTCCTTACCGACACCGGCGGCGGATACTATCAGGGCTCTACCGATATTACCAGAACTTTCATCTTAGGCTCCGTAGATCAACAGATGAAGAAATATTTTACCGCGGTGGCAAGGGCCATGATGAATCTTTCCCGGGCAAAATTTTTATATGGATGCTACGGGTATAACCTGGATGTCCTTGCCCGCGGCCCCATCTGGGATCTGGATCTTGACTATCAGTGCGGCACCGGCCACGGAGTCGGCTATCTCGCCAATGTCCATGAGCCGCCTACAGGGTTCCGCTGGTATGTAGTCCCCAGCAAAAATGAGCACCATCAGCTGGAAGAGGGAATGGTCATTACCGACGAGCCCGGCATCTATGAAGACGGCCGGTTCGGTATCCGTATTGAAAATGAATTCATTGTGAAAAAAGGATTACAAAATAAATACGGCCAGTTCATGCATTTCGAGACCATCACCTTTGCCCCCATCGACCTGGACGGTATCGATCCGGAAGAGATGAGCAAGTCCGAACGGGAATGGCTGAACCAGTATCACAGGGATGTCTACGAGAAGATCGGGCCTCACCTTACCGTGGAAGAGCGCGAATGGCTCAAAGAATATACCAGAGAGATTTAATACAGCATTCTCGAAGGAGCCGCAAAGCAGCCAGTATCCGTCTGCTTTGCGGCTCCTCATTATATTCTTTCCTATTTTGCCCCTCTGGTCTCGATAATGAATTTTGTGCTTCCCGGAGTCCCTTCTTTAATTCCTGCAAAGGACGTATAGTTTCTTCCGACTTCGCTCATGGCATCGATCCTTTCCGTCACGTTCCTGATATCCCCGTCAAATACTTCCGTCAGTTTATCAATACCGGAGGTCTTAAACTCAGACATACCGTCCGCCAGGGACTCATTTCCCTCTGCAAGTGCATCGGCCCCGTCCCTGAGCTGTCCGGTCCCTGACGCTAGCTGTGCACTGCCTTTTTGAAGCCTTAAGACACCGTCTGTCAGCACACTGCCGGATGTATTCAGTGTATTGGCGCCATCCGACAGAGCCTGCGCCCCGTTTACAAGTTCCTCTGTTCCGGTGACAAGCGCTGCACTTCCGTCAGACAATTGTCCCAGCCCTGACGCCAGATCATAGCTGCCATCTTTTAATTGCGTCAGCCCTGCGGACAGTTCCGTTGATTTATTACTGATGGAAGTCTGCATTGCTCCGATTCCTGCCTTTGCATTCTGAATATAGACTGACGCATCTGCCGCTGACGGCGCCGACTGGGTAACCACAGCCTTCTGGCTGTTATATGCCTCCTGAACTGCCGCCGTCAGTGCGTTTCTCACCTGAGCGGCCTGTTCATCCGACAGATCCCCGGGAACCTGTGCCATGGCATTTGCCACGATCGCATCCGCAGATTTTGTGGGAACAACATCTGCACTAATTGTCCCTCCCGAACCACTCAGGGCATTCAGAGCGGCCTGCAGCGCACTGTCCACATTTGACAGACCGCCGGATATATCCCCCATAGCGGCCGTTACTCCGTCACCAAAGTTCCCGATTCCTGCCTGAAGTTCTTCTGCACCGGTTTTCGCACCGGCAATTCCTCCCTGGATATTCTTTGCACCTTCCTGCACACTTCTGGCTCCGTCCGCCACCTTTGTACCTCCTGACGCCAGGCTGCTTACGCCTCCGGTATACTTGCTGACACCGTCTGCAATAGAATTTACCCCGTTCACCAGCTCTGTGCCCTTTTCGTCCAGCGTGCCGGCTCCATCTGCCAGGGTGCGGGAACCGTCTGCCGCATCCCTGGAGCCCTCCGTCAACTTGTCTGCCGCATCAGACAGACTGGCCACAGAATCTTCAAGCCCGTCAAAATCACTGATTTCATCTAGGCCAAGCTGATCCATCACATCTGCAGATGCAACGGTGATCGTAGGACCTACACTTGCATTCTTTACATCTGCAGTGATCGTAACACTCTCCGGGATATCCACATCTATATCCGAAAGCTTCAGATTCTCTTTCAGCCCCGGAAATGCCAGGCCAAGAACAATATCTTTCTCTGCATCCGAGACGATCCTTCCATGATCCACCTCCACATTTTTATATTCCTCCGTGGGAAGCATAAGAGCCGTCACCATAGTAAATGGTGCGTACAGCTCTGTATCCTCGCCGTTGACAGATACTGTTTCTTTCAGCTTATTCACATATTCAATGCGGATCTCCACTTTCCCGTCTTTCCCTTTCAGTTTATCGGCAGAGATGTCTTTTCCGTCAAGCCTGTAGGACACCTTTACTTCCACAGGGAGTTCCTTATCTGTGGTTCCCTGATAATAGATATCTTCTCCTTCCGCCTTCCAGGTAAGGGTGCCGCCCTCTTTTGTAAATTTCTCATCTCCTTTAATATTTTCAATATTCTCCAGCTCTGTGACATCCGACACCTCTCCGTCTCCTGTGTGTTTCAGCCACTCTGTAACTGTCGTAGTCTCTGCCTTTCCGGAAGCATCCGTCTTCACATAAACAGCTTCTTCTTTATAAAATCCGTCTGCTGGCGCCGCTTCTCCCTGATCCAGTACATCCTCCGCCGCTTCCTTCAGCCGCTCCACATCCTCTTCTGCATAGACAGTTGCTCCCGGCTGTCCGTGGCTCTGGTTATATTCATAGGCCCCGATACAGCCTGCCCCTACTACGATTGCCATTGAACCTGCCAGCATCCTTTTCACCATTTGATTTTTCATACAAAATTACCCTTTCCTTTCACTGTTTTTCTATATTACAGACTTATTTCCTAAATTTACTTTTCTTTTCCCCGCCTTTCCCGGCAGAAAGCCACTGCTGGTCTTAACAATCACCCTGTCAAACACCATAAACATAGACGGCAGGATGAATACCACCACGAACATGCTGATGATCGCGCCTCTCGCCATAAGGATACACAAGGAACTGATCATGTCGATATTTGAATAGAATCCCACACCGATCGTTGCCGCAAAAAAACTCAGAGCGCTGACAATGACTGATTGTGCGGATGCTTTGTGTGCCGTTGTGATCGCATCCTGTTTCGCTGCTCCCCTGCTCCTCTCCCGCTTATAGCGGGTGGTCATGAGGATGGCATAGTCGACAGTAGCGCCAAGCTGAATGGTCCCGATCACAATAGATGCCACAAACGGAAGCTTCGTACCGGCATAATACGGAATCCCCATATTGACAAATATAGCGAATTCAATAATCCCCACCAATATGACCGGCAGTGTCAGTGACCGGAACAGAATCAGGATAATTACAAAGATAATCCCGATGGATACCACGCTGACCGTTCGGAAATCCTTATCTGTAATATCGATCAGATCTTTTGTAAGAGGGGCTTCGCCCACAAGCATGGCATCCTTGTCATACTCATCCGTAATGTCATTGATCTGATCAATCTGCCTGTTCACCGCATCCGTCGCCACCTCATATTCTGAATTGACCATCACCATTTGATAATCGTCTGTCTTGAACATTTCTGCGGCAGATTCCGGCAGCATATCTGCCGGGATCCCGGGGCCTATGACCGAATGAAGTCCCAGCGCCCATTTTACTCCTTCCACCTTCTCAATCTTCCTGATCATCCTTCCCACATCCGCAGAAGACACGTCGCTTTTCATCAGAAGGACATGTGTTGTATTCATATGATAGTCTTTATTCAATTTTGTATTTGCCGTAATACTGGGCAGATTTCCAGGCAGGGAATCATCCAGCTTATAGTACACGCCCGTATGGTGATTTCCATAGACGGCCGGTCCCAGCAATACAAGGAAGATTGCCACATACACCGGATAGTATTTCGTAACCTTGGCTGAGATCCGCCCGATATCCGGAAGGATCGGCCTGTGCTTTGTCTTCTCAATGATTTTATCACAGCACAAAATCATGGAAGGAAGAATGGTCACACAGGCAATCACTCCGAGGATAACCCCTTTTGCCATGACAATCCCAATATCCAATCCCAGAGTAAAACTCATAAAGCAAAGGGCGATAAACCCGGCAACAGTAGTAATGGAACTGCCGATCACGGAGGAAAACGTCTGAGAGATGGCATGGGCCATCGCACGCTTCTTGTCTCCTTCATACCGCGCCTGTTGTTCTTCATAGCTGTGCATCAGGAAGATAGAATAATCCATAGTGACTCCCAGCTGAAGTACTGCAGCAAGCGCTTTGGTAATGTAAGAAATCTGTCCCATAAATATATTGCTGCCCAGATTGTAAACAATCGCCATTCCGATACTCAAAAGAAACAGGATGGGAATAAAAAATGAATTCATCGTAAGCCCCAGCACAACAGTGGAAAGAATGACCGCTATCAGCACATAGAGCGGAGTCTCTTTCTCGGAAAGCTCCTTAGTGTCCAGCACGATTCCCGACATACCACTTAAAAAACACTGCTTATCCGCAATATGCCTGATTTCCTTTACCGCCTCCAGTGTGCCGTCCGACGATGTTGTATCATCAAAAAATATAGCCATCATCGTACCGGTATCCGAATGAAACACCTCATACAGTTCATCCGGAAGCATACTCTCCGGCACCGACAGATCCATAACCGAATCATACCAGAGCACATTCTTTACATGATCCACTGCTTCAATCCTTTCCTTCAGCTTCGCCACATCTTTATTTTCCATGCCGTCTACAACAAACATGGAAAAGGCTCCGGTGCCAAAGTCTTCTACCATAATGTCCTGGCCTTCCATCGTCTCAATCTCTTCCGGAAGATAAGTAAGCACATCATAATTGACTCTGGTGTGCAGATAGCCCCACACCGAAGGAATCAAAAGTAAAATACCGGCAATCAGTATTGCTGTCTTGTATTTCACCACTTTTTTCCCGAAGTTAACCATTTGCCCTTCCTCACTTTCATTTATGACTCTTAGTCATTTCTTTAACACGCACTATACTACAAAAATGACCATTAGTCAATACATTTTCTGACTTTTGGTCATTTTTCATTATTTTAGCTTGCTTACAATGAGAAATATCGTTATAATGTCAAGAAAGAGAGGAAACTTGCTATGGGAAAAATAGATGAAAAGAAAAAAAAGAAAAAAGAAGCTCTGCTGAACACTGCTTACGAACTTTTTACAACAAAAGGACTCAACTCCACCGCAATCTCCGACATCGTAGAAAAAGCAGGCGTTGCCAAAGGTACTTTTTACTTGTACTTCAAAGATAAATATGATATTAAAAACAAGCTCATAGTGCACAAAGCCCATGAACTTTTCCATTCTGCGGGAAATTCACTGGCGTCTGCCGGCATATACGGTCTTGAAGATCAGTTAATCTTTATTATCGACCATGTCATCAACACACTTATGAGAAACAAGCCTCTTCTGAATTTTATCTCAAAGAATCTTGTAATGGGAGCTCTGCGCTCCACCTTAATTACAGGGGAAAACAGTGACAGCGACATCTATGACCGGTTTCTGGAACTGGTGGAACATGACGATTACAGCTATTCCGATATTGACGTCATGCTTTTTACGATCGTAGAACTGGCCGGCTCCACCGCATATAATTCAATCCTTTATGAGGAACCGCTGTCTTTTGAGGAATATAAACCTTTTCTGTACCGGTCGGTACGGCTGATCATAAAAAGTCACAGAGTGCCCTGACAGCACTCTGTGACTTTTTTACATCTTTCTATTTCTGGTTGCGGAACTGCATAGGCGTCATATGATAGGCCTTCTTAAACATCCTGTTAAAATGTTCTACATTCTGATAGCCCACGCTGAGCGCAATGTTTTCTACCGTCATATTGCTGCTCTTTAACAGAGACTTTGCCTTTTTCATCCGGATCTTTTTCACCAGTTCCCCGAAGGTCATGCCCGATTTTTCTCTGACATATTTGGAAAGATAAGGTTTGGAAAGATAAAATTTCTCCGCAAGGTCATCCAGCGTAATATCGATATAGTTTGCCTGTATATAATTCATGATCTCAATCATTCTTGCATCCTTGCAGGCTTCTGCCGTCCCGATATCGTCCAGCTTATTTACCGCAACGATCAACGCTTCAATAGAAGCTTTGATAATATCGGCGTCAATCCCCACGCCCCAGAAGGTCTTCTCTTTGCAGATCAGTCCCACGTAAGCAACTGCCTTGGAGGATGACCCCTTTGTCAGAGAATGCTCCTCATAAAATGTCAGTTCATAGCTGATGTTAAAATATTGCTTGATCGCATTGCTCACGGCGTCCAGACGCCCGTTGCCCATTGCGGTAATGACTCGGTCCTCACCCTCATGGTGTATCGTCGCCTCCGCGGTAATGCCGTTTGCCTGCTTAAAATGGCATTCATCAATATGAAATACCGGCTTCGTATTAATATAATTATCGGAGAAGATCTGGTATACCCAGTCAGGCGTCAGCTCCTTGTGTGCCTTATCGGATACATCCTTCACCAGATATCCTACCTCCGCCCGCATCTCCTGGGGCAGGTTAATGCCGTGACTCTGCTTCAGGATATAGTTCACACCGCCCTTGCCGGACTGGCTGTTAATACGGATAACATCCGAATCATACTGCCGCCCTACATCCTGTGGATCTATCGGAAGATACGGAACCGTCCAGGTATCACATTTGCGCTCTTCCCGGAAACTCATCCCCTTGGCAATGGCATCCTGGTGAGACCCGGAAAAGGCCGTGAACACCAGATCGCCTGCATATGGCTGACGCTCATATACATGCATTCCCGTCAGTCTCTCATAGGTCTCTCTGAGACGCTTCATATCAGAAAAATCCAGTTTGGGATCCACTCCATGGGAAAACATATTCATACCCATCGTAATAATATCTACATTTCCGGTACGTTCTCCATTTCCAAACAGCGTCCCTTCAATACGGTCGGCTCCTGCAAGGACTCCCAGTTCTGCAGTGGCCACGCCGCATCCTCTGTCATTATGCGGATGCAGGCAGAGTATGACGCTGTCCCGGTATTTCAGATGCTTATGCACATACTCAAGCTGGCAGGCAAACACATGAGGCATTGCATTTTCCACGGTTGTAGGAATGTTAATGATTGCTTTGTGCTCCTTCGTCGGTTTCCACACGTCAAGAACTGCGTTGCACACCTCTACTGCATAATCAACCTCTGTCCCCGGGAAACTCTCCGGACTGTACTGGAACGTAAAGTTTCCGTCCGTCTCGGACGCCAGCTTGAGAAGAAGCTCGGCGCCGTCAATCGCAATCTGCTTCACCTCTTCTTTGCTCTTCCTGAAAACCTGCTCCCTCTGGGCTACAGAGGTAGAATTATACAAATGTATCACTGCATGAGGCGCCCCCTTCACAGCCTCGAAGGTTTTCTTAATAATATGCTCCCTGGCCTGGGTAAGCACCTGCACCGTAACATCCTGGGGAATCATATTCTTTTCGATCAATGTCCTCATAAACTGATATTCCGTCTCGGATGCTGCAGGAAATCCCACTTCAATCTCTTTAAAGCCTACATCGACCAGCATCTGGAAAAACTCCAGCTTCTCGCTAAGACTCATGGGTTCAATGAGCGCTTGATTTCCGTCTCTCAGATCAACGCTGCACCACACCGGCGGCTTGTCGATATATTCCTTCTTTACCCAGTCATAAGTGACCTTGGGCGGCATAAAATACGTACGTTCATATTTGTGGCAGTTTTTCATATATTAGACCTCTCCTTCTAAAGATGCGGGGTAAAATATATTCCCCGGTGATACCTGCAGATTTCAACTCTGCAGGCTCAAATCACAATAATCATCAATTTTATTGTCTATTTTTAACACTCTCTTATCCTAACACATATATAAAGAAAAGGAAAGTGACGTTTTTAATCACTTTCCTTGATTTATTTTAATCTAAATGTATTAGTTTGCCTCCAGCGAACGTTTTTTCGTAATTGTAACCTTTTCATCGTAACACTCAAAAATATGATCCACTTTACCGGCATCCGGCTTTGGCGTCAGGACACTGACAACCGGAACGACCACCAGCCCCGCAATCATCGCGACAGCGCCGGCGTTAATAGGAGATGCAATGTAATGGAGGAACATATTGGAAACCGTAATTCCCACACCTGACACAAAGCTTGCCCAAACTGCCGCTCTTGTTACCTTCTTCCAGTACAGCCCGTATAAGAACGGAGCCAGGAATGCCCCTGCCAGAGCTCCCCAGGAAATACCCATAAGCTGTGCAATAAAGGTCGGCGGATCCAGGGCAATCACCACGGACAGTGCAATAAAAAATACAATCAGAATCTGCATGGTGCGAACCTGCTTCTTCTCGCTCATATCTTTGATCACCAGGCCCTTCAGAAAATCCAGCGTCAGTGTGGAACTTGAGGTCAGAACCAAAGAGGCGAGGGTTGACATGGACGCCGACAGGACAAGAACTACTACAACACCGATCAGAAGATCAGGAAGCAGGGACAGCATATGAGGAATAATACTGTCAAACACAACATTTCCTGTTTCATCATAAATGTCCGTACTGTCAAATAATCTCCCGAACCCGCCAAGGAAATAACTTCCTCCGGCCACCACACATGCAAATAACGTGGAAATAACTGTACCGGTATTGATAGCCTTTTCATCTTTAATAGCATAAAACTTGCCAATCATCTGCGGAAGTCCCCATGTACCGAGGGATGTCAGAATAACAACTCCCAGAAGGTTCAGCGGATCCGGCCCGAAAAAGGAAGTAAACGCTCCAGGCTGTCCGGCTGTCAACGGCACATCGCTTGGAATCTCTGCCATTGTGCGGACAGCCTGTATAAAACCTCCCTGGCCGCTCAGCACGGCGGCTATAACTGCTACGATTCCCACCAGCATAATAATGCCCTGAATAAAATCATTGATGGCTGTTGCCATATATCCGCCCAGGATCACGTAGATCCCGGTAAAAATTGCCATTCCCAGCACACAGTATGTATAAGGAATATTGAACGCCATCCCGAATAATCTGGATAATCCATTGTAGATAGAAGCTGTATACGGCACTAAAAAAATAAATACAATTGCCGATGCCGCAATCTTAAGGGCACTGCTTTCATATCTCTCACCGAAAAAGTCCGGCATTGTCTTAGAATTCAAATGCTGTGTCATGACCTTCGTACGGCGTCCCAGAATCACCCATGCCATCAGACTTCCGATCACAGCATTGCCGATACCGATCCAGGTGCTTGCAAGGCCGTATTTCCATCCGAATTGTCCGGCATATCCTACAAAGACCACCGCAGAAAAATAGGAGGTACCATATGCAAACGCCGTAAGCCACGGTCCCACAGACCGCCCCCCGAGTACAAACCCGTCTACGCTTGCCGCATGCTGCCTTGAATAAATGCCCACTGCCACCATCACTGCAAAAAATACAACGAGTAATGCTAACTTGATCACCATAACTGATTCCCTCTTCTTTCTTTGTTTTAGTCTTTTATCGTTTTAACTTCTTACTTTAAACCGTTGCGCTTCAACGTGTTAAAGTTTACTGTCACAGAATAACACAGAATTTATATGGTGTCAACTTTTTTTTATTTTTCTTCTGTCGTCTCGTAATATTTTATCAGCGCCTGTGTTCCCAGATCTCCGTATCCTTCTGCCTCCAGCTGCTCATAATTAGAAAGCACCAGGCTAAGCACCTCTAAAAAGAGGTCGCTCTGGTTTGCCTCTGTCAGAGCAAGGCGCATGTCTTTTACAAAATGTTTGATAAAGAATCCCGGCTCAAAATCTCCGCTTAAGATCTTCGGTGCAAACAGATCCAACTGCCTGCTTCCGGCCGCTCCGGTGGACACTGACCTGACAACGGTATCAAGGTCAAGCCCCTTTGCTCTGGCATAGGTAAGCGCTTCACAAACACCCGACAGTGTGCCTGCGATTATAATCTGATTTGTCAGCTTGGCATGCTGCCCGCATCCTGCTTTTCCCTGATAATTGATATTAGAGCCCATCGCCTCAAACAGTGGCATGCACGCCTCATAATCTGCCCGGTCTCCTCCCGCAAGGATGGAAAGGGTACCCGCCTTCGCACCGGAATCGCCGCCTGTAACAGGCGCATCCAGGACGTGGAAGCCGCGCTTGCTGCCTTCTTCATATATTTTCTCCGCCAGCATAGGACTGGTCGTCGTCATATCGATCAGATAGGCTCCCTTGTCAGCGCTGTCCAAGATATTACCGTCCTCAAAATATACTTCCTCCACATCTGCAGGGAATCCGACAATGGTAATGATTGCCCCGCATCCTTTCACACACTCCGCGATACTTTCATGGAAGAAGGCACCCTCTCTGATGACATCCTCCACTTTTTCTTTCCTTCTGGCATAAATGTGAAGTTCAAAATCGGCCTTCATCAAATTACGAACCATAGATTTTCCCATAATGCCCACGCCGATAAATGCTATTTTCTTCATGATCCTTCTCCTCTGGAAACTGTTTTAATATTTTTCTGCAATCTCGCCCTGCTTCTTATAAATGCTGTTGGAAGGCACATATCCCCTTACGCTTGACAGTGGATAGATGTTAGACTGTTTTCCTACAACACTGCCGGGATTCAGAACTGTTCCGCATCCAACCTCTACCTCGTCGCCCAGCATAGCGCCAAACTTCTTAATGCCCGTCTCAATATTTCCTTCCGGTGTCTTCAGCACCACCAGCTTTTTATCGGATTTCACATTGGACGTAATGGAACCGGCTCCCATGTGTGCCTTATAGCCAAGGATAGAATCCCCTACATAATTGTAGTGAGGAACCTGTACCTTATTGAACAAAATTACATTTTTAAGCTCTGTAGAATTTCCAACCACTGCTCCCTCCCCGACAACAGCATTTCCGCGGATAAATGCACAGTGCCGTACCTCCGCGTCTTTGCCGATGATCGCAGGCCCGTGAATATATGCAGATGGGAATACTTTTGCAGATTTTGAGACCCACACGTTTTCCCCTATTTTATCGTATTCATCTTCCGGCAGTGTGCTGCCGAGCTCCATAATAAAGGAACCGATCTTTGAAAGCACCTCCCATGGATAGGTAACTCCCTCAAAAATGTCCTTTGCAATCGTCTCTTCCAACGTATACAATTCCTTCACTGTCAGTTTTTCCATGATTCTTTCCTGCCTTTCTTTCAGTCCTTTTTATTTTTACAAGTACCAGAATAGCACTTTCCGATGCAATAGGCAATCTATTTCCGGGTTGTTTTTCTGCTTGATTTTTTGTAAAACTGTGCGATATGATCGTAGCAGGCTCTCAGCTGGCTCTGGTTGTTAAGCCCTTTCACCCCCTGTATCCTGCTCACAATGAACTGATCCAGTTTCTTCATATACTCTTCGGATGTAATCTCACCTTCCGCTACATAGGTCAGCCCTTTTTCCCAGCTCGCCGTGAGTTCCGGGTTGAGAAGCGACCGGATCGAATGCTCCACCACGTCGTAAACCATCTCCCCCAGCATTGACGGGGTCACGATCTGTGTCTTCTTATTAAGCCCCAGATATTGAATATGAAATAATTTCTTTAATATCTCTCCCCTGGTAGCACTGGTTCCGATTCCGCTTCCCTTGATCTGAGCCCTCAGCTCTTCATCCTCAATCAACTGTCCGGCATTTTCCATTGCCAGGATCAAAGAACCGGAATTATACCTCTTTGGAGGAGAGGTTTTTCCTTCCTTGATCTTAAGTTCCTGTACAGGAAGCGTCATACCTTTCCGTAAGGACTTTATTTTCTCAAAAAGGGCCGCATCCGCCGGGATATCCGTCTGTTCCTTTGACACTGCACCCGAATCACCGTCTTTTCCTCCCCCTGTCTGCTTCCTTGGCGCCGGAACACCTGCCACTTTCAGATACCCCTCCTCTGCCAGCACTTTAAATCCGGAAAAAAAGGATTCTTCTTTGATCTTTGTATGGACAGATATCTTCTGATACACTGCCGCCGGATAAAAGATACTCAAAAACCGCCTTACGATTACATCATACACATCTATGGATACCGCTGAAAGTGACGGTAATGTACGAAGCCCCTGCCCTGTCGGGATAATCGCATAGTGATCCGTAATCTGTTTATCATCCACATACCTCGTCCTGCCGATGCTTTTATGGCTTCCGAAAGATACAATCTCACGTAACCACGGAACAGCCGGTTCATATTGCATCAGCCCGTTCAGGTTTTTATGGATCTCTTTTGCTACCGCAGCGGACAGTACACGGGCGTCTGTCCTCGGATATGTTACCAGCTTCTTTTCATACATCTCCTGGACAAGCCGCAGAGTCTCGTCCGGACTAATCTTGAACCTCTTAGAGCACTCATTCTGAAGTTCTGCCAGATTAAACAAAAGAGGCGGGTTTTTCTTTTCTTTCTTCTTCTCAATAGAAGCAATCTGGCATACGACAGGCGCAGGTTCGCTCAAAGACCTGATCAGTTCTTCTGCCTTTCTTCTCTCCTTAAAACCGTTTTCTTTATAAAGATCAAAAGATTCGAACCACCGGGATCCTTTGACTGCCTTCCATTCTCCTTCAAATGTCTCCCCCTCATTCCCGACGATACTTACCACTCTGTAAAACGGCGTTTCCACAAAATCACGGATCTCCCGCTCTCTTCTCACTACCATGCCGAGGACACACGTCATCACACGTCCCACAGATATGACAGAATATTTCGTATTCAGATATCCAGAGATACTGTTGCCATATTTTAATGTCAGCAGGCGGGAGAAGTTAATCCCCATCAGATAATCTTCCTTTGCCCTCAGATATGCGGAGTCCGACAGGTTATCATACTCTTTCAGATCCTTCGCCTCCCGGATTCCCCGCAGGATTTCCTCCTCTGTCTGAGAATCGATCCACACACGGCGGCGTTTCTTTCCCCGGACCTTTGCCTGCTGTTCTACCAGACGGTAAATATATTCTCCCTCCCGCCCGGAATCCGTGCAGACATAAATCGTCTCAATATCCTTGCGGTTCAAAAGCCCCTCAACGATCTTATACTGTTTCGCCACCCCGGGAATGACTTCATACTTAAAATCCTGCGGAATAAAAGGCAGAGTCTCAAGGCTCCACCTTTTAAGCGCAGGATCATATTCTTCCGGATAGCTCATAGTTACCAGATGCCCTACGCACCAGGTAACCACTGCATCCTCTGATTCCAGGTAACCATCTTTTCTTTTTGACGCCAGCTTAAGTGCTTTCGCAAATTCCTGTGCAACACTTGGCTTTTCAGCTATATAAAGTGATTTCCCCATATATTATCCTAAACTCCTGTCTTTTTTACTATTTCCGGAACATTTTTTTCACCCGGTCTATCATACTTGGCTTCTTTTCTTCTTCCTTCCTTGACGCCGCAATCGCTTCTTCCATAAATACAGCCTGAGAATCCACAAACGGCTGCGACTGCTCCTTTCTTCGGTAGGAGCCGTCACTCTGCAGCACCCTCGCCTTGATGTTGTCACTGAGCATGACCTTCAGATAATGGTTGATCTGTCTCCTGATATCCTCGTCCAGGATCGGACAGGCAACCTCCACTCGTTTTTCAGTATTTCTTGTCATCATATCCGCAGAACCGATATACATTTTCTGGCCGGATCCGGTGCCGAAGCTGAAAATACGAGGATGCTCCAGATATCGCCCGACAACACTCATGACTCTGACATTTTCGGTATACCCCTCAATTCCCGGCAGCATACAGCAGATCCCTCTGACGATCAGATCAATCTTTACCCCTGCACAGGATGCTTCCGCGATCTTCTCTATAAAATCTACATCCGTCAGGGAATTCATTTTCATGATGACTCTTCCTTCGCTCCCTTTCTGGATCTCTTCATCAATCAAAGACAGCACTTTCTGTTTCAGACCTGTGGGAGCAACGATCAAATGCCTGTACGCCCCTTCCAGGTTGCTGATGGACATATTCTTGAAAAACTCTGTGGCATCTGCACCAATCTGTGGATTGGCTGTGATCAGAGACAGATCTGTATACATGCCTGCTGTTTTTTCATTGTAATTTCCTGTACCGATCTGTGTAATGTACTGGATCTCACCGCGGTTCCTGTAGGTGATCAGACAGATCTTAGAGTGCACCTTATAATTGTCAAAGCCGTAGATCACGCGGCACCCTGCCTCTTCCAGCCGCTCGGACCATCCGATGTTGTTCTGCTCGTCGAACCTTGCCCGCAGTTCGATCAATACCGTAACCTCTTTCCCGTTCTCCGCCGCCGTGCACAGATATTCCACCAGACGGGCCTTTTTCGCCAGCCTGTATATTGTAATCTTGAGCGTCAGGACATTCGGATCGACAGATGCTTCTTTGACCAGCTTTAAAAACGGGTTCATGCTCTCGTAAGGGTAAAAGAGCAGAAGATCTTTCCTGCGGATCTGCTTCATGATGCTGCCGTTTTGCACCCTGGCACATTCCTGAGGGGAAAATGCCGGATATGTAAGGGACTTTTTCATATGCTCCGGCAAATGGCTGCTCATAGCAAAACTGTAGGACAGCTTCATCGGCATCTTCGTCCGGAAAATCTGATATGGCCGTATCTGAAACTTTTCACAGAAATATTTCTGCATATCTTCACTCAGTTTTTCCGCCACCTCCAGCCGTACTGCAGCCATTTTACGGCGCTTATGAAGCGTCTTCTGCATCAGGTTGCGGAAATCCTCCGTCACCTCCAGCGCCTCGTCATCCGGCGACACATCTGCATTGCGGGTGACACAGATATAATTGGCATCGGAAACTGTATACTTCTCAAAAACCATATTCAGATATTCCATGATTACCTTTTCCATCCGGATATAGCGGATGTCATGCCCCGGGAGATATAAGACCTCTGAAATGAACTGAGGAACCGGTACGATCCCTATCCTTGTTTTTTCTTTATGCTTCAGATTCGCCGTAACATAAATCTCATTATTCAGAAGATGCGGAAATGGATGGTTGGCATCTACGATCTGAGGGGAAAGAACCGGCAGGATCTGTTCTTTAAAATACTTTTTCACATATTTCTTTTCATTCTGCTCAAGCTCTTTAAAATCCAGTCCGCATACCCCGTAAGGATGCAGCTGTTTCTTTATATCTGCGTAAGTCTTTTCCCGCTCTTTGTAAAGCGGGATCACCGCCTCATAGATCTTTGCAAGCTGCTCGTCCGCCGTCATACCGGAACGGCTGTCTACCGCATTTGCATCCGTGTGCGCCATATCGAACAGGCTGCCCACACGGATCATAAAAAACTCGTCCAGATTACTGGTAAAGATTGCAACAAATTTCAGCCTTTCCAGAAGCGGTACTGTGATATCCCTTGCCTCTTCCAGCACTCGCTTGTTAAATTCAAGCCAGGACAACTCCCTGTTCTGTGTGAATTTTAAGATTTCCTGTCCCATTCCTTCCATTTCCTTTTTCTCCATTTCCTTATTTTGACTGAATCAGCCCCTTGGCAGTCAGTGCCTCCGCACAGAGAACAGCTCCTCCTGCGGCGCCTCTGATCGTATTGTGGGAAAGCCCGATAAATTTATAGTCAAACATACTGTCTTCTCTCAGCCTTCCTACAGAGATGCCCATACCGTTCTCGTAATCCACGTCCAGGCGTACCTGGGGACGGTTATCCTCCTCAAGGTACTGGATCAACTGCTTCGGTGCGCTGGGAAGCTCTGCCTCCTGCGGGAACCCACGGAAGTTTACAAGCTTTTCTATCAATTGCTCCTTCTGGGGCTTTTTCTCGAACTTAATAAATACGGCCGCCGTATGTCCGTCCAGTACCGGAACACGCACACACTGACAGGTAATCTTCGGGGATTCTGCTTTCACGATCCGGCCATTTTCCACCCTGCCGAGCACCCGGAGAGGCTCTTGTTCACTTTTCTCTTCCTCCCCGCCGATGTACGGAATAATATTTTCCACCATCTCCGGCCAGTCCTGAAAAGTCTTTCCGGCTCCGGAAATCGCCTGATAGGTCGTAACCACCACTTCCTTCGGTCCGAATTCCTTCCATGCAGCCAGACACGGCGCATAGCTTTGGATCGAGCAGTTCGGTTTTACGGCAATAAATCCTCTGCTGGTCCCGAGACGCTTCTTCTGATCCTCAATCACATCAAAATGATCTGCATTGACCTCCGGCACTACCATGGGAACATCCGGCGTCCAGCGGTGTGCGCTGTTATTGGATACGACCGGTGTCTCCGTCTTTGCATAGGCCTCCTCAATTGCCCGGATCTCATCCTTTGTCATATCAACGGCGCTGAACACAAAATCCACGCCTGCGGCAACCTTTTCCACCTCATTGACATTGGACACCACAAGTCCTTTCACTGCTTCCGGCATCGGTGCGGTCATCTTCCAGCGGCCTCCCACCGCCTCCTCATAAGTCTTTCCGGCAGACCTGGGACTTGCGGCTACTGTCACCACCTCAAACCACGGATGCCCGTCAAGCAGCGTAATAAAACGCTGTCCGACCATCCCTGTAGCTCCTAAGATCCCTACCTTCAGTTTTTTATCCATCTTACTTCTCCTCCTGTCACATTCTTCTATAAATATTCAAAAAATCTCTTAATATGCGTCCATATAAGCCTGACACGCGTCTATCATTTCCTGCATAGCTTCCCTTCCGGGCGCCCCTGTGGTCTTTCTCTTGTCCACACAGGTCTTAAGGCTGACAGCCTCATAGATATCCTCCTCAAAGACCGGGCAAACCTCCTGATAGGCAGAAAGCGGCAGGTCATTCAGAGAAATTCCCCGTTCCATACATAAAAGCACCAGACGCCCCACAATGCTGTGGGCATCACGGAATGCAACCCCGTGATTCACCAGATAATCGGCAGCATCCGTGGCATTGGTAAATCCACGGCTGGCACTTTTTTCCATCCGATCCTTCCGAAACTGCATGGTTTTCAGCATGCCGGTAAACAGCGCAATACAGCCCTTCACCGTATCAATGGCATCAAACGCCCACTCCTTATCCTCCTGCATATCTTTATTGTATGCAAGCGGAAGCCCCTTCATCGTAGTCAAAAGTGCCTGAAGAGCACCGTAAACTCTCCCGGTCTTGCCCCGCACCAACTCTGCAATGTCCGGATTCTTTTTCTGAGGCATAATACTGCTCCCGGTACTGTAGGCATCATCAATCTCCACAAACTGATACTCATTGCTGTTCCAGATAATAACCTCCTCTGAAAATCTGCTGAGGTGCATCATAATCATAGAAAGAGCCGACAAAAGCTCGATCAGGTAATCCCGGTCCGACACCCCGTCCATACTGTTTAAGGCGGGCCCGTCAAATCCAAGAAGCTTTGCCGTATACATCCGGTCCAGCGGATACGTGGTTCCCGCCAGCGCCCCTGACCCTAACGGGCAGGTATTCATCCTCCGGTATATATCTCTCAGCCGTTCATGATCCCTTCTGAACATCTCAAAATAAGCGCCCATATGATGAGCCAGTGTAATCGGCTGAGCTTTCTGAAGATGGGTAAAGCCCGGCATAAAGGTGTCAAGATTCTCCTTCATGATCGCCAGAACTGTATGCAGCAGCTCCTCTGTTAGAGTATCCAGAGCCTCTACCTCATCTCTTGTATA
The DNA here is from genome assembly GCA_910578865.1 of uncultured Dorea sp. Lineage (GTDB taxonomy): Bacteria > Bacillota > Clostridia > Lachnospirales > Lachnospiraceae > Dorea_D. Next base: position 35,170 of record CAJTRM010000013.1, read on the forward strand.
AAGCTTCATGTCTAAAGCCACCTGATCATTACGGCTTCTGCCGGTATGCAGCTTTTTGCCGGCGTCTCCGATCCGGCTCGTAAGCGTTGCCTCCACAAAGCTGTGGATATCCTCATATTCTTCTGTAATCGCAAGCTTTCCGGACTCAACGTCGCTTAAGATTCCCTGAAGTCCCTCCAGAATCTGCTCTTCCTCCGCTTCTGTAAGGATCCCCTGCCTTGCAAGCATCATCACATGTGCGATGCTCCCTTTAATATCCTGTGCATAAAACCTTCGGTCAAATGAAATTGACGCATTAAAATTATATACCAGCTGATCCGTTTCTTTTGTGAAACGGCCGCCCCATAACTGTGCCATATACCTTTTCTCCTTTTCCTGTATCCTCAGCGCACAGGGGTAACATCCCCTTCTCTGCAAAGGACAACTATCATACATGAAACGATTTTACCACATTTCTTCACAGAATCAAACATTATTGTTTCTTTCTTGTCTTATCTGGCTTCTCCATGGAAAATTCACAGCCGCAGTAATCCTGGCGGTAAAGTCCATACAGTTTCGACAGCTCTATCGAACGTTTATATCCGTTTTTCTTCTTAAAATCCGACAGAAGATATTCGACGCCGTACTCCCCGGCAAGCCGTATGCCGATCTCGTTCAGCCGTGCGGCGTTCTTAAGCGGGCTGATGCTTAAAGTCGTCGTAAAATAATCAAAACCTGCTTTTGCCGCGATCTCTGCCGTCTCCCTCAGACGAAGCTCATAGCATTTCAGGCACCGCAAGCCGCCCTCTTTGATATGTTCCATCCCTTCCGCCAGCTCATAAAAGCGTTCTTTGTCATAACGTCCCGCCATAAATGAAACCGGATGTTTTGCCGGAAGCTTGTCGATCAGCATCTGCTGTTCCCATATCCTTTTGGTATATTCACTCTCCGGGAAAATATTCGGATTATAATAAAAAACCGTGATCTCAAAATAATTGCTCAGATATTCCAGCACATAGCTGCTGCAGGGTGCACAGCAGCTGTGGAGCAGAAGCCTCGGCACGTGTTCCTCCCCAGCCAGCTTTTTCACTAACTTATCCAGTTCTCTCTGATAATTCATATCGTTCTCTTCCCCTTCGTCAGACCCACAGATTCTTTTGAAATTATAACTTTTCTGACACATTATGACAAGTAGTATTCCCTCACTTATTTTCTTCATTTACATAAAATAATATATATTCCCTGTTGGAGGCCTTTATGGAACAAGTATTAGAACTGAAAAATATCCACTACGCCTATCATACGCTGGACGGAGAAACACCTGCTCTTACAGACATTTCCTTTTGTCTGAACAAAGGTGAATTCGTCTCCATCGTAGGTCCTTCCGGATGCGGCAAATCCACGCTTTTGTCCCTGATCGCAGGGCTGATCGAGCCGGAAAAGGGACTGATCAAAATCAACGGAAAATACTTAAGAGAAAGCACCACCAATGTGGGATATATGCTTCAGCATGATGAACTTTTTGAGTGGCGTACCATCTACAACAATGTAATCCTCGGGCTGGAGGTACAGCATATGCTGACTGCTAGAACAAAGGCAAAGGCCCATGACCTCCTGGATATGTACGGACTTAAAAAATTTGAAAATTCAAGGCCTTCTGAGCTCTCCGGAGGCATGCGCCAGCGCGCCGCCCTGATCCGTACCCTTGTGCTGGAGCCGGACCTGCTTCTGCTTGATGAACCCTTCTCTGCCCTTGACTATCAGACCCGCCTGAACGTCGGGGATGATATCGGCCAGATCATCCGCAAGGAGGAAAAATCTGCAATCCTTGTCACCCATGACCTCTCCGAGGCCATCTCACTGGCAGACCGGGTCATCATACTATCCAAACGTCCGGCCGTCATGAAACAGACGATCCCCCTCATTTTTGACCTTGAGCAGGACACTCCTCTGAACCGGCGCAATGCACCTGAATTTAAAACATATTTTAACCTGATATGGAAGGAGCTGAACATTGATGAGTGAGCTGTCAAAAAGCCAGCTGCAATATCTGAAAAACCACCGGAAGCATAAACGGATCGTCCGGATCTCCAGAGTCCTGATCCTTCTGAGCTTTTTATTCATCTGGGAATTCACTGCCAATGTAGGGATCATTGATTCCTTCATCTTCAGCAGTCCGTCCAAAATAGCAATCTGCTTCTGGGAAATGACACTGGACAAAAGCATTTTTCTTCATACAGGCGTTACGCTGTACGAGACGATCTTAAGCTTCCTGCTTGTAATTGCCGTCAGCATCCTGGCGGCAGTAGCACTGTGGTTCAGCACCAAGCTCTCCGAGATCCTCGACCCCTATCTGGTTGTTTTAAACAGCCTCCCAAAGTCTGCCCTGGCGCCGCTTCTGATCGTGTGGCTCGGAGCAAACACAACGACGATCATCGTCGCCGGTATGTCGGTGGCTATCTTCGGCAGTATCCTGAATCTCTATGCCAGCTTCACCACCGTAGATCCCGGAAAGATCAAGCTGATCTACACCCTGCAGGGGCATAAGCTCCAGGCCCTTACCAAGGTCGTCCTCCCAAGCTCCCTGCCGGCCATCATCAGCAACATGAAAGTGAACATCGGACTTTGTCTGGTGGGCGTGATCATCGGAGAATTCCTTGCTGCAAGGAACGGACTTGGATATCTGATCATCTATTCCAGCCAGGTGTTTAAAATGGATTGGCTTTTGATGAGCATCGTGCTTCTGTGTGTGATGGCAACCATACTGTATTCTCTGATTAATTTATTGGAAAGATGGTGTCTGCATCGGTTTTAAAATGATACATTTTTTGCTGTTATTCCTGTTTATTCAAAAAAGTTCTTGCAAATCTTTTTAAATTTGTTATAATATAATTCGTGGCTGTCATTATAACAGTTGCCACTCTTATGGAACGCTGGAATAGCTCAGTCGGTAGAGCACTTCACTCGTAATGAAGGGGTCGTCGGTTCAAGTCCGATTTCCAGCTTACAAAAGAACCCGCAGGTTTTTGAAGTGAAACTTGCGGGTTTTTGTTATATATTTTTGTTATACAGCAGATCTTTCTGACTCCTGCCCTCTGAGATGAATTTATTTTTCTGCCATATGCACCATAAGCTGCCGGTAAGGAATCTCAACCCCGTTTTCATCAAACTGTTCCTTAATCTCTTCAAGAATCCTCCATCTTGCCGGCCAGAACGCCTCACTTTTTGTCCAAGCTCTTGCCCCGATTACCACCGAACTCTCTCCAAGAGAATCCACAAACACATTGATCTCCTCATCCTGTAAGACTGCCTCATCCTCTGTCAATATACGTTCAATCAGCAACTTGGCCTTCTTAAGATCCGCATCATAAGAAATATCGATCTTAAGGTCCAGCCTTCTCTCATCCTTGGCGGTTGCATTGGTCAGGCTGTTATTCGTCAGGATTCCGTTGGGGATGACAATCGTCTTATTGTCAATGGTACAAAGCTTTGTATAGAAAATCTGGATTTCCTTTACCGTCCCCTCATTTTTATTGGTATCCTCAATAATATAATCTCCCACCTCAAAAGGCTTTAAAAGCAGGATCAATACGCCGCCTGCAAAATTAGAAAGGCTCCCCTGGAGGGCAAGCCCAAGCGCAACACCGCCGGACGCAATAAGCGCTGCCACCGAAGCCGTGTCCACCCCAAATTTTGTAGCGATACTGAACAGAAGCATAAAATATAACGTAAATTTCAGCAGAGAATCCACGAACTGTTCTACCCCTTTTTCGACGGCAGAGCGTTCCAGAGAACGCCTCACCAGCCTGCGGATCCACGTAATGATAATTCTTCCCAAAAAGAAAAATACCAGAGCCAGGATCACCTTCACGCCAAATCCGATCATAGCAGGTATATTCTCCTGAATATAGCCGGTCAGCTGATTGACTTCCTCCACTGTATTGCTGGCTACCTCTGCCACCTCTTCTGTCGCTGTCGTTCCATCCATAGGCGCTCCTCCTTTCCATGATCCGTTGCCGTCAGGCAAGGAATCGTTGATTTTCATTCTATATGATTATTTCAATGCAAGAAATGCACTCAGGTTTCCGCGTTTTCCGCCTGTGGCTCTGTGTGAAAACAGAATCTCCGGATTGCAGTGTGTGCATACATTTGTCACTGCGATATTCTCTTTTTGAATCCCGGCCTCCCGAAATACCACCTCATTCGCCTTCCAGAGATTCAGCTGGTACTTCCCGTTTTCTTTCTGATAAAACAATTCGCCCCATACGCTTTTATCAAAGGCCTTTTGGAACTCTTGTATTACATCTTCTCTTACTTCATAGCAGTCCTGGCAGATCGACGGTCCGACAGCCGCAATCACGTCCTGCGGGTCTGTCCCGTACTCCTCTTTCATCCTCTCAACAGTCACTCTCCCGATCTTTCCGACAGTCCCCCGCCATCCGGAATGGCTGAGTCCGATCGCTTTCCTGACAGGATCAACAAAGAACAGGGGAACACAGTCAGCGTAAAAGGTCACAAGGCAGATTCCCGGGACATTGGTGACCATTCCGTCTGTCTCCGGAAAGCGTCCTCCCCTGTCTTTTTCTTTCACAACTGCTACGTTGGTTGTATGGGTCTGATGGGTAAATGTCATATCACCGGGAGAAACGCCGATCGCCCCTGCAATACGTTTTTTATTTTCTGCAACGTCCTTGGGATCGTCCCCCCTTGTTGTGCTGATATTCATTGTGGCACAGTGCCCCTTACTGACGCCTCCGAGCCGTGTAGAAAATCCGTGCTGCACAATACCCGTATTTTCAATCAGGGGATAACAAAGGAATGGCACGCCGTTTCTGACCCTTTCCTCAAAAATATGCTCGTTATTTTTATATTTTATTCCAAATCCCATAAATTTCTTTTCCCTTTCTATAGCCTCCTCTGTACCGGTCTCACAGATGAAACTTCCTGCAAAATCACAGATCTGTAGAATCAAATGCATTCTTTACCACAAGTATCTCTTCATCCGTCATACTGACCACGTCAAATCTGCAGGGTACATCCTGTATTCCTCCTCTGGTCAGGTAGTAAAGCGCACATCTGGATATAATCTTCTGTTTCCTGAAATCCACTGCCTCCAGAGGATGTCCGCTTCCAGTACCGGAACGGTACTTCACCTCACAGAACACCAGATAGTTGCCGTCTTTTGCTACGATATCTATCTCCCCCGCCCTGCACCGATAATTATATTCGAGAATCTCATATCCGGCATCCTCCAGATACTTCCCTGCCTTCTGTTCCTTTTCTGCACCCAGCCTGCGCCTGTTCCTTTCCGTAGATCCACGACGCCCGGCCTTTCTGTTTTCACTCAAGCCGCAAGCCTCCTCTGCATACAAACAGATACCTGTTTTTGTTCTGCGGGAGCGTTAACCCTCCTGCTCCACAAATTTTTTGATAAATGTCCTGCGGTGAATGGACGAAGCCCCGAACTCTTTCAGTCCTGCAATATGCGCTTTTGTCCCATAGCCCTTGTTGCTTTCCAGATCATAGCCCGGAAACTCCCTGCTGTAATCCACCATCATACGATCCCTCGTCACCTTCGCCACGATACTTGCCGCTGCAATTGATATACTTTTTGCATCCCCTTTGATGATCGGCACCTGTTTCGTATCCACCCCGGGTATCGTAACGGCATCGTTCAGCAGGACGTCCGGTTTTCTGCCGAGCTTTTTTTCCACCTCACAGACAGCCATACGCATCGCTTCATAAGTTGCCTGCAAAATATTAATCTCGTCAATTCTTGCGGGGCCTACGATCCCCAGTCCGACAGCCTCCGCTTTCTCCATTATCTCCTCATACAGGGCTTCTCTCTTTTTCTCAGACAGCTTCTTAGAATCATTCAGATAAAGAATAGAGACATCTTTGGGCAGAACGACTGCTCCGGCTACCACCGGTCCTGCAAGCGGCCCTCTGCCCACCTCGTCAATTCCGCAGATATACCGGCTGGAGGCATACTCCGTTTCATAACTGCTCATCTCTTTCAGCCTCGCCAGCTCCTTTGCCAGCTTTTCCTGCTGTTTTTTCATCCTTTCCTCTTCCCGTTTACTCATGTTTGATTACTCCCATATTTTCAAACGGATAGATACGCACCCACGCTTTCCCCATCAGGTCTTTTCTGTGCAAAACTCCTACACTTGGATCCCGGCTGTCCAGACTATGGTTCCGGTTATCTCCCAGCACAAAATACTCATCCTCCCCGAGCACCACCGGCTCCCCTGCAATGCCGGAGGATTCCATAACCTCGGTCCCGTACACATCACCCTCTAAAAGCTCCCCATTGATATACGTGTATCCGTCAATCACCTGGACAGTTTCTCCGGGAAGCCCAACGATCCGCTTGATATAATATGTATTTTCCTCATGCTTATAAGGAAAAACAATAATATCATAACGCTTTGGATCCTGAAAACGATACGATATCTTATCTACGATCAGATTATCCCCATGGCTTAAGGTTGTCTCCATGGATGAGCCGCTGACCCTCGTCCTCTGACCTACAAAAGTGATGATCAGATAGGTTAGGCCGACGATAATCAGAATATATACGATCCATCCGAGTAATGCACCGAAAACTCCTCCGGCCCCTCTCTTTCTGCTGTGTCTTGACATAAATCTCTTTCCCCTTTCCGAATCTCTCCGGCATATTGTCCTGCCCTGTTCTGTCAGGATACCCTTGTTCACTGAGGGTACTTTCCCCGAATCAGATGTTATCACAGTGATTCCGGATATTCCAGTGTCAGCCTTCCCAGGCGCCCGTTCCGAAAATCATCCAGGAACATAAACGCTGCCTTCTCTGTATCAAGCTCGTTTCCACGCAAAATACAATTCCTGCTCTTAGCGATCCCCCTTATCACTGTATAAGGGTCTTCCTCCATATCCACACTGTATTTGTCCGGAATTACTTCAGGATAATACTGACCCAAAAAACGGATCAGTTCAGCGGCAAGTTCCTCAGTGTTTAGAATCTCATCCTTGATGGAACCGATAAATGCAAGTCTTCGCCCAACCTCCTGATCCTCAAATTTCGGCCAGAGAATTCCGGGCGTATCCAACAGCTCCACCTGTTTATTCAGCCGGATCCACTGCTTCCCCTTTGTCACTCCGGGCTTATTCCCGGTTTTTGCACATGCTTTCCCCGCCAGAGCATTAATAAAAGTAGACTTCCCCACATTCGGGATTCCGACCACCATAGCCCTCACCGGCCGGTTCAGAATCCCTCGCTTTCGGTCCCTCTCAATCTTCTCACTGCAGGCGGTCCGGATGACACTCTGGATTGATTTGATGCCCCCGCCCTTTCGGGAATTCACCTGTACGACAGAAAACCCTCTTGATTTAAAATATTCTGCCCATGCATCATTCCATTTTTCTTCCGCCAGATCTGATTTGTTCAGGAGTACAAGCCTTGCCTTGTTTTTCCCAAGCTCGTCAATATCCGGGTTCCTGCTGCTTAACGGGATCCTTGCATCTACAAGCTCAATCACCAGGTCAATGAGCTTCATATTTTCCTGCATCATACGCTTCGCTTTCGTCATATGACCCGGGTACCACTGAAAATGCATATTCTTTACCTCACCAATCCAAAATTTTTTCCTGGGTACAGTACAAACCAGGCCCTTCCGTAAATATAGGCCCTCTTTATATTACCCACATCAGCGCTTCGGCTGTCCTCACTGTTCTCTCTGTCATCTCCAAGTACAAAAAACTCATCCTCTTTCAGTTTCATTTTTTCGGAAAGCACTCCTACATTGTCAATCCTTGTAGTATCGTATTCCTCCTCAAGCTTCTTCCCGTTAATGTAAACACTATTTTCAATCACTTCAATGGTTTCTCCGGGAAGCCCGATGATCCGTTTAATATAGTAATGAGTATTGTCATTTCCCTTCGGTTTAAATACCACCACATCCCCACGCTTCGGCGTAGTCGCATTGTACACGATCCGGTTGACCAGGACCACATCTCCGTTCTCAAGCACCGGCTTCATAGAGTCTCCGACTGTGCTTACTCTTTGCCCGAAATAAAAAACCAGTACATACGCAAGGAGACAAACCACTGCAATCTTGAAGGTCCAGCGGCCAAAAGCCCGAAGCCGTTCAAAATCCAATTCAAAACTTATCTTGCGCCGCTTTCTCCTTCGGCGCCTGAAATTCAGTTTTTTCTTCCTCATAAAATCCTCTTATATCAGAAAAAGGACAATATACGGTATGTACTTGTCCTTTTACAGTGTTTCTTATTTTACTAATTCTTTTACTTTAGCCTTCTTACCTACACGCTGTCTTAAGTAGTTCAGTTTCGCTCTTCTTACCTTACCTCTTCTTATGACTTCAACCTTTTCAACGTTTGGTGAGTGCAGCGGCCATGTCTTCTCAACACCAACTCCGTTGGATGTCTTTCTGACAGTAAATGTCTCTCTTGTGCTTCCGCCCTGCCTTTTAAGAACTGTACCCTCAAAAATCTGAACTCTCTCTCTGTTTCCCTCTTTGATCTTACCGTAAACCTTTACGGTATCTCCAACGTGGAATTCCGGCGCCTTCTCTTTCAACTGGGCAGCCTCAATATTCTTAATAATATCGTTCATTGTGTGTGACCTCCTTGTTTACTTCGATGTTCTTAATACAATTGTACCAGAGGACCATCTGTTTTTCTTCACAACATATAAAATGATAGCATATCTGCCGGAGAAAGGCAAGGTATTTTTATAGAATTCCTGCTCGAATTCTGGCCGCCAGCTCCCTTTCCTCTTCTGTAAGCAGTGCTTTTTTGAGCAGATCCGGGCGGTTTGCTGCTGTGCGTATCACGGACTGTTCTTTTCTCCACTTCTCAATATTGGCGTGATGCCCCGACAGCAGTACCTCCGGAACTCGTTTTTCATGCCAGATTTCCGGCCTCGAATACTGGGGGTATTCGAGTAAATGATCCTGAAAACTTTCAAATTCCGCAGACACGTCATTGTGCAGCACCCCGGGCAGAAGCCTTGAGATCGCATCCACCATGATCATGGCCGGAAGCTCTCCGCCGGTCAGGATATAATCGCCCACCGATACGTAATCCGTCACGATCTCCTCCAGCACACGCTCGTCAATGCCCTCATAGTGCCCGCACAGAAACACCAGATCTTCCTCCTGCGCAAACTCCTCTGCCATTTCCTGATGAAAAGTCTTTCCCTGAGGAGAGAGATAAATGACCCGGTGCTTCCCCGGCTCCCTGCCGTTTTCCTGCCGGCGGCAGCTCTCAATCCGTTCCTTCACGGCCTGATAACATTGATATACCGGCTCTGCCTGCATCAGCATCCCTGCTCCTCCGCCATAGGGATAATCATCCACACTGTTGTGCTTATTAAAGGCATAATCTCTGATATTGACTGCATCGACAGACAAAAGTCCTTTCTCTACAGCCCGTCCGATAATACTCGTATTCAGCCCGTCCATAACCATCTCCGGGAACAGTGTCATAATATAAAACCGCATACTTTCCTCCTCTGAACCTTATACAAGACCGTCAAGCAGATGCACCGTCATCCTGCGGCCTTTGATATCTACCTCAAGAATACAGTCTTTAATAGCCGGCAGCAAAACCTCCCCGTGCCTGTCACTGTGAATCACATATACATCATTGACCCCGGTCCGGATCACGTCCTTCAGTGTCCCGAATAATTCTCCGCCGTCTGTGGCCACTGTCATGCCTATCATATCCGCGATAAAATACTCATCCTCTTCAAGCTCCACGGCTTCCTCTCTTGTAACCAGCAGCGGACACCTCTTATATCTTTCAATATCATTGATATTGTCAATGCCCTTAAACTTCAGAATCACAAACTGTTTAAAAAACTTTACGCTCTCGATCTCCAAAGGCAGGGGCTCTTTCCCTGTATCAAGAACTACCTTCTTTAATTCTTTAAAACGTTCTGCGTTATCCGTGGTGGGATACACCTTCACTTCCCCTCGTACTCCGTGGGTCTGTGTGATTACGCCGACCTGCAACATATCTTCCATACTACTCCAATCCCGTGATATAAAAACGAGGGCAGGCCGTCCATTGTCCGGAACCTGTCCCCTTTTTCATAATCAGTCTAAAATATCTACAATCACTTTTTTGTCTTCCTTTGCAGCTGCCGCCTTTACAACCGAACGGATTGCTTTTGCAATGCGCCCCTGCTTTCCGATTACCTTTCCCATATCAGAATCTGCAACACGTACTTCCAGGACCGTAGCTTTCCTGTCCTCACGCTCGGTCACGACAACACTTTCCGGATCATCCACCAAAGCTTTTGCAATTACCTCTACCAGCTCTTTCATATTTGCACACCCCCGGCCAAATCTTATTTTTCAATGCCAGCTGCTTTGAAAATCTTGCTGACCGTCTCTGTCGGCTGTGCACCTGTGTTCAGCCATTTTTTAGCCGCCTCTTCGTCAACTGAGATAGCGCTTGGCTCACGGTTCGGATCGTATGTTCCGATCTCATCGATGAATTTACCATCTCTCGGAGATCTGGAATCTGCCACAACGATTCTATAGAAAGGTGCCTTCTTCTGCCCCATTCTTCTTAATCTGATCTTTACTGCCATTTCATTTCACCTCCACATAATTTGTCTGTTTATATAATGCGCTCATATGCGCCTTATACCATCTAAAACGGCATTCGGAATCTGTTTCTCTTGCCGCCTCTTCCCATCATCTTCATCATCTTTTTCATCTCATTGAACTGTTTCACCATGCGGTTGACCTCACTGATGTCAACGCCGGCGCCTCTTGCGATCCGATGCTTTCTGGACGGATTCAGAAGATCCGGGTTCTGTCTTTCTTCCACAGTCATAGAATAGATGATGGCCTCCATCCGGCCCATCTTCTTCTCAGCTTCAGCCGCCTGCGCTTCGTCGATCCCCTTCATCTTTCCCATGCCGCCGAGGCCCGGCATCATACCCATGATACTGCTTAAGCCCCCCATGTTTCTCATCTGCTTTACACTTTCGAGATAATCTTCAAAATCAAACTGCGCCTTCTTAAACTTCTGGCTCATCTGCTTTGCTTTTTCTTCGTCAATCTGCGCCTCGGCCTTTTCGATCAGAGTGAGCACATCACCCATGCCCAGAATGCGGGAAGCCATGCGGTCCGGATGAAACTGCTCCAGATCGGAAAGCTTCTCCCCCATACCTGCATACAGAATCGGCTTTCCTGTCACAGCCTTGACGGACAATGCCGCACCGCCTCTGGTGTCGCCGTCCAGCTTTGTTACGATCACGCCGTCTACACCGACCTTCTCGTTAAAGTCTTTCGCCACATTGACTGCATCCTGCCCGGTCATGGCGTCTATGACCAGAATCGTCTGATGTACGGAAACGGTTTCTTTAATTTCCTGAAGCTCAGCCATCATATCTTCATCAATATGAAGACGGCCGGCCGTATCCAGGATCACCAGATTATTTCCGTTCTTCTGTGCATGCTCAAGAGCCGCCTTTGCAATATTGGAAGGCTTATGGCCATCCCCCATGGCAAATACTTCTACCCCCTGCTTCTCCCCGTTCACCTGCAGCTGCTTAATAGCGGCAGGCCGGTAGACATCGCATGCAACCAGAAGAGGCTTTTTGCCTTTTAATTTATATTTTCCCGCAAGTTTCGCGGTAGTGGTTGTCTTACCTGCACCCTGAAGCCCGGCCATCATAATGACAGTAACGGCACTTCCCGGCTGAAGCCTGATCTCTGTCGTCTCAGAGCCCATAAGCTTTACCAGTTCTTCATTCACGATCTTGATCACCATCTGTCCGGGGTTCAGACCGTTCATGACATCCTGCCCGATAGCTCTCTCCTGGACATTTTTAATAAAATCCTTTACAACCTTGAAGTTGACATCGGCAGCCAGAAGCGCACGTTTAATCTCTTTCAGTGCTTCTTTTACGTCGTCTTCTGTGAGGCGTCCTTTGCTCCGCAGGCTTTTAAACACATTTTGAAGTTTTTCTGTCAAGCTGTCAAATGCCATTCTATAACTCCTCTATAATCCCGTCCGATATCCTCCGGATCTTTTCTATCATCTCTCCGGCAGGCGGCACTGAATTTTCATATTCATCCAGCAGAGCACCGATTTTACGAATCTGTTCTTTTATGTTCAAAAACTTCTCTACCAGATGCAGCCTGGCTTCATACCCCTCAAGTGTCTTCTGACACCTCTTTACCATATCATGCACTCCCTGCCTGCTGATGCCTGCATCCTGTGCAATCTCGCTGAGGGATAAATCCTCCAGAACAAACTGCTCATAGATTTCCTTCTGGTGATCATTCAAAAGTTCTCCGTAAAAATCATATAACAGAGCTTGTTTTAATATCTCGTTCATTTTTATCACCTTTGTTATCTTACTCGTTTCATCCTGTAATGTCAAGTATTTTTTCTTGACACTTGCACAATTTTTATTCCAGCAGGCCATCCACCCGGAGCGCGCCCCATCCGTTCATTTTTCCGTCCGCTATCCTCCTGCTGGTCTGCCGCAGCTTCAATTTTAATTCCACATTACTCATATCCGGATATTTGGACAGCAGCAGGGCCATGGCGCCGGACACAACCGGGGTTGCCATAGAGGTACCGCTTTTGACCGTATAAGGTTTTGTACTTTTATCAAATCTGTAATTACAGGAAATAATGCGGCTTCCCGGAGCCAATACATCCGGCTTCACAACACAGCTCCCCGTAGGCCCTTCTCCGGAACAGCAGAATCCCTTTTTCTCATCCGACAGCGCCCCGACTGTAATGACCTTTCTGCTTGTTCCCGGAATAGCGATCGTTCCTCTGCCCGGACCGAAATTCCCTGCCGACACAATGATCACAAGACCTGCATCCCACAGCTCCTCCACCCTCTGTATGATCCGCACTTCCTTCTCCCGGTTGATGCCCTCCCTCGCCCCCACAGAGATGTTGACGATCCGTATCCCATATTTCCTCCAGTTTTTTTTCAGCCAGTCCACGGCTTCCGAAATCTGGTCCACACTGCCTTCTCCCTTTTGATCCAGCATTTTTACAATGATCAGCTCCGCCTCAGGAGCCATCCCGGCCAGCACTCCGCCCGACATACGCCCGCTGCCTGCAAGAATCCCTGCCACATGAGTTCCATGTCCACTGTCATCATACGGCAGATTCCTGTGGTTGATGCAGTCCTTAAACATCCGTACTCTTCCGCGGAAATCGGGATGAGGGGCAAGCCCTGTATCCAGGACCGCCACGCCTACATCCTTTCCCGTACATCTTTTATTTCTTGTATCGCCGCACCAATACCCAATCGTTTCCTTTACTTTGTCCATAGCAAAACTTCCTTTTTAATTTAGAATATTCTCTGCTGCTTTTCCTGACACCTGAAACGAGAAATCCATCTATCCTGCAATTCAATTTGGGGCAAATTGTCAATCCTTCGCAATTCCCTGAAAAAATAAATTTCAAATTGATTTCTCTTCTGATTTATCGTAAGATAAGTATGTTAATAAGGGGAGGATATCATGGATAATAAGAATTATTATGACATACTTGGGGTTTCCGTCAAAGCATCGGCGGAGGAAATCACTGCAGCCAAAAACACACTGGCCAAGCAGTATCATCCGGACGTCAACTTAAAAGACGGCATCGATACTACCGAGCAGATGCAGCAGATCCTGGAAGCCTATCATGTCCTGTCAGATCCGGCCAGACGCGCCGATTACGACCGTGAAATCACAGGAAGGACAGCTGTCATGCAGACATTTGACCTTCACAATATGGAAGAGACACAAGTTAATAACGAGGAAGGGTTTGTTGTGTACTGGAAAGCCTCCAATGAACTTTATGATATTATTCTGGAAAGCGATACACTCTTTGGACAGAAAGAAGCAAAAAGCCGTCTTGTCACTCTTGCCATGCAGGCACTGAAGCCTATCATTACTCTTCGGGACGCCCAGATCCCGGAAAAATACTGGCACCCTGACATTATGAACTGGCTCCTTTTTACTTCCTATAAGAACAAGAACTTTTCCACACCATACCTGCTCTCTCTTTACGATGAGCACACGAAAAAAACTACATCTGTTATGGACAGGATGAAGCTTCAGAACAGAGCCATGCGATATCAGCATTCTGTAAAAAAACTAATGAAATATTAAGCAAACCGTTTCACACATCCACACCCCTCGCATATTATGTTACTGTAAATAACCTATATGGAGGATTTAAACATGAGTGATTTAAGTGCTACAAACTGTGGATGTGGCTGTGATGCAGCTGAAAGATTTGGCGGAGAATGTGGATGCGGCAACAACAGCTGTCTGTGGATCATTTTACTTCTCTGCTGCTGTGGCGGTTTCGGAAGCGGCCACGGTGGATGCGGCGGATGCGGAAACGACAGCTGCCTGTGGATCATCTTGCTCCTCTGCTGCTGTGGCGGCGGAAACTTCTTCGGTGGCAACGGCTGCTGCTAATCACTGAATTTTATAAGGGGATGTCGGCACGATCCGACATCCCCTTATTTTTATTGACTAATGATTTGTATAGGTAAAATGCATATAATCTTTGGTTGTTTTCCAGTCTCCGCCCCAGTAAAAGCCATGATTTTTCCAGATTTGAACCACCCTTGAAGTCACGGAATACGGATCTTTTCCGGGACGGTAGCTCCCTGCCGTCACTCCGATCATAGGATTTGAATTCCAGTTTAAATCTACCACGCAGCCATAACTATGATGGGACCGGCTGGAGCCGGATGCCATATTACGCCAGTTATACGCTGCAGTATCACTTTTACGCACCGGGAATCCGATAGCCTTCAGTTCGTTGAACACCGCCGTGATCTCACGTACGAGTTTTTTATGTATCGTCAATTGTATCGTACTTGATTTACCATTTTCATCAATAACCGGAACTTTAATTGTAGTCAGATACAACTGCATCTGAACCGGCGTAACCGGAAGACCGGCGGGGAAAAGCCACTTCAGTCTGGAACTTCCACTTGCAATTTTGCCCATTTTCCCGTCTGAGCCCATCTGATAACCGTCTACGATTGTATTTACTGCTAACGCATTTGTGTCCGGATAAAAATAGTACCAGTCCCCGCCTACTCTTTGCCAGCCGGACCTAGCGCTTCCATCTGTCCCCAGATAATACCACTTACCGTTTAACTTAAGCCATCCGGTTGACATTCTTCCGCTTTTATCAAAATAGTACCACAAACTCCCGATCTTCTGCCATCCTCCGTATATCATCAAACCCGGATTACCGGCATTGGATCCATCCAGATAATACCACTTACCCCCGATCTTCTGCCACCCGGTCAGCATAGCACCTCCTCCGCCTGCATAGTACCACCCTTCCGGATACCGGACCCAGCCGGTCAGCATAGCTCCGCTTCCGTTAAAGAAATACGTCGCATTTCCAATCTTATAACGGCCATTTGAGATCATCAGACCCGGATTCTCATTATTGGATCCATCCAGATAATACCACTTACCCCCGATCTTCTGCCACCCGGTCAGCATAGCACCTCCTCCGCCTGCATAGTACCACCCTTCCGGATACCGGACCCAGCCGGTCAGCATAACTCCGCTTCCGTTAAAGAAATACGTCGCATTTCCAATCTTATAACGGCCATTTGAGATCATCAGACCCGGGTTCTCATTATTGGATCCATCCAGATAATACCACTTACCCCCGATCTTCTGCCACCCGGTCAGCATAGCACCTCCTCCGCCTGCATAGTACCACCCTTCCGGATACCGGACCCAGCCGGTCAGCATAACTCCGCTTCCGTTAAAGAAATACGTTGCATTCCCAAGCTCATAACGGCAATTTGAAATCATCAGGCCAGGATTCTCGTCATTGGACGCATCCAGATAATACCACTTACCATCAATCTTCCGCCACCCGGTGACCATAATTCCGTTGCCGTCTGCAAAGTACCAGCCTTCCTGCCTTTTCACCCAGCCGGTCAGCATAACTCCATCCGTGTTAAAAAAATAAGTTTTCTGTCCTATTTCAAGCTTACAGTCAGCAGCCATCGCGTATGGATACTGTGCATTATCTTTATCAAAATAATACCATTTATTTTCCCAATATAGCCAGCCCGGCTGTTTATTCCCCTGATTGTCATAAAAATACCAGTTTTTCTCTGTCTGATCAAAATACCAGCCGTAAGGTCTCCCTGAATGTCCCTGCACATCGGCTGATCCATCCGAACCTGTATCCCTGCTTTCCGGCGGATAATGATTCATATTTGCTGTCGGGTTTCCCTCGTCCGATACTTCCCTCTCTTTATCTTCAGAATCCTGAACCACATTTTCCTGCCCCGTCACCGAATCTATATCATCCACCTTTTCATTATCGTCCGATTCATTATCAGGTTTCTGTATATCCTCCATGTTCTCATCTGAGTTCTGCGGAACATCTTCAACCGCGTAAACGACAGTTGAACTCAACAATGTAAATGATAACAAAAAAGCCAGTAATGATAAAATCCCCTTTTTCTTCACCGCTTCTTCAACTCCCTTCTCTTATGTTGTTCCTATTATCCTGTTGCTTCATAATAATAACACGTATCTCCGGTTATTTTCCAGGTATTTTATACCATTTTTACAACATTTATCCTAACAGCCTGTAAAACTTTCATAACAAAATGCTGAAAATCTATAAAAGCATTTTCAGCATTTTGCGAAATATAAATACTCTACTGATTTTTCCTTATATTGCTGCCGGTTTCCCTGTACGTGTTTTCTGTCTTATCTTTTTTACTTTTCTTTTCCTGATCCATACGTTTTCCGAGCATACACTCCTCATCGATCTCATAAACTGCGTTTCCGTCAATGATTAATGTTCTGTTCATCCTGATCTCTCCTTTCTCCTTCCCTATCAATATATGGGAAATCCTGCATTTAGTTTTCCCAGCCTTCATAAAATCCATGCCGGAATCATATATATTTACAACGTTAACTTAAGGAGTGCCTATGGAACAAGAGAAACCAAAACCGATGACGCCTTTCGACGTTCTTACCTCCCCCTCCGGGCTTTATACACTAAAGCTGCTGCTTCCATACGCTCCGAAGTCCATACAGCATTTTCTCGCCATATACATAAAATTTTCTGAATTGACCTATACGTTCAACCACTTCCGCAGTTTTACAAAAGCCAGGGCTCCTATCCATATTTTTGAAGATCTCGGCCCTTATATGTCTCCGGAAGAAAAAGAAAAAATGGAACAAATGGAAGGTATGATGAATATGATGGAAATGGTACAGAATATGCAATCTGTGTCGGACCCTATGTTCCAGGCAGCCTCAGAAGGGGAATCTGGATTTAACCCCATGGATCTTATGAAAGGAATGTTAAGCCCGGAACAACAGGAGATGTTTGATATGTACAGCAGCATGTTCGACAGCGATATAAACACCGGCAATATGCCGGACGACCAGGAAGGAGATCACACACATGAATGAATGGATGAACAACCCTGCAATGCAGAATATTGACCCGATCAAATTAGAGCTGATCAAGACCGCCGCGTCCCAGACACAGGGAAAAAGCGGGCGTTCCCTTGCTCCCGTGATGATGGCGCTCATCTCCAGCGCCAATAAAAAAGGCATCCGTTTTTCCCCGGATGAATTTTCCTTGATTCTGGATGTACTGAAAGAAGGAAAATCCAAAGAAGAGCAGATTCAGATTGAAAATATGGTAAAAATGGTTCAGGGGTATATGAGGTGACACCTCATATACCCCCGCCTTAGAACCCTTCGGCTTTTCTCATTACTCTGTTTTCCCGGCGCTTTTTTCCATTCTCCCACTCTTCTTTTTCTTCCTGCGTCTCAAGGATCAGCTCAGGGACTTTCGCTGGCCTGTCATTTTCGTCAAGTGCAACCATGGTAAAATAGGCTCTGTTGATCAGGATCCTTTCCCCTTCCAGGCCTTCTACATAGCTGTCAACCTTTACCTCCATAGATGTAGTCCCTACAAATGTTGTCCTTCCTATGATTACGATCACGTCCTTCTGGTAAGCACCGCGAAGGAACTTCAGATTATCCACGGATGCAGTTGTCACATTCATTCTGGCATGTCTTTTTGCTACCAGCCCCGCCACCTCGTCAATCCACTGCATCAGTATCCCTCCGAAAAGACGGCCGGCCGCATTCAGATGATTGGGACGTACCATATGGACAGTCTCCACTACAGAATCTGACACTTTTCTTTCTTTGATCATTGCTTATTCTCCCATCCGCCCTTCGGCTGCGATACGACAGCATCCATCGTACTCTGCAGACATCAGGCTGAAAACTACTGTAATGTAACAGATTTGTTTATTACCTCTTTTATTATACCATAATATTTGCTATACTAAAATTACTTTTCATGTACCAACCATACAAAGGAGCAATTACCATGAGAAATATCAAACTCACAATCGAATATGACGGAAGCCGTTACCAGGGCTGGACCCGCCTCGGTAAGGATGAACCGAATAATACAATCTCCAACAAGATTCTGGAGGTTCTGCGAAAAATGACCGGAGAAACCGCAATCGAACTTTTTTGCGGATGCCGCACAGAGGTGGGGGTTCATGCGTATGCACAGATTGCCAATTTCAAGACCGGCTGTTCCACATCTCTCCGGGATATCAAACACTATCTGAACCGATACCTGCCGATGGATATTGCCATCATTGACGTGGAAGAGGTTCCGGAACGCTTTCATGCCCAACTGAATGCCACTTCCAAAACTTACATATACCGTATGACCATTTCCGACGTCCCGAGCGTGTTTGACCGAAAGCATACCTACCACTGCTTCAAGATTCCGGACAAGGCCCTGATGCAGCAGGCTGCAATGCTTTTTGTCGGAACACATGATTTTAAAAACTTCTGTACAGCGAAAAAATCAAAATCCACGGTGCGGAACATTCTTGACATTGAAGTTTACGGGGACATTGAAGAAATGCAGATCCTGATCCACGCAGACGATTTCCTCCACAACATGGCAAGGATCATGGTCGGAACACTTCTTGAGATCGGCTCAGGAACACGCAAAAAAGAAGAGATCGAAGAAATATTCAAAGGGAAAAAAGAATCAAGCGCCCCCTGCGATCCCAGAGGGCTTTATCTTCAGGAAGTATCTTACTAAGATACTTCCTGTAATATTTTCTCAAAGGCTATTCTGAGATCACCATCTTCGGAGCCGCCTACCAGTCGGATCCTGCCGCAGCAGACAAACCCGGATTTTGCAAGTGCCCTCTGCATAGGCAGATTCCCCGGATGTGTATCAATCCTCACAGAGGCAAATCCAAGCTCCAGTGCCATCCGGAAACCACAGTCAAACATTCGGCCTGCCACTCCCTTCCCTTTACATCCGTCTGCCACACAGACCCTGTGCATGGAAGCATAGCTGCCGTCTGTCAGCCAGCTGCCGTCGATTACATTATAAGATGCATCCGGCGTAGTCTGAAATGCAAAAATCCCGAGAATCTCTCCGTTCTCCATTGCAAGATACGTACATCCCTTCCGGGCATCCTCCGTCCAGACCTCTCTGGACGGATACCCTTTCTGCCACTGGTCCAGTCCCAAATCTCTTAACTGGCGTTTCGCCTGTTCTGTAATCTCACACATTCTGTCAATATGTTCAAAAGAAGCAACAACGAATTCCATTTTCATTCCTCCAAATAACTGTCATCTGTCACACGGCACACGGTAAGCTTCCCGTCTGCTACACGAAACTTTATTTCAAGCCCCGAGAACAGCATTCCATAGATCCGCTCCGGATCCTCCTGATAAGCCGGCCTTGGATCCTGCGCCAGAACCTGACGCAGAGCTTCCCTCTTTTCCTCCGGCACACAGGACAGCCACTGTCCCGGAAACTCTACCTCCAGGGCATATCCCTTCACATGATCTGCAAATCCACCTCTGGCATCTGTCTTTGCATCCACATAGGGAAGATATGGTTTAATATCATAGATTGGCGTTCCGTCCATGAGATCGGCCCCGGAAACTACCAGTACCGGTCCTTCACCCTTCCGGTACTCAAGCCGTTCCAGTTTTACGCAGGAAAGGCCGACAGGATTGGGTCTGAACGGTGAACGAGTGGCAAACACCCCTACCCTCCGGTTCCCGCCCAGCCTTGGGGGCCTTACCGTAGGCTTAAAGCTTTCCCCGGAAACCTCTGAAAATCCCCAGATCAGCCACACATGCGAATACTCCTCAATCCCCCGAAAGGCCTCCGCCGCCTGATATTCCGGCTCAAATATAATCTCTGCAGCAGTATCTGCCAGACCGCTCTGTCTGGGAATCCCAAATTTGTCCGGAAAATCACATTTTATATATGCGATCCGCCGAAGCTCCATTTTGTTTCTGTTCATACTTACATCTTAAGCCCCCTGTACCGGTTCAGGCACGCAAAGATCTCCTGCTTTCTCGGAAGAGCCAGATTTCCGGGAAGATAACTGCTGTCGCAGACCGCTGAAAATCCTTCCTTCTCAATATTCTGAAGTGTCTTCTTCACAAGCTCTTTCACACTCGTGTGGCCGTCCAGCATATGCTCCTCCAAATATTTCACCAGATATCCAAGGCAGGTCAGCTGCTCCGCATCTGCAAGCTGCTCTACATACCGCAGGTCAATGGTCTCATGGTTCAGCGACACTCCGTCCCTTCCCATGGTCTTGATCTTAATTCTCCCTTTGTGGATCAGTCCCTGATTCTTTTTGGGATAACGGGCACATTCCGGCAGAACAGCCCGCTGATCCGGCAGTTCCAGGCCCGGATAGTCTCTGGCCGCTCTTTTAGCCTCCTCTGTAATGTCCCTGGGTACATACCGGTCCATCTGCACCACCGTATCCGCCACCTCAAAATATGCGCCGGAACTTCCTGCCACAAGAACGGTAGAAACACCATACAGCTCATACAAATCCCGCATCCGCTCAATAAACGGCGTGATCGGCTCCATATCCCTGTGAATCACCTTCTGCATCAGTTCGTCACGTACCATGAAATTCGTCGCACTCGTATCTTCATCAATAAACAGAACGCTTGCACCGGCCTCCATAGCCTCAACCACATTTGCCGCCTGGGATGTACTTCCGCTGGCATCCTCGGTAGAAAATGCCTTCGTATCCTTCCCGTTTGGCAGATCATTGATAAACATGGAAATATCCGTACGCTTGATGCTCCTTCCATCCTCCGCACGTATCTTAACGGCATCCATATCTGTAACCACGTATTCCCTGCCATCCCCGGCAATATGAGGGTATACCCCCATCTCAAGCGCTTTCAGCAGGGTGGATTTCCCGTGATATCCACCCCCTACGACCAGTGTAATCCCTTTTTTGATCCCCATACCTGACAACTCACCCTTGTACGGCAGATGCATAGTCACCTTCATAGATTCCGGGGATTGAAACCGGACTGCCCCCTTCATGGGCCTTGAGGACACACCCGACTCTCTCGGCAGTACAGAACCGTCTGCTACAAATGCAATCAGACCCTGCTCCTTCAGCTGTTCCCTGATACATTGCTGATCCTCGGAAAGCTGCATAACACGCTCTGCACTTCCTGCATCCAGATTCTTATAAATCAGCGCCTGTTCCACGCATTTCGGGAGAAAATCAAACAAAATCTTTATAAGCTCCTTCGCATTAATGCTTCTTCCGTTGGCCGGAAATCCAGCCTCAAACCGGACGGTCACTGCCCCTGTCCTCTCATCTACCGTACAGGCACTCCGCTCCAGAACTTCCTGGCCGCACCTTGTAACCGACAGGATACCGCTTTTCCCGGATCCCTTAGCCTGAAAAGAAAATTTCTCCGCCTGTCTGGCAAACAGCCGGGTCAGATGATCCTGAAAGGCGATCCGTTTATGTCTGCTGTCATACAGCCGCTCGGGAAAAGCCGCCACCTTGCCGGTCACCTCTACATGAAGCTTTGAGGGAGCTGCAAAAGGATCCCCCTGTACATGGTCAATCCCCAATTCATACTGGCTGAATCTGTAAGTTCCTTTTGTACTTTTATAGGCCGGATACCCTTTCCGGTCAATATCATATAATAATTGCTTTAACTCATTTGCTGTTTTCATTATTTTCACCTTTTTTAATAGGCCTCTGCCTCTTTTCTGTGCATCCAGAAGTGGATCCCTGTCGTCGAATCCATCCATCTGTCTGTATTAAAATCTTTTACTTCCACCCACTCTCCGACCCGGTAGACAAAATTCTCATCTACCAGAGACCACGCTTCGCTGAAGTTCTGCTTGAAATCAAAGCTTTTTATGGTCAGCACCTTTGCCTTGCTGCAGCGGCAGGACGGCATCGTGGCAGAAGTCCGCAGCGCGTCCGCCGGAATCAGAAGCTGCACCAGCCTGTCATTTACACATTTCTTATATCCGAGAAAGGCGCCTTTTTCCGGACAACGCATACGGAACCATTTCGTTTGTTCATCAGAAATAATCCCGTCAAGCCTGGCATGCTCTAAAACCGCCGCAAAAAGATCCGCTCCCTTGATGTTACAGCCGGTCATATCACAAGATCGAAAAGAGGCTGTCCGCATAACGGCGTCCTGGAAGTTGGCCTCCCGCATGGAGCATCCGTCAAACAATGCATTTTCCACACTACTGTCTCTAAAATCCACCTGATTAAGCACCGTATTCTGGAACGAACTCAGGCTGAAGTCCATATTGCTCAGATCCTTTCCGGAAAGATCCATGTCCCAGATCTCTAATTCATTAAATCTCAGCCGCTCCCCTGGTTTTTTCGACCGCAGCTGTGTTTCAAATTCTTCCTGCGATATTCTCTGCATGTTCCTTCCCTCCGTTTCTCAAATAACTGTACCGCCTCTCCATTGTTATTCTGCTGCAGCAGAAGCCTTCACGTCCTTCCTCTACAGATCTACGATCCTCGGTCTGTGATGCGTATGAGGAAGGAACTTCTTCAGAAGATCCTGTGTCTTAAATTTCAGATGGGTCGTGTTGACTCCTGTATTACACACAAAATATTCCGCCTCTGCAACTTCCTTATCTATGATAAGCTGAACATAATCGTCCTGGTCATTTAAAAGCCCTACTACACTGGCCGATCCGGGCTTAGTCCCCAGATGCTCCCACATGTGCTCCGGCGAAGCAAAGGACATATGAGATACACCCAGCTTCTTGCTGAAAGAAGCCGTATCAAACGCCTTCTCCTCCGGCATTACAAGCAGGAAAAAGCTTGTCTTTTTCTGGTTGCATAAAAAAACATCTTTGCGGACCGGAGCATTAAATACCTTTCCGATATCCGCACACTCTTCCATAGAAGCTGCCGGGTCATTATCGACACGCTCGTACGCAATCCCAAGCTTCTGAAACACTTTATATACTTCCTGCTCAAGAGGAGCCCTCTCACTGACGTTCTCCGGCGGTGTTGTAACAATCTCGCTGATATACATAAATATTCCCTCCATTTTCCTGATCTCTACCTGTTATTATATAAAATCCGGACGGCCTTTGCAAATACAGTTTCTATTTTCTTCGATTCAGAAGTAACAGTTCAGCCTACGCCATTCAGAATATGTATTTACAATACTGTCCGAAACTTGTACAATAGCAAAAGAAAAAGCTCCCCAGGAAACCTGAGGGGCATCGAAGGAGACTATCTATGAAATATATTTTGGCTTCTGCCTCACCACGCAGAAAGGAACTGCTGGAAAGAACAGGGATCACATTTGACATCATCCCTTCCTCCTGCGAAGAAAAAACGACAAAAGAGAAACCTGGCGATATCGCCATGGAACTTGCCCGGACAAAAGCCCAGGACGTCTTTCATCGTCTGGATCTGTCCTGCGACTGTACTGTCATCGGAGCCGATACCATCGTCGTATATAAAGATGAGATTCTTGGAAAGCCTTCGGACTCTTCTGAGGCCTACGATATGCTGTCCATGCTTGCCGACCGCACCCATCAGGTCTATACCGGTGTATCTCTCATAATCCGGAAGGACGGCGTCCAGAAGAGCCGCACCTTTTATGAAAAGACGGACGTTACCCTTTATCCCATTTCCAGAAAAGATCTGCATGCCTATGTAGATTCCGGAGATTCCCTTGACAAGGCCGGCGGTTATGGCATACAGGGCAATTTTGCGATACATGTAAAAAAAATAAGCGGGGATTACAACAATGTAGTCGGACTTCCCATCGGACGGCTGTACCAGGAACTACGGCTGTAACCGGCTTTTAAAACCTCCCCTGTCAACATGCTGCCTCTCGTCCATGAAGGCAAAAAATGAGGGTGTCCCTACGGACACCCTGTCATTCATTGCACATATTAGTTATACTTACGCTTTCTGGCAGCCTCAGACTTTTTCTTACGTCTCACGCTTGGCTTTTCGTAATGCTCTCTCTTACGAATCTCCTGCTGAATGCCTGCCTTCGCACAGTTTCTTTTGAATCTGCGTAAAGCGCTATCTAACGTCTCGTTTTCTTTAACGATTACATTTGACATACTCTCACACCTAACCTCCCCTCCAGCCCTATATTGTGCATCATACGACTTTCGGGTATTTTTATTGCACTACATAAGATTATAGCACATATTTCTTTTACGTCAATAACTTTTCTCCAAATTTCACCAGATTTATGACCAAATTATGAAATCTGGCCTTCCAGAACTTCCTTTGCCTTCGCCAGTGCATCCTTGATGCCGGACGGGTTTTTGCCTCCTGCCTGTGCCATATTCGGGCGGCCTCCGCCTCCGCCTCCTACCAAGGCAGCACACGCCTTGATCAGATTGCCTGCATGGGCGCCCCTGCTGACTGCGCCCTCCGTGGCCATTGCCATAAGGCTTACCTTCCCGTCTGCGGCAGAAACCAGAAGTATGACTCCCTCACCAAGCTTTTCCTTCAGCTGGTCGCCAAGATCACGAAGCCCGTTCATATCCACCCCGTCTACATTTGCCGCAAGCAGCTTTACGCCGTTGATCTCTGTGACCTGATCCATCACATCCCCCATAGAACCCTGTGCAAGCCTGCTCTTTAAGCTTTCCACTTCACTGCTCAGCGCCTTGTTCTCACAGACCAGGTTACGGATCTTGTCTGTAAGCTGTTCCGGCTTTGCCTTCAGAAGCTTCAGCACATCTGTATATCTGTTCTCGATGTCATTGTAATAATCCATCAGGCCTCTGGACGTAAGCGCCTCTATACGTCTTACGCCTGCGGCCACTCCGGTCTCGGAGATAATCTTAAAGGCTGTAATCATACTGGTATTCGTCACATGAGTACCGCCGCAGAACTCCTTCGAGAATTCTCCCATACTGACCACGCGGACGACATCGCCGTATTTTTCTCCGAATAATGCGGCTGCTCCGGTTTTTCTTGCCTCCTCGATCGGCATATTCTGAGCCGCTACCGGAAGTGCTTTTCGGATCTGTTCATTCACAATTGCTTCAACCTTCTTTATCTCTTCCCCTGTCATCGCAGAAAAATGAGTAAAGTCAAAACGGAGCCTGTCCGCATTCACCGAAGATCCGGCCTGCTCCACATGAGAGCCAAGCACCATACGCAGCGCCTTTTGAAGCAGATGAGTTGCACTGTGATTATTGGCTGACAGTGCCCGTCTCTCCGTGTCAACCTCAAGAGATACCACATCTCCCACCTTGATCATGCCTTTCACAACGCGGCCTTTGTGTCCGATCTTATCTCCTGCAAGCTTTATCGTATCTTCCACGGCAAACACAAAGCCGTCCTCCCTGATTACGCCGGTATCTGCCTCCTGTCCGCCGCTTGTCGCATAAAACGGCGTCTCTTTTACAAGGATCGTCCCTGCCTGCCCGTCGGACAGCGCCTCCACGATCTCCTTCTCTGTCGTAAGGACCGTGACCTCAGACTCACACACTAATTTCTCATATCCTACAAAGCTGCTTGTGACAGCCGGGTCGATCTCATCATAGACGGTAGCCTCCCGTCCGCTGTAATTATGTTCTCCGAATGTGCCCTTTGCTTTGGCCTTCTGCTCTTCGACCGCCTTTTGAAAACCGCTTTCGTCTATGGAAAATCCTTTTTCTTCCAGAATCTCTGTTGTCAGATCTACCGGGAAACCATAGGTATCATATAAACGGAATGCCTCCTCACCGGACATTACCTTCTCACCTTTCTTCTCCATATCTTCTATAGCTTCTGCAAGCATGGAAAGTCCCTGGTCAATCGTCTTATTAAACTGTTCCTCTTCTTTGACAATGACCTTAAAGATAAAATCCTTTTTCTCCTCAAGCTCCGGATACCCGTCCTTAGAGCCCTCTATTACAGTCTCCGCAAGTTCTACCAGAAATTCCCGGTCAATCCCCAAAATCCTTCCGTGACGGCTCGCACGGCGGAGCAGGCGGCGAAGGACATAGCCCCGCCCGCTGTTGGACGGCAGGATTCCGTCAGAGATCATGAAGGTCACCGAACGGATGTGGTCTGTAATGACACGGAGAGATACATCCTTTTCCTCACTCTCTCCGTAACTCACTTCGGCCAGGCGGCATACATGATCCCTCAGCGCCTTAATGGTATCAATATCAAACATAGAATCCACGCCCTGAACAACGCATGCCAGACGTTCAAGCCCCATGCCCGTATCAATGTTCTTCTGATCAAGCTCTGTGTAATGGTTGTTTCCGTCATTGTCAAACTGGGTAAATACATTGTTCCAGATCTCCATATAACGGTCACACTCACATCCTACCGTACAGTCGGGGCTGCCGCAGCCATATTTCTCTCCGCGGTCATAGTAAACCTCCGAACAAGGACCGCAGGGACCCGAACCATGCTCCCAGAAATTATCCGCTTTGCCGAAACGGAAAATCCGCTCCGGTGCGATACCGATCTCCTTATTCCAGATCTCCCACGCTTCATCATCGTCCAGATACACAGACGGATACAAGCGTTCCGGCTCAAGACCCACCACTTCTGTTAGGAACTCCCACGTCCAGTGGATGGACTCCTTTTTGAAATAATCTCCAAAAGAAAAGTTTCCCAGCATCTCAAAAAACGTACCGTGCCTTGCAGTTTTACCTACATTTTCGATATCCCCTGTCCGAATACACTTCTGACAAGTGGCCACTCTCTTCTTCGGCGGAATAACCTGTCCGGTAAAATACGGCTTCAACGGCGCCATTCCCGAGTTAATCAAAAGCAGGCTTTTATCATTATGGGGCACCAGGGAAAAACTCTTCATAACCAGATGCTCTTTCCCCTCAAAAAAGTCCAGAAACATCTTCCTTAATTCATTTACTCCATACTTCTGCATAGTTTCCTCCTAAAATTATGATCTGTAATAAAAACTCTATTTTAATTCGATTTCTTCCAGTTCCTTCGGCGGCAATTTCTTGGTGGAGCCTTTCACGAACTCTTTCACCTTTTTCTGCGCCTGTGTGATCGGAATATTCGTGCCGGCTCCCGCCGCGCAGCCTCCCGGACAACCCATGCCCTCGATCAGACAACCATTCATGCGCCCCACCTTCGCAAGGGAAAGCATCTTCTTACACTCTGCGAGTCCCTCGGCATGTTCAATCTTCACTTCTGTGCCCGGATAATACTCATTGATACATTTTTCAATGGCATCTGCCACACCTCCGGCCACTGCATAACCGCGTCCTGCAGCTGTCGCATTGTGGAAGGAAGACTCTGCCTCATACTCGGTCAGGTCGATATCCCTGGCATCGAACATGGCCCGAAGCTCCTCAAAGGTAATGACAAAGTCCACATCACTACGCACCGTCCGTCTCATGGCCTCCAGCTTCTTGGCGGCACACGGGCCAATAAATACTACCCTGGCATTGGGATGCTCTTTTTTAATCGTTCTCGCCGTAGCTACCATAGGCGTCAGTTCCTGTGATACCTGATCTACCATGTCCGGGAAATATTTTTTGGCAAGCATGGCCCATGACGGACAGCAAGAAGTCAGAAGAAACGGAAGTTCCCCGGTGGTAACCTTTTCCACATAATGATGGGCCTCTGCAATGGCTCCGATGTCCGCGCCGAGCGCCACCTCATAGACCTCAGAGAATCCCATCTCCTGAAGAGCCGCTTTCAGATTCCGCGGGGTGATATGATCCCCGAACTGGCCTGCAAACGCCGGTGCAAGCTCTGCAACAACCTCCGCTCCCTCTGTCAAAGCCCTGGCAAGCTGGAAAATCTGAGACTTATCTGCAACAGCTCCAAACGGGCAGCTTACCATACACATGCCGCAGGATACACATTTGTCAATGTTGATGGCAGCATGACCCTGAGAATCTGTCTCAATGGCATTCACCCCGCATGCCTTGGCACACGGACGTTCCTTTTTGGAGATTGCGTCGTACGGGCACACGGATTTGCATTTGCCACAGCCGATGCATTTATCCTGGTCTATGTAAGAGCGGCCCTTTACCATGGAAATTGCTCCCCTGGGGCACACCTCCATACAAGGGTGAGCCAGGCAGCCCTTACACATATTGCTCACTTCATATCCCTTTTCCTCGCAGCGTTCACATGCAGACGGGATCACCTGCATCAGCGGCGGCTCATAATAATTATCAGAAATATTACTTGCCTCCAGGCCGGAGGTCAGATGCACTGGCTTGTTCTCCGGCCGCAGGGACATCCCCATAGCCAGACGTACACGCTCGCTTACAATGGCACGGGAACGGTAAATACTCTCTCTGTATGTAGTATGATCCTCTGTAACGATCTCATACGGGATAGCCTCGATATCGCTGTTGAGCGTCTCTGTATTTCCCTGGAACCCCAATCTTGCCACCTGTTCAAATACTTGTCTTCTGACTCTTTTGACTCTGGTATCCAATCCTCTCATAATTCCTGTACCCTCCTGAACTGATCTTTGTTTCTCTATAATAATATAATCTTATGTTCTCTGCACTTTCTCCGCATTTCCTCCGGCCAGAGGCTTGCCTGCACCTCCCCCACATGGGCGCGATCCAAAAGAAGCATACAAAGCCTGGACTGTCCGATTCCTCCGCCGATGGTATAGGGCAGTTCCCCGTCCAGCAGCATCCGGTGGTAGGGAAACTCTCTCCGGTCTTCGCATCCTGCCTTCTTAAGCTGTTTGTCCAATGACGTTTCATCCACACGGATACCCATGCTGGAAATCTCAAGAGCACAATTCAGGTTCTCGAACCAGAACAGGATATCTCCGTTCAACTGCCAGTCATCGTAGTCCGGAGCACGACCGTCATGAGGTTTACCGTCCGAGAGCTTCTCTCCGATCTTCATGAGAAATACACAGCCGTATTCTCTGGTGATCAGATTCTCCCTCTCCTTCGGGGTCTGATCCGGATACCGGTCGGCCAGTTCCTGTGATGTAATAAATGTAACATCCTCCGGCAGATGCTTTACCGCCTCCGGATATTTATACCACACTTCATGCTCCATGTGCTTGATCACCTTAAAGATGGTACGCACCGTGTTCTTCAGCGTCTCCTCGGTCCTCTCTTCTTTTTTTATGACCTTTTCCCAGTCCCACTGGTCTACATAGCAGGAATGCAGATTATCCAGCTCCTCGTCCCTGCGGATGGCATTCATATTCGTATACAGCCCTTCCCCCGGCAGGAATCCGTAATCACGAAGCGCCATACGTTTCCACTTAGCAAGCGACTGTACTACCTCCACATCTTCGTCCCCGATTCCGGGAATGTCGAACCGGACCGGACGCTCCACTCCGTTTAAATTATCATTGAGTCCGCTGCCTTTTGTCACGAACAAGGGCGCTGATATCCTCTCAAGATTCATTTCCTTCCCGAATTCCTTCTGAAAGGTATCCCTGATATATTTGATCGCCTCCTGCGTCTTACGCACATCCAGGTGCGGATCATAGTTTTCCGGTAATATTAATGACATATTCTTTTCCTCCATGCTTCTGCCTGTTTAAACTGCCTCTGTTTCAAACACCTTCTGTGCATAGTACACAGACTGCATTGCGTCTTTCCCGTAGAAATCTGCCCCGATCAGGTCTGCATATTCCTGATTCAGGACAGCACCACCAACCATAACTTTACACCCTGGCTTAGATTTTCGCAATAGCCTAATTGTTTCTTCCATGCTGACGACGGTTGTAGTCATCAGGGCGCTTAAGCCTACCAGCCTTACATCTTCCCGGACGGCTGCCTCCACGATCCGCTCAGGAGCCACATCCTTCCCCAGGTCAATCACATCAAAATTATAGTTTTCCAGCAGAACCTTTACAATATTTTTCCCGATATCATGGATATCTCCCTTGACCGTGGCAAGGATCACCTTCTCTTTCACAGCATCCTTCTTCCCACTTTTTTCAAGAGCCTCTTTTAACACTGCAAACGCAATCTTGGCGGCGTCTGCGCTCATTAACAGCTGGGGAAGGAATACCGTCCCCTGCTCGAATCCTTTTCCAACCTGATCAAGCGCAGGGATCATCTGCCCATTAATAATATCAAGCGGCTCCTCTGCCTCTGCAAGCCTTCTTGCCGCATGATGCGCCTCTTCCTTAAGCCCTCTTTCAATGGCTGCTCTCAGAGGGATCTCCTTTTTCCCGGGATCTGCCTGAGTTTCCGGTACGGCTGTCTGGTTTCCGTACCGGCGGATATATTCGCTGCAGTTCTCGTCATAATTCATTAATGCACAGTAAGAATAATACGAACGCATCATATCTTCCGACAGCGGATTTACAATGCCTGCGCTGAGACCGTTGTACAGAGCAAGTGTATAAAAATTCGCATTGACGGCCGGCCTCAGCGGAAGGCCAAAAGATATATTGGACACTCCCAGTACCGTACATACCCCATATACCTCCCGGACTTCCTTTAAGGCTTCCAGCGTAACCTTTGCCCCCTGCGGATCTGAGCTTATGGTCATGGCCAGCACATCAATGACAATATCCTTCTTAGGAATGCCGTATTTTGCCGCTTCTTCTATAATCCTGCCGGCTATGCGGACACGTCCCTTTACATCTCCCGGTATCCCGCCCTCATCCAACGTAAGCCCTACCACCACACCTCCGTACTTCTTAATCAGCGGAAAGACTTCGTCCATGGACTCCTGTTTCCCGTTTACGGAATTTACCATAGGTTTTCCGTTATAGACCCGCATGGCTGCTTCCATGGATGCCGTATCTACGGTGTCGATCTGCAGAGGAAGGCTGATCACGCTCTGAATCCCTGCCACCGCCTCCGTCAGTATTGCTGCTTCATCAATATCCGGAAGCCCCACATTTACATCCAGGATATGTGCGCCTGCATCCTGCTGCAGAATCCCCTCCCGTAAAATATAATCCAGATCATGCTCTTTTAAGGCCTGTTTGAATCGTTTTTTCCCGGTAGGGTTGATCCTCTCTCCGATGATCACCGGCCGCTCACCAAGGATTACTGCTTTCCCGTAAGAAGATATGATCGTCCTGTTTTTCGGCTTTGGAAGAATCCTGCGGGAAAATACATCTGACTGCCTCACACGCCTGACCATACTTTTGATGTGTGCAGGAGTTGTACCGCAGCAGCCTCCCACCAATGCTGCCCCTCTCCTTACGATTTCCTCCATATATCCGGCAAATTCCTCAGGCTCCACATCATAATACACCTCCCCGTCCCTTTGCCTCGGCAGTCCGGCATTGGGCTTTACGATTACCGGTATGGACGCGTATTCTGTCACCTCTTCAAGAATCTTAAGCATCTGTTTTGGTCCAAGGCCGCAGTTAATACCCAGAGCATCTACCCTGAGTCCCTCGAGAAGCGCCACCACAGAAGGTACGTCACCGCCGGTCAGAAGTTTCCCCTTTTCATCAAAGATCATGGTAGCAAACACGGGAAGCTTTGTATTTTCCTTCGCAGCCAGAATCGCAGCCTTCACTTCATAGGTGTCACTCATCGTCTCAATATGGATCAAATCAGCTCCTGCCTGCTCCCCATAGACTGCCACCTCTTTGAACGCCTCATAAGCCTCCTCAAATCCCAGATCCCCCATGGGTTTTAACAGCTTTCCTGTAGGGCCTATATCAAGGCCGGCATATACCTCCCGCCCATCCTTTGTTCCAAGCTCTGCCGCCTTTTTTACATTTTCAACAGACGCCTTCACTATCTGCTCCAGGCTGTATCCTGTATCTTTAAGTTTTAATGCATTGGCCCCAAAAGTATTGGAAAGTACAATATCACTTCCGGCTTCGTAATACTGCCTGTGGATATCCACCAGGATATCCCCGTGCTCTATACTCCAGGCCTCCGGAAGTTCCCCCGGCTTCAAACCCTGCTCCTGCAGCAGGGTTCCTGTTCCCCCGTCAAAAAACAATAGCTCTTTTCCCAATCGTTCCTTCAGCATATTCTCTACTCCTTTATCATCCCCTGCGATAGATGCAGTCTGTCTTACCGCAGCCTTCACATCCTCCGGAATGGCACGTTGTCTCCCCCCTCCCAAGCCCGATCACCGCTGTCACAGACTTCGTCGGCGCCAGCATATTGCCGCCGGTCATTGAAAGGCCGATCTTCTTTGTACTGTCCAGCATCCGGAGTATCTCTCCCTGGTGCTCTATAGAGAAATCCCCATATCCCGGGCTAAACCTGGGGCGAAGATCATAGCCATGACTCTTCATCTGTACCCTCAGTTCCTCCTGCCATCCGTCCAGATATTCCTCCAGATCAGCGGCCGCACAGGCCTGCAGCACTACTGCCCTTGCCATGTCCGTATACGAATACCTCCGAAGCAGCCGGTCTGTCTCCACTCCTAACGTAGCCCCAAGCAATACTATCTTTTCGCAGCCCTTCAGGTTCTGCGAGAGGTCTCTGCTATGAATCCTCAAGCTGTCAATCCCAATCCAATCCGCCTCCGGTACCGTAAATCTAAAAATGCGATAGATGATCCTCTTCTCAGCCACCTGGTCAAGTTCGCCAAACGATTCCAAAACCAGTGCGAGTGTCTTATCATCTACCGCACGACTTCCATACCCCAAGTAACGAATTGCTTCTTTCGTCCTTGTATACATATGTTTTCCTTACACTTTCACAATCTCTGACAAATTCTCCATAATAGCTTCCGCCACCTCCGGCTTATTCATGGAATATACATGAATATGGTTGATGCCATTGGCGATCAGGTCAATGATCTGATCCGTCGCATACGCAATACCGGCCTGCTGCATTGCCTTCGGGTCATCACCGAAACGATCCACGATTGCGCGGAAACGTTCCGGAAGAGCCGTCCCTGACAGCGCACAGATCCGGCGGATCTGTTTTCCGTTTGTAACCGGCATAATCCCCGGCAGCACCGGAACCGTAATCCCCTTTTCCCGGATACGGTACAGGAAATTGTATAAAATATGATTGTCAAAAAACATCTGTGTCGTCAGAAAATCAACACCGCAATCTACCTTTTTCTTCAGATTATCGATGTCATCCTTCTTATGCTCTGCCTCAACATGCCCTTCCGGATAACATGCCGCGCCAATGCAGAAATCCCCTTCTTTTTTTATGTCTTCAATCAGTTCACTGGCATAACGGTACTGGTTGGGAAGCGGAAATGCATGCTCATCCGGTATGTCCCCTCTGAGAGCCAGGACATTTTCTATCCCATGCTCCTTAAGCTGATCGATCACCTGATGTACCGCTTCCCTGGTGGAGGAAACGCAGGTCAGGTGCGCCAGGCTTGTAACCTTGAGTTCATTGCTCATGTAAGAGGCAATATTGACTGTATTTTTGCTTGTTCCGCCTCCGGCGCCGTAAGTCACACTGACAAACGACGGCTTCAGCGCAGCAATCTTCTCTGTGGCAGATCTCACACTTTCATACCCCGCATCCGTCTTAGGCGGAAACACCTCAAAAGAAATATGCGGATCTGTACTTTTTAGTATCTCTTTTATCTTCATGTTGTTCTCCCTGATGTCCTTCGGTATCTCTCATGCTGTACGACTACATATTTTCGTACAGTTCTTCATATTGCTTCGCAGAACTCTTCCAGGAAAAGTCTCTTGACATCCCCTGTTCTACGATCTTATTCCAGTCTCTCTTTTTATCATAATAAATTCGCTCCGCATATCGGATCGTACCCAGCATCTCATGGGCATTGTAGTTTGTAAAGCTGAAGCCCGTACCGGTCTTTTCAAACTCATTGTACGCCTCTACCGTATCCTTCAGGCCTCCTGTCTCTCTCACGATCGGAACCGTCCCATACCGTAAGCTCATCAACTGGCTCAGTCCGCACGGTTCAAACAGCGACGGCATAAGGAATGCATCACATGCTGCATAGATCTTATGGGACATGGCCTCCGAATAATAAATATTCGCAGACACCTTCCCTGGATATTTCCATGCAAAGTGACGGAACATATTTTCATACTGCTCCTCGCCGGTTCCGAGCACGACGATCTGCACCGCATCCTGACACAGCTCGTCCATCACATAGGCTACAAGGTCAAAGCCCTTCTGATCCGTAAGTCTGGAAACCACACCGATCATCATCGTCTTGTGGTCTCTCTCAAGTCCCAGTTCTTCCTGAAGTGCCGTTTTATTCTTAATTTTTTCCTTCCTGAAATTTTCTATGTTGTAGTTTCTTACAATATGCTTGTCTGTTTCCGGATCATAATCTTCGTAATCAATTCCGTTTACAATGCCGGAAAGGCAATTTGCACGCGCATTCATAAGACCGTCCAGCCGTTCTCCATAAAACGGCATTTTAATCTCTTCCGCATAAGTATTACTTACCGTCGTGATACGGTCAGCATACACGATACCACCTTTCAGGTAGTTGGCATCCTTGTATGCCTCCAATTTATCCGGTGCAAAATAATACTGCGGAAGCCCTGTGATATCTCTGACGCGCTTTGTGTCCCAGGTACCCTGGAACTTCAGGTTATGAATGGTCATAATTGTCTTGATCCCACGATACCACTCATTCCCGTACCGGAAATTATCCAGATAGATCGGCACAAGGCCTGTCTGCCAGTCATGGCAGTGGATAATATCGGGTCTGAAATCAATTAACGGAAGTGCACTCAGAACTGCCTTTGAGAAAAATGCAAATTTTTCGATATCTGCATACATATCCCCATACGGCGCAAACCCGTTAAAGTAATATTCATTATCTATAAAATAGAACGTAATTCCATCGTACTTTAACTCTAAAATCCCTACGTATTGTTTTCTCCAATTCAAGTCCATGTAAAAATGCGTCGCATACTCCAGCTTTTCCTTCCACACATCCTTCATGCACATATACTTCGGTAGCATAACCCGTACATCATATTTTTCCTGATCAAAATATTTTGGCAAAGATCCAACGACATCTGCCAGTCCTCCTGTTTTAATAAACGGTACTGACTCTGAAGCCGCAAATAGTATTTTTTTCATTGCTCTTCCTCCCGACTCTCACGATATAGAACCATTATACCGTATTTTTATCAGAAAAAAAAGCCCTATCTGTTTTTATATTCTAAACGGATCGTATCCGCAATCAATGCGATAAACTCCGAATTCGTAGGCTTTCCTTTTCCATTGCTCACTGTATATCCGAATAAATCATCCAGTGTATCTAATTTTCCCCTGCTCCATGCCACTTCTATAGCATGCCTGATGGCCCTCTCCACACGGCTGGCAGTTGTCTGGTGCATCTTAGCTACCGTCGGGTACAGCACTTTGGTAATCGCATTCAGGACATCCATGTCCTCAACTGCCATTATGATGGCGTCTCTTAAGTAATGATAGCCTTTAATATGTGCGGGAATCCCGATCTCATGGATCATATCCGTCACCCGGGACTCCAGGTTCATTTCCATCTGCGGCGTCAGGCCGGCATCGCTCCCTGACAGCTGCTTTACTTCATGTCGCACAGACATATTGGCATTCTTGATGCGGCTTAGAACCATCTCATTATTAAAAGGCTTTAAAATGTAGTAGCTTGCTCCTTTCTTGAAGGCGTCTTCTGTAATTCTCTCTTGTCCGATAGCGGTGATCACAATAAAATCAGGATGTTTGCCGAGCTCTCTGTTATTATTCACGAGCTCCATTACGCTTAAGCCGTCCATTTTCGGCATAATCAAATCAAGAAGAACAACATCCGGCTGTTTATCCTTGATCATCGTGTAGGCGTCTTCGCCGTTATTCGCCTTTCCCACCAGTTTTAGTTCCTTGTCGGCGTCAATTATTTCGCCAAGTAAATCCAGAATTCTTTCATTATCATCGGCAATTGCCACGTTTATTTCACCCATTATGTGAAATACCTCCTTTCTCTAAGAAAAACCACACGAAACCGTCAAGTGTCATTATATATTTCGCTATATTCTAAAGCAAGAAATTATTGTCGTAAAACACTGACAGCATACGACTTGTTTTTTAAATTTCTCCAAATTTCTACATTTTTTTTGGTTTTTCCTGAAGCGCCACACCGTCCCTAAAAATGGTACTTTGTGTAAATTCCGCTTTTTTCCAGTGTCGAATGTGAAAAATATGTCGAAAGTTTATTTACTCCCTGGCCTGCTCCAGCATCGTTTCTACAAATATCCCATAACCTCTCGCCGGATCATTGACGAATACATGTGTTACCGCGCCGATCAGCTTTCCGTCCTGTATGATCGGTGAACCGGACATTCCCTGCACGATACCGCCGGTCACTTTCAGAAGCCCGGGGTCTGTTACCTCGAGTACGATCCCTTTATTGATCTCACTGGCATTCGTATCAACCTGAAGAATCTCTACTTCATATTCCTTCACACTCCCCTCCACAGCGCAGCGGATCACAGCAGGCCCTTCCTTGATTTCCTCCTTGGCTGCAGTCTCCACCGGCGTCTGATCTGAAAACAAGGCATCAATGCGCTGGATACTGCCGAAAATCCCAGCCTCTGTATTTTGGGTGATTTTTCCAAGGACATTATAATTATTATATACAATAATTCCTTCCATTCCCCCAGGTGTTCCATGCTCTCCTCTCTGGATATCCTTAATACTGGTGGTGTATACAGTACCTCCCTCTATATCCAGAAGCTCGTTGGTATCTACATCATGGATGCCATGCCCAAGAGCTCCAAACCGGCTGTTCGTATCAAGAAATGTTACTGTCCCAAGCCCCTGTGCATTGTCTCTCACCCAGATGCCCAGCTTATACTCGCCGGCATTTAATCGAACTGCCTTCGTCTTAATATCGATATATTCCTGGTTTCGGTTAACCCTAAGTACCACCTCTTCCTGATCAATCCGCCCGATTTCCTCGATCAGCTCCTTCTTGGTGTCCACTTCCTGCCCGTCAATGGCTACGATATAATCTCCCGGTTTTACCAGATGTTTTGACGGGTCATAGGACATCCCGTCCATGCCCTTGATCTCATCAGTTCCGAGCACCATGACTCCCTCTGTCTCCAGATAGATCCCGATAGGCATTCCCCCGGGGATCACCATCGTCTGGTCGGAAGCCGCGGCGCTGACCTCCCGGCGCAGCCGGTCCTGTTCTTTTTCGATCAGATAATAGCTTCCGCCTGTAAACACAGTAAATGTGACAATCATAATTAAAATTTTACGATACCAGTACCTTCTTATGTTCATACTGCCGATCCTCCTGCCCTCTGTAATAGAAAAAGGATATCCTTTTCTTTATTAGGATATCCTTACTTATTATGTGAAGTTTTTCTGATTTCAATCAGGATTCTCGAATCTGTTTTGCAAGCTGTTTCATTTCTTTTGCATTTTCAAGCACTGCGTCTGTAATCTTTACACCGCCCAGGAGCCGGGCCAGCTCACTGATCGTATCCTTCTCGTCCAGGCGGCGGATACCTGTGGTAGTATCCTTTTGATCCACCTTTTTTTCAATCACAAAATGATAGTCTGCCATAGCTGCGATCTGGGCAAGATGCGTAATGCAGATGACCTGATGACTCCTGCCGATGACTGCCATCTTCTCCGATACCTTCTGGGCGGTCCGGCCGCTGATTCCCACATCAATCTCATCAAAAATCAATGTCTCAACGGCATCTCTGTCTGCCATTACGGTTTTGATGGCAAGCATGATCCTTGACAGTTCTCCGCCGGAAGCCACATCCACAAGCGGTTTCACAGGCTGGCCAGGGTTCAGGGAAACCATGAATTCCACATCGTCTAGCCCGTCCGCCATACATTCTGTCCTCTCTCCAAACCGGATTTCAAACTGCACATCCGGGAAATTCAATTCCTTTAGGCCCCCACAGATCGCCTGCTCCAGAATGACCGCCTGTTCCTTCCTGATAGCTGAAAGCTCTGCCGCGTTACGGAGCAATTCTTCCTTTGCCTGTTCACAGTCAGAATTTAATTTTGAAATATACGTCTCGTAATCTTCCAGTTTTCTTATTTTCTCTGACTGCTCCTGACAATATGTAAGAATCTCCTCGATACTGTTTCCATATTTTACTTTCAGGTGATTGATCTCATTCAGACGGTTTTCCGTATCGTACAGTTCCTCCTCCGAGCACTCGCAAGATTGGCTGTAATCCGATAACTCCCGGTTGAAATCGTTTAACAGGCCGTCCACCTCCACCAGCTGTCCGTACAGTTCTTCCGCCCTCCCGTCATATTCCCTGATATCTGACAGGGCACGGATCGCACGGCTTAAACACTCACTGGCGCTTGAACCGTCCCCGCTGGTATAATTATAAGCTTCCGCCGCACCGTCTGCAATCCTTTTACTGTTTACCATAAACCGGTAATCTGCCTCCAGACTCTCGTCCTCTCCGGGCCTTAAGTCTGCCTTCTCGATCTCAGATACTTCAAACTGCAAAAATGACAATTCCTTCGCCCTGCCGGACTCATCCATATCTGCCTCATCCAGTTCTTTTTTGCACATCCGGAACCTGCGGCAGGACTCTGCCGTCTTTTCTTTCGCATCATTTACATATTCTCTTGCAAATGCGTCCACGATCCCCAGATGATTCTTGCGATACAGCAGAGACTGATGCTCATGCTGCCCATGGATATCGATCAGGATCTCCGCCGCCTCTTTCAGCCGGGCCATGGTCACAGTCTCTCCGTTGATCCTGCTGGCACTCCTTCCTTCCATCAGACGCCTGGACAGAACCACCCTGCCCTCATCAGGGAAAATATCCAGTTCCTTCAGCCGTTCTTCCTGACCGGCATGTTCAAGCTGAAAAGCAAGTTCCACAAAACCATAATCTGTTCCCTTACGGATCATATCCTTCGTATATCTGCCCCCCAGCGCAAGATTTACCGAACCGAGGATGATTGATTTCCCCGCCCCTGTCTCACCGGTCAGTATATTAAGGCCTTCCTTGAATTCTACTTCGATCTCGTCAATCAATGCGAGATTTTTTACATATAAACGTTGTAACATCTGCCACTCCTACAAGACAATTTTACTGATTTTATCCATTACTCTGACGGTATCGTCCACACTTCTTATCGCGCACATGATCGTGTCGTCACCGGCAATACTCCCCACCACCTCATTCCACTTCATGGCGTCAATCGCCGCACAGACCGCCATAGCCATCCCCGCTACTGTTTTGATCACCAGGATGTTCTGGGCCATGTCCATAGAGACAAAGCCGTCTCTGAGCACACGTATGTACTTTTCGCCCATCCCCTGCTCCGTACTCTGATGCACTGCATACCTCTGTTTACCGTCTTCAGCAGGAATCTTGGTAAGCTTCAGATCTCTGATATCCCTGGAAACAGTAGCCTGTGTCACTTTGAATCCCTCCTGATTCAGATAATCCGCCAGTTCTTCCTGTGTCTCAATCTGGTATTGATTGATCAGTTCGATGATCTTCGCATGCCTGTTTACTTTCATGATTTTAATTTCCTTTCATCTTTCTGCGCAATATTTCCAAAAAGCTGACCTTACTAAGCTTCATAATCCGTGTAGATGCAGCGGCCTTATGTACCCGCACTTTATCCCCGGTAAACAGTGTCACCATATCGGCTCCGTCGAATGCAACGGACACTTCTTCCGTAGATCCGTTTCTCCCCTTCCCGATTTCTATTACAATCTCATCCTCACCGGACAGGACGATACTGCTGGTATTCAGGGCATGGGGACAGATCGGTGTGATTACTATCAGAGAGGCCGTAGGTTCCACGATAGGGCCCCCTGCCGACAGGTTATATGCGGTAGACCCTGTGGGAGTCGAAAGGATGATCCCGTCTGCCTCATAGGAATGGAGCAGTTCTCCATTTACGAACAGACGAAAGTGGATAACCCGCAAGACACCTTTTCTGGAAACAACAATATCATTCAAAGCTACATCCGCATTGCCGTTCTCAAAGATCCCCTCCAGCATCATCCTTCCCTCCAGAGAATAATCTCCCTTGAGGATCTGTTCAACAGCCTCGCCGATATGATTGACCTCCACTTCTGTCAGATAGCCGAGAGTTCCCATATTAATCCCCAGGATCGGAATATCGCGGCCTTCCAGCGCCCTGGCCGCCTCAATAAAGCTTCCGTCCCCGCCGATCACGATCGCACAGTCTATATCCTGTGGGATTTCTTCCTTAATGATTCTTTTTACTCTGTCCTTTTTACAGAGAGTACAGACCTTCCCGGCCGCCTCCAGAAGTTCTTTCACCTGGCCGGTAACTACAAATTCTGTATCCTTGCCGTCATTCGTGACTATGAAAAAATGTTCCATACCTTTGTTTCCCTTACGTCTTCGCTAATGTTTCAAATGCCTGTCCTGCCGTTCCTTCAATATCCACCTGATCTGAAAGAGCTCCGCACCCCTCACATTTTTTCAGATGGACAAGATATTCTATATTCCCTTCCGGCCCCCGGATGGGAGAAAAAGACAGCTCAAGTACATCAAAACCGATGGATCTTGCATAGTCTGCCACCCTGGTAATCACTTCCACATGCGTACTCTTCTCCCGGACCACTCCTTTCTTCCCGACCTTTTCTCTTCCCGCCTCAAACTGCGGCTTGATCAGTGCTACTATCTCTCCGTCTTCCGACAGATAGTCCCGGATAGGTCCAAGCACCTTCGTGAGGGAAATAAAGGATACATCAATCGAAGAAAACTGAACCGGCTCTCCGATATCCTCCGGCTTCACATACCGGATATTTGTTTTCTCCATACAGACCACACGCTCATCCTGGCGAAGCTTCCAGTCAAGCTGCCCTCTCCCCACATCAATGGCAAACACCTTTGCTGCCCCGTTCTGAAGCATGCAGTCTGTAAATCCGCCGGTGGAAGCTCCCACGTCTGTGCAGATCCTGCCGGACACACTCACGTCAAAATTTTTAAGAGCCTTTTCAAGCTTAAGCCCGCCCCGGCTTACATACGGCATTGTACTGCCTCTGACTTCTATCTTCGATTCCTCCGGAAATGCCGTACCCGGCTTATCTTCTTTCTGACCTTCCACATACACATTCCCCGACATAATGATTGCCTTTGCCTTCTCCCTGGAGGCTGCCAGATTTCTCCTTACCAGCAGGACGTCCAACCGTTCTTTCATCTCCGTCTTACAACTCCTTATATGCCTCTAATATCTTCTCTACTACAGATTCCTGGTCAAGTCCTGTCTCTTTTCTGAGAAGATCTACGTTTCCATGCTCCACATAATTATCCGGAAGGGAGATCAGAACCACCTTCACATCCAGGTTATTCCCGGCGGCACATTCCAGCACACGCATACCATAGCCCCCGGCTTTTACATTCTCCTCCATCACCGCGATCAGCCTGTGATTCTGTGCAAGCTCCAGAATCATCTCCTCATCTACCGGTTTTACAAAGCGGCCGTTGACAAGGGTACAGGAAAATCCCTGATCCTTCAGCACAAGACGTACCTTCGACGCCTCTTCAAACATATGTCCCATGCTGATGATGGCAATATCACTTTCCCGATAGATCATCTCGCTCTTTCCGTAGATAATAGGACTTCTGAATTCCTTCCCTCCGTCATAAGCGGTTCCCCGCGGATACCGGACTGCCACCGGCCCCTCCCAGGAAACGGCAAATCTCAGCATGTCCGCAAGTTCCCACTTATGCTTCGGTGAAAGCACCGTCATATTCGGAATGCTGCCAAGAAACGAAAGGTCAAAAATCCCCTGATGGGTCTCTCCGTCACTTCCTACAAGTCCGGCCCGGTCCACCGCAAAAACAACCGGAAGGTTCTGAAGCGCCACGTCATGGATGATCTGGTCATACGCTCTCTGCAAAAAAGAAGAATAAACCGCAACTACCGGTTTGATACCGCCTGCCGCAAGACCTGCCGCAAATGTTACCGCATGCTCCTCTGCAATGCCGACGTCAAAAAAACGCTCCGGAAACATTCCACGGAACCTTGACAGCCCTGTACCATCTTCCATTGCAGCCGTGATTGCAGCAATGCGGTCATCCTTCATCGCCTCGTCGCACAGCACCTTCCCGAATACATCCGTGTAGCTGTCCCTGGAGCTCTTAGAAGCAACCTCTCCCGTCTCAATATCAAACGGGCTGATCCCGTGAAATTTGCCCGGCTCCGCCTCTGCCGGCGTATAGCCTTTCCCTTTTTTGGTCAATATATGAAGAAGAACAGGCCCCCTGATCTTCTTTGCCTCACGGAAAGCCTTGCAGAGCGTACCGACATCATGCCCTTTTACCGGCCCCAGATATGTAATTCCCATATCTTCAAAGAACATCCCCGGCACTATCAGCTGTTTGATACTGCTTTTCGTCTTTCGGATCTTGTCAATCAGAGGATTCCCTACAAAAGGAATCCTCTCAAGCGTACTTGTGACCCCTTTTTTCAGCCCTGTATAAAGATCTGCCGTCCGTATTCTGTCCAGATATTTCGACATGCCCCCCACATTCTCGGAAATAGACATATGGTTATCATTAAGCACAATAATAAAATTGGTCTCCAGCTGGGCGGCATTATTAAGCGCCTCATACGCCATACCACCGGTCAGGGACCCGTCTCCGATCACCGATATCACGTTATAGTCTTCCTTCTTAAGATCTCTTGCCTTCACATATCCGAGTCCGGCTGAGACAGAAGTGGAACTGTGCCCGGTGTCAAAAGCATCGCACACACTTTCTTTTCTTTTTGGGAAACCGCTCATTCCTCCATATTGGCGCAGAATGTCAAACCCTTCCTTTCTCCCGGTAAGAAGCTTATGGGTATAGGACTGATGCCCCACGTCCCAGATCATTTTATCCTGTGGGAGGTCAAATACCAGATGCATTGCGATCGTAAGCTCTACCACGCCCAGATTGGAAGCAAGATGCCCTCCTGTTTTACTGATCTTTTCAATCAGAAACTCCCGGATCTCATCTGCAAGTTCAGTGATCTCTTCCATATTCAGATTTTTAATATCATTTTCTTTTTGTATGCGCTCTAACATACGGAACGTCCTCTCTATCTATCTCTGTGAATCAACTGCACAAGCAACTCTTCCAGAAATTCATTTTCTCCCGGCAGCTCCTGAAGGAGGCCGATTGCCTTCTCTGACCTTTCCCTCACGATCTGAGCCGCATTTTCTATCCCAAGCAAAGTTACATATGTGGTCTTTTCATTTTTTTCATCACTGTGTACCGGCTTTCCAAGCACTTCCCTTGTACTTGTTACATCCAGAATGTCATCCTGGATCTGGAAAGCTACCCCGACATTTCTGGCAATCTGCTCTGTCACCTTTACCTCCTCCTCGGAGGCTCCTCCAAGAATTGCACCGATCATCATAGATGCCTCGATCAGAGCCGAGGTCTTAAGCTCATAAATGGTATCCAGCACTTCTTTTTTCACGTCATGTCCGGTATTTTTCACGTCAATGACCTGACCGCCGATCATCCCGTAGATGCCGGCCTTTTCACTCAGGACTCCCAGGGCTCTCCCGATCAGCAGGCTGTCCTCGGGCTCTGTCACAAATGCTTTAAACGCTGTCTCAAATGCATAGTTCAGCAGAGCGTCTCCGGCCAGTATCCCCAGGTCTTCCCCGTACACTACATGCGTCGTCCTTCTCCCCCGCCGGTAATCGTCATTATCCATAGCCGGCAGGTCATCATGTACCAGAGAATACGTGTGGATCATCTCAATGGCCGCCATAAACGGACGTATGGCTTTCGATCTCCCCTGAAATAAGTCAAAGGTCTCCTTCATCATCATCGGCCTGAGCCGTTTGCCTCCCGCCAGAAGGCTATATGCCATTGCCTCCATGATTACCTTCTGGTATCCCCGCTGCCTCGGAAGATATTCCTGCAGGATATCTTCAATCTGACGGATCTTCGTCTTCTGTATTTCACCAAAATTAATCTTTGAATTCATGCGTTTCTCCTTCTTGATCCAATACAAGCATCTTCTTTTCCACCTTATCAATCTTGCT
Organism: uncultured Dorea sp.; assembly: GCA_910578865.1. Lineage (GTDB taxonomy): Bacteria > Bacillota > Clostridia > Lachnospirales > Lachnospiraceae > Dorea_D. The sequence continues at coordinate 79,364 of CAJTRM010000013.1, forward strand.
GCTGCATTCCTTCAGCATATCCATCCCCTTATGATAAAGGCTGAATGATTCTTCCAGCGAAACGTCCTCCTGCTCCATTGCCGTTATAACATCCTCAAGCCCTGTAAAAAGTTCTTCCAGCGTCTGTGCTTTCTTAGCCATGTCTCTCCTCCTGTTTCTCCTCCGCCCTCACCAGGATCCTTCCGTCTGTCACATGTACGGTCAGGCGGTCTCCTTCTTTCACCTGATAAATGCTCTTGATTGCCGTTCCTGCCTCTCCCTCTACATAGGAAAAACCTTGATTCAGCCGCTGGAGCGGAGACAGGCTTTTCATTTTCTCAAGGTCAATAGCCAATCTGACCCTTGCATCCTTTAACCCTGCCTGCATCCGCACACGCAGCCTGTCCTCGCATTCCGCAAGCCTCTGCCGGTGCTCACGGATCTGATTCCCCGGATGCAGATACCCGATCCTTGTCTGGAAACCCTTGAGCTTCATCCTCTTGACCTGAAGCTGCTGCATAAGGATACGCTGCATCCTTATCCTTGCATTCTCCAGAGTATGCTCCGCCTGAAAATAATCATATACCGCAAGCTCTGCCGCCGCTGAAGGCGTCGGAGCACGAAGATCCGCCGCATAATCCGCGATCGTGGTGTCTGTCTCATGCCCGACCGCAGAGATGACCGGCGTCCTGCACTCAAAGATGGCCCGCGCCACATCCTCCTCATTAAATGCCCACAAATCTTCCATGGATCCGCCGCCTCGTCCTGCGATAATCACATCCACACCAAAATCATCCAGCATACGGATTCCCTTCACGATGCTTTCCTTCGCACCCTCTCCCTGCACCAGTGCTGGATACAGCACAAGCCGGACAAAAGGGTTTCGCCTCCCTGCAATATTCATAATATCCCGGATCGCGGCGCCTGTAGGGGCTGTTACGATTCCGATCCGCCCCGCATATTTCGGTATCGGCTTCTTATATTCCTGAGCAAACATCCCCATCTCCATGAGTTCCTGTTTCAATGCCTGAAAGCGCTCAAAGAGGACCCCTTCTCCGTCCAGCCTGATCTCCTTTGCATACAGCTGATAAGATCCGCTTCTCTCATATACGCTTACCGCACCGAGCACGACCACCTGCTGTCCTTCACTCATACGAAAAGCGAGCCCGCCTCGCTGCCCGGCAAACATGACGCAGGCAATCGTTCCGGACTCGTCCTTCAACGAAAAATATATATGTCCTGATGTATGGTACTTACAATTTGACACCTCACCCTTTACATAGATACTATTCAGCATATAGTCCTGGGTGAACATGTTCTTAATGTAGGCATTTACCTGTTTTACAGTATATACATTCCGTGCCATTGTTCACCTCTTCCGTCAATCTGCAAGCTTTGCAAGCACTCCGTTTACAAAAGAGGGACCGTCCTCACCGCTGTATTTCTTTGCGAGTTCTACCGCCTCATCAATCGCCACGCCCACCGGCACATCATCGTCCCACTGCATCTCATAAACGGCCACCCTCAGAATACTCAGATCCACCTTATTCATCCGGGTCGTCTTCCATCCCTTTGTATGCTCGTTGACCATGCGGTCAATCTCCGGTATCTTCTGCGCAATCTGCTGTGCCTTTGTACGGATGTATTCCAAATCCTTTTCTTTTGCATCCTCAAGCTGGTCAAAATACAGTTTCAGCTGCTGAGGCATCTCATCCTCTTCGTTAAACTCCACCCCGAACACCAGCCTGAAGATATGCTCCCTGAGCTCCGATCTCTTCACTTATGCTTCCTCCGGCATCTGTACTCCGGCTACACGGATATTCACATCGGCAACCTCAAGGCCTGTCATATTCTCAATTGCTGCTTTTACCTTCTCCTGCACCTTCCCAGTGATCTCCCGGATGTTATAGCCATATTTTAAATTGAGTGCCAGAGATACTGTGACAATTCCCTCCAGCACATCCACTTTAACCCCTTTATTCAAAGACTTCATGCCAAGCCTGCTGATCAGCTCCCTGGTTGCATTACCGGCCATAGATGCAACTCCGTCCACTTCCATTGCCGCAAGCCCTGCAATAATTGCAACCACCTCATCTGCGATCTTTACCTCGCCGATGTTCTGATCTGTTTTTATAGTATACGCATTCCTCTCTTCTTTTCCCATGTTCTTAAACCTCCTGTCTGGTTTTCACTTCCTTTTATTATAACAAATTTCTGTTCTTTTGCAAAGGAAACAGCACAAAATATTTCGGAATAGTTACCGGCCGAACTCCGACAAGATCAATCCCTCGTTCCTCTCCTGCGTCATGCGGATGCTCCACTCATTGACAAAAAGAAGAAGCGGCCTGTCCTTTAAATCTTTGATCTTCTTCATATCAGAAGTCCCGGACAGCTTATCCATATTGACCTCTTCATTTTCAATCCAGCGGATATACTCATACGGAAGGCTGTCCATGCGGATCTCTACATTATATTCATTTTCCAGCCTGTATTTCAGCACGTCAAACTGGAGCACGCCCACAACTCCTACAATAATCTCTTCCATACCGGTGTTGTACTCCTGAAAGATCTGGATCGCGCCTTCCTGTGCAATCTGGTTGATCCCTTTCACAAACTGTTTGCGCTTCATTGTATCCACCTGGCGCACTCTTGCAAAATGCTCCGGCGCAAACGTAGGGATTCCTTCATATGCAAATTTCTTTGGGGAGTTGGTCAAGGTATCTCCGATGGAAAAAATGCCCGGATCAAATACCCCGATAATATCTCCGCCGCAGGCTTCCTGTACCATATGCCGCTCACTTGCCATCATCTGCTGCGGCTGGGAAAGCCTGACTTTTTTTCCTCCCTGGATATGGAACACATCCATACCGGCTTGAAACTCTCCCGAACAGATACGCATAAATGCAATCCGGTCCCTGTGGGCCTTATTCATATTTGCCTGGATCTTAAACACAAACGCAGAGAACTCTTCTTCCACCATAGGGTCAATGACTCCCTGATCCGACATCCTCGGCAGAGGAGACGAGGTCATCTTCAGGAAATGCCGGAGAAATGTCTCTACTCCGAAATTGGTAAGGGCAGAGCCGAAAAATACCGGAGATAGTTCTCCTTTACTTACAAGCTCCTGGTCAAACTCTGCGCCCGCTCCGTCCTGAAGCTCAATTTCCTCCTCAAGCTTACGCTTCTGCTCTTCCTTCAGCAGACTGTCGATCTCAGGATCCGAAAGGTCTACCTTTCTTACTTCTCCCTGGGTAGTACCCTTGTGGGTATCGGAGAAAAGCTCTATTTTCTTTGTATTTCTGTCGTACACCCCTTTGAACTCTTTGCCGGAGCCGATGGGCCAGTTCACCGGACAAGTCGCGATCCCCAGTTCATTTTCGATGTCATCCAGAAGTTCAAACGTGTCCATGGCTTCGCGGTCCATCTTGTTGATAAATGTAAAAATCGGGATATGTCTCATGGTACATACCTTGAACAGCTTTCTTGTCTGCGCCTCCACCCCCTTGGACGCATCTATGACCATCACCGCAGAATCCGCAGCCATCAGGGTACGGTATGTGTCCTCTGAAAAGTCCTGATGCCCCGGTGTATCCAGGATATTGATGCAGAATCCGCCGTAATTAAACTGCAGGACGGAAGATGTAACCGAAATACCTCTCTCCTTTTCAATCTCCATCCAGTCAGACACCGCGTGCTTCGCCGTTGCCTTCCCCTTGACGCTCCCCGCCTGATTGATGGCTCCTCCGTACAGCAGGAACTTCTCCGTCAGGGTTGTCTTACCCGCATCCGGATGGGAAATGATGGCAAATGTTCTTCTCTTTTCTATCTCTTTTCTCACTTCATTTGATAACTGTGACATAGTTCTCAACTCTCCTAAGCATATTATATCCGCTAAAACGCACTGTTAATCAGTATAGCACATCTTGCGCGGATGCTCAAATCATTTATTGCAGATATCCATCATTCAAAAAATGGCAACCACTCCCTTTGCAGGAGCAATTGCCATTTTGGGCTCTATACCAGCAGATCAATATATTTGCCCTTTTCCGGCATCTCATTCTGCTCTCCGGCATTATTTTTAAACACGGTCCGCGTCGTTCCTCCGGATACATAATTACGCCCGCATTCCGGACACACAGCAGTACTATATGATACTGACTGGGAAATAATCTTCCTGTCTTCCCGAAGCGCCTGCGTCTTAGCATGTGATACATGCTCATTCTCATGGGAACGGACTGCTGCTGCCGCCGATTCCGGGCTCAGCCTGGTCGGCGTCTTAAAAGAAACTCCCGGATCATTGGAGCCGTCCTGGTACTTCCGGTTCTTACACGTCTCGCACTCATAACTGTCAAAATTCCGGCGTGAAACGCTCCCTCTGCCCTCATCACCAAACTGCACCGGATCTCCCGGCTGTGCAGTTCCGGACTTCCTGCCCGCCTGCCCCGGTCTTATGTTCGCGGACAGATCAGACGCCGGCATAGAAACTCGCTTTGCATAGTATATGTCCAAATTCGTCATATTTATTGCAGGCATCACTTTCCCTCACCTCTCATCCAAGTATTTCCTGTATTTTATCATAAACAGATGACTTTCTCAAGTATTTCGTCCTATTGGATCATCATCTTTTGCCCCGGTTCTATTTGCCGTCTGTATGTATCGGAGTTATTACAACGTTCTCTGCTGCCACCCCTGTTTTTCTCGTGATGATATCCTCAATCTGTGCCCTGTTTGCATCACTGAGCTCTGCCGCGTTCACAACCACGTCTGCGGAATCGTCCGACAGGCTTACCACTGCTTCTGAAAAGCCTTTGGAGGCCAGAAGCGTCTCAGCGGCCACCTCTTTTTCTGTCAGCTCTGTCATCGCTACCATCTGGGCAAGCGCATCCTTTTTCTGCTCATCCGTCAGCTTATCATTATCTATGATCTCCTGCAGAGACTCCTTATTTTTTGCCCGCACCTGTTCTCTGGTCACCTTGGCTTCCGCCACCACCGCACTTGCCTCTCCGCTTGTCAGGACTGCCTCCCCGGGGGTGCCGTCTACCGAACCGTCCTCCTTGGCTTCCCCGTCCTGGCTTTCAATGTCACCGGCTGCTGCCGCAAGGTCTTCTTCCGATATATCAAGCAGCTCCTGGTTGGCAAGCTCTGCATTCGCCTCGGCCGTCTTATCCTTGTCATTAAAAAGCCTGCCGGAATAGTTGAGATACCCTGCCGCCGCGATCATAACAGCCAATGCGGCAATAATAATCTGATTCTTTTTAAATATTCGTTTCACTGTTTCTTCCTCCTGCCTTTGCCATTTTCTTTTAATTCTTCTTCATTATTCTAATCTTATGCGTGTCTATCCCAAATAATGCCTGCACGGCTTCAGTAATATTTTTTACCACCAGGGCGTCGTCGCCTCCGGATGCAATCACAACGACCCCTTCCACCTTAGGAGTGATCTCTTTGCTTACATAGGGATTCCCCGTATTTTTATCCTGGCCCTCATATAGAGCCGCCTGGGCGCTCGAGGATCTGGTGGTCGTACGCTGCCCGCCCTGGCTGTCCGATTCGGTGACAGTCTCGCTCTCCTTCTGTACATCCTTCTCTACAACCTTTTCGGCCGATGCGGCAAGCGTAACCATAACGGCAACGTCCCCGGCTCCCTCAATCTGAGAGAACAACTCCTCCAGATGGTTCTCGAGGTAATTGACATATTCACTCTCCGTCATGGCCGGACCGGATACATCTTCATTCTGATACGTATCCTGCCTCTCCTGCTTCTCTCCTTTCACGGGAACTGCAAGAACAAGCAGAAGGATCCCGGCCAGAAGAAGCATCACCAGTTGCTCTCTTTTCAGGTTTTTTATATGAAAATTATCAGACAGCTTCCATTTCCACAGCTTCTTATTTCTCAATCTGGATCTCCTCCACTTCTATCAGCTTTTTTTCTTCCTCCGCCGGTTCCTCCCCGCTCTGCCCTTCTTTTTCCGATAAGCCTTCCTCCCCCTCACCCAGCCACGGCGCTGCCTCCTCCATCCTGCGGACCTGTCTTCGATATTCTTCACTCTTATAAAGATCCGTAATCCAGTAATCGATATGCAAAAGCTTAAGTACAGGCGTAATGAGCAGTAAGATCAAGATCAGCCCCGTAAAGAAACGGATATATTTTTTATAATCCGAATCCGGCAGCATATGAAGAAGAACGGTAATCAGTATCAGATAAAATGCAATATTCTGAATCCACTCGTAAATAAAATCAAGCATATGCCCCTCCCGTCCTAAACATTGGCAGTCACCGCAGAAACAATCACTATGGTGAGCAGAAACAAAAGGCCTGTCGTAAACACTACCTGCATGAGAAGTCTGCACCCCTCGCCTACACTCTCCACACATCCTATGATCCGTTTATCTGACACCGGCTGGATCAATGCCGCCGCAAGCTTATACATCAGGGCGATCCCTCCGATCTCTGCCAGCGGAAGGATACACAGAGACAGGCAGATCACTGCTCCCGCCATTCCGATTCCGTTTTTCACCAGAACTGCCGTCCCAAGCGCCACCTCTGTCACTCCGCCTATGGCATCCCCGATTCCCGGTATCGCCTCTGCACCTCTGGTCAGCGCGCTTCGTTTCACCGTGTCAATGGCCGGGCTCATAAGCCCCTGTATAATATTGAGCCCTACAATACAGGTAAGGACGGTTTTCAGCGTCCAGGACACCACCATCTCTATCAATTCCGCAAATTTACTCAGGTAATCCTCCTCCGACAGAAAATTCAGTACCTTCACCATAATATAAATATGGATGGCCGGGAGCAGGACATTTAAGACCAGTACTTCCACAAGGTAGATCAAAAGCAACACCAGATTGTAAAATGCCACTGCCGTGACGCTTCCCTTTGCCACTGCGACCGACAGAAAATAGAGCGGGCAGAACACCCCCATAAAGGACGTCAGGCTCTCGATCCCCTCACTGACCCAGGACGTCACCGCCCCGAATGTGTTGAGGCACAGCGCGATCAGCAGAAGATACAGCATATAGAACCCCGCCTCTGAAATCTGCCGGTTCTGAAAAATGCCGGAAAAATTACTGAATACAGCTGCAAGAACTGCAATCAGCAGAATATGGATCAGGTTGTCCTTCCCGCTTCTGAATGCATAAGTAAGCTGATCCTTCACCAGGCGCCCCAGAAGATCCGCCGTCAGGCTGAGATCCCCGTTGATCATCCCCGATACAGTTTCTCTGAAATCCAGTTTTTCATCCGGAAATAATTGCCTCAGCGATTCATTGACCTCATCAAAGTCATATTCATTCATTGTCCGGTCCGCCTGCTCCGTACTTTCCCGCTCGGTATCCTCCAGCTCGGTATCCTCCTGCACTTCGTCTTCCGTGCCCTCCCGGATCGTAGCCGCCTCTGCCGTAACGGCGCACACAGCCATCCCGAAAAGGACCCAGAAACAGACAAGCAATATCCTCCTTCTTTTCATGACAAAAACCCCTGAATGGTATTAAGAAGCGCTGTCAGTATGGGCATACTCATAACCAGGATCGCAAGCTTCCCGAAAATCTCAATCTGCTTTGCAATGGTCTGATAGCCCGCATCCTTGCAGATACTGGAGGAAAATTCTGCAATATATGTCACCCCGAGCATCTTAACAAGCGTTCCCATATAAGCCGTATCCACACTGATATAGCTCCCGATCATCCTCACTGTATCGATCATTACCTCAAGCTTTCCGAGGATAAAAAAGAAAATAAGCAGGCTGAGTGCTACACTTATATAAATCCCATATTCTGTTTTTCCGGTTTTAAACTGAACTGCCAGAAGGGTTCCCGCCACCCCAATGACCCCAATCTGTACTACGTCCATAGGGCTCCTTCTTTCTATAATGAAAACAGTCTCTTGATCGACTCAAACAGATCATAGATATACGGCACGATCCAGAACAGCACCAGCAGAAGCCCTGCCAGGCTCGTTAGAAAAGCCTGCTCCTCTCTCCCGCTGTGCTTGAGTACCTGGCTTAGCACCGAAACCAATATCCCCACTGCTGCTATTTTAAATATCAGGTTTACATCCATGAACTCCTCCTATAATAACAGGACCGCAATGAGCATCCCGCACATCACGCCCAGACAATGGCATAATCTTATTTTTGTCTTCATCTCCCCCCGCATTTCCTCCATGGACTGTGCAAGCTGTTCCTGGTATAAATCCAGGGTCTTTATCTGCATCTGTACATCCAGATTGCCAAGCTGACTGCCGAGAGCCTTCAGGCGGTCCGCTTCCTTTGCCGGAATCTTAAGGCCTCCCAGGTTCTTCTGAATCCCTTCCTCCCACATTTGTGCAAAAACTCCGTTTTCCCGCCGCCCCATCTGACCGCTTAAATCCAGCAGCCAGTTTTGGTAAGGCTGTACGCTTCTTCTGCCGATATGCGAAAAAATTTCTCCCAGGTAAGATCTTGCATAGCGGATCTCACTTTGAATCTGGTACATCAGTCTCTGAATTTCCTGCATCTGCCGGTATCCCTCCCGGATGTCTGATGCTTTTTTTATACCCGACAATGTCGTCGCCCCTATAACCATCAGACATCCTGCAAACCTCAACATTTCCCCGGGGCTTGTTTCTCTGCCGGATATACCGGACTGCCCCCCTCGTCATAGATCCCTGCAATCCGGCCTGCTTCCTTTTCGCAACCCAGAACGATATAACGTTCAAACCGTCTTTCGATGATCATCTGCCCGAACAGCGGTCTTTTTTTCAGTTCCTCTACGGACCGGCTATGTACGGTGGCCAGCATCTTGCACCCACAATGCATGGCATACTCAACAGCATGCACATCTTCCGCAGTACCGATCTCATCCACTGCAATGACTTCCGGCCTCATAGACCGTATAAGCATCATCATCCCTTCTGCCTTCGGGCAGCCATCCAACACATCCGTACGGATCCCGAGATGATTCTGTGCCACCCCCATATAGCATCCTCCGATCTCAGACCGCTCATCCACAACTCCCACCGATCTCCCTTTCAGATACTGGTTGCCGGTAGATATCTGCCGGATCATGTCCCTGAGAAGCGTTGTCTTCCCGCATCCCGGAGGCGATACGATCAGCGTATGGCACAGACTTTCCTCCCGGGTTATATAAGGGAATACGACGTCTGCACATCCCAGGATCTCATGAGACATCCGCACATTAACGGACGATATATATTTCAGGTTCTTTACTTTTCCGTTCTCCACAATCGCCTGCCCTGTCATCCCGATCCTGTGTCCGCCCTCAATGGTAATAAACCCCTGCTTCATTTCCTCCTCATAGGCATACAGGGAATAATTGCTGATGTACTCAAGCATTTCCCGGATATCATCCTTCGTAACATAGTAGGGCTGCCCCCGCTGCCTGCCAAGGATCAGCTCTGAGCCCCTGTAGGTCAGCAGAAGTGGTTTCTCTGCCCGGAGCTTGATCTCCTGCAGATATCCATATTCTAATTCCTCCCGGCGAAGAATCCCGCGGATATTTCCCGGAAGGACCTTTAAGATTCTGTCTTCTTTCATACCTTTGTCCACCTCTTTACATCCATGTATATGTAAGGGCAGACGATTTATTCCTTGTTTCTGCAATTTCCGGTCATCGCTGCAATATACGCATATCCTTTTTTCCGCATCCACCGATGGAGCTTCTGCCGAAGCATGACATCCGGCTTCTGTACCCTCAGTAAACATAAAAAACGGGGTTCCGCAAATGGCAGTAGCCCATAAGGAAACATTACAAAACTTATGACTTACGCCAGGTAAACGGAAAAATAGAAAATGCTATGCAAAAGGTTCACTAATTGCATAGCATTTTTTATTGTGTGCCGAGCATGGCACTAACCTTACTGGTGAAAGTCCAGTCACGGGTATTTACCGCCAAGTGTAGCGAACCACAAGTCGGTATCAGTAATGGTATGGATGAAGGAAGTGGTGTAGCAAAGTTCTTGAGCCTACGAACAGAAACTTGATAAGGCGATCAGGTGGGTAAGGTTGCAATACAAACCGAAGCCCTAAGGGTAAACGTAAACCGAAATTGTAAATCAAGAGGTTGTGGAACGAAAGATTAGTGTCTTACCTCGGGAGACCCTACTCACATACCTAAGGGTATGGTCGAAAAAGGTTTGGAGAGGGAGTCAGATGATGTCATAGTAGGCAACCTCAGCAAAGCTGAGCTATGAGCTG
>CAJTRM010000014.1 GCA_910578865.1 uncultured Dorea sp.
CAGAATCGCAAATCTGTGGTGCGAAACCGTGTGTCCCCTTGTACACTGAGGGTAAGTAAGAACGTTGATAAACAAATATGAGCATAAGCGGATATTCGGGGTTTGATCTGAAGAATGAAGAGATACTCTATTTATCTGGAGAGGAGAAAGAGATGGAACAAAGAGAAATTATGGAAGAGGTAGTCAGGCTTCATTCTGAAAATCCCGGGAAATTTATTAAGATTCGGGACATTTTTGAGGATGTGCTGGCTGACCGTGACCTTGGCGGAGCTCAGGATATGAGTGACCGGGAGTATGACAGGATCAGGTACAGATTCCGCTTTATTGATGTACCGTTCAGCTGGTGTGTGTCAAAGGATGCAACGTATCAGCTTTATAAAGCTGTCCGTCAGCAGCGTTCACAGTCAAGAGGCGGATCTGAAAGCTTCGGATCAGGGAAAAAGTCTGCGAAATCTAAGAAAAGGGGAATCTTCGGACTGTTTGGGTAACATGTATGACATAAGAAATAGATTGTCTCTGGAATGAAACAGTCCTGATAAAAATCCCATAAATATTCCTTTCTGCCGCAAAGGACGTATAAAGTTCAAAGTTTCGTCATAAAATGATCTATGCAAATGCTTGCAATTGCAAGCAAAAGCGAATATAATAAAGATAAAGGGAGGCGATACTATGGCAAATACATCCGCTGTTTATGCAAGAATAGATACCAATCTCAAGGATGACGCTGAGAGCATTCTTTCTCAGCTTGGCATTTCTCCATCTAGTGCAATTCAGATGCTTTATAGCCAGATTGTACTGAAAAAGGGGATGCCGTTTGAATTGAAACTTCCTTCTTCTAAGCCATTAGCTGTTGGTGCAATGACCAGAGAACAGCTTGATGCAGAACTCCACAAGGGTGTTGATTCCATCAAAGCAGGAAAGGTATATTCCGCAGATGAAGTCGATGCGGCACTTGCAAAGGAGTTTGGCATATGACGGATAGCTATAAGGTTGGCTATTCTGTAGATGCACTTGACGATTTACGTGAAATCTATGCATATATTGCGAATGAACTTCTTGTTCCGGAAACAGCTACCGCTCAGTTGGGACGTATCCGAAAAGAAGTTCGTTCATTGGATTTCATGCCAGCCCGTTATGCGTTAGTTGAATGGGAGCCTTGGCATTCGATGCAAATGCATCAGCTTCCGGCCGACAATTTTATTGTGTATTATCTTGTTGATGACGAGGAAAGGACAGTGACAGTAGCTCGAATATTCTACGGCGGCCGTGATATTGAAGGAATCATAAATTCAAATAAATAACTAGGAATGGAGCTTTTTGTGGATTTTTCTTTGTCAGCCTTTTATTGCCAGCCGGGTCTGTTCGGATATAGATGTTGTCTATCATCCGGCGAAGCACCGGATGACCGCCGTGGAAGTCTGCAAAATCCAAAAAAAGAGGAATCTTCGGACTGTTTGGGAACATGTATGACATAAGAAGGAAGATAAGGAAACCTTGGGAATTCTGAGGTTTCTTTTTGTTTGTCCGCGGATGTAATTATTTTTGTTTTAATGTACATTTTCTGCCTGTGTTCCGGGGCCTATTGTATTCCCGGCAGAGATAATGTTACAATTCAGAAAAAATGCGGAGGGTGAGAATATGGAACGAAAACATCAATATAGATCGGTGGAAGCGATACTTCGGACGATAGAGGAGAAGCTGAAAGATGAGGGAAAGATCTTTACGATCTTTGAAAATTGCTATACAAATACACTGGACAAGGCTGTAAAACAAATGCCGGATAAAACAGTATATGTAGTCACAGGGGACATTCCGGCCATGTGGCTCAGAGATTCGGTGGCGCAGCTGAGGCCTTACCTGACCGCGGCGAAGGATGAGCCAGAGATCACGGCTTTGCTTGTCGGTCTGTCAAAGCGGCAGTTTCAGTACATTAACATTGATCCTTATGCCAATGCGTTCAATGAGGCCGACAACGGAAACTGCTGGGAGCATGACGACACGGAGATGTGCCCGTGGGTGTGGGAGCGCAAGTATGAGGTGGACTCTCTGTGCTACCCGCTGCAGCTGGCATACCTGATCTGGAAAAATACAGGGTGTACAGACCACCTGGATGAAGGATTTCAGGAAGGCGCCGAAAAGATTCTGGAGGTTTTCAGAACCGAGCAGGATCATGAAGGAGCATCGCCGTATCATTTTACAAGAAAAGATACTTACTTTACAGACACTCTTTCCAGAGACGGAAAGGGGGCGCTGGCAAGGCCGGGGATCGGTATGACATGGTCAGGATTCCGCCCAAGTGACGACGCCTGCACGTATGGATATCTGATTCCGGCAAATATGTTTGCGGTGGTCGTGCTTGGGTATCTGGAAGAGATTGCAGACGAAGTCCTCAAAGACGCCGCGCTGAAGGAAGAGGCAGGCAGACTGAAGGAAGAGATCTATGAGGGAATTGAGAGTTATGGAATCGTAAAAACAGAAGAATTCGGTGAGGTCTATGCCTATGAGACGGACGGGTACGGGCAGTACAATCTTATGGACGACGCAAATGTGCCGAGCCTTCTTTCTATGGAGTATCTGGGATACAGAGGAAAGAATCCGGAGGTGGCGGAAAATACAAGAAAGATGATATTCAGCGAAGCCAATCCTTATTACTATGAGGGGAGGAAGGCATCCGGCATTGGAAGTCCCCATACGCCGGTGAAATACATCTGGCATATTGCCCTGGCCATGGAGGGTCTGACGGCAGGAACGGCAGAAAGAAAGCTTGAAACACTCCATATGCTTGCGAAGACAGACGGAGGCACCGGGCTGATGCATGAGGGCTTCCATGCGGATGACGACTCCCGGTACACGAGAGAATGGTTTTCGTGGGCGAATGCCATGTTCAGCGAACTGGTGCTGGACTATTGCGGATACCACATAAAGCGTTAAAAAGAAGTCCGGCGCATGGATGTGAATAATGTTCAGCAAAACTAGAATTCTCTGAATTGAAAATCTCTCATCCGGATCATACAATGAAGCTATAAAATAGTATGGTACCCTTAGTTTGGGGAAGGGTTGAAGGAGGAGCTTATGTTTTTGGCAGACAGAAAATTAGAGAGACGCATCAGTGAGCTGGAGCAGTACAGGTACAGAGATATCATAGAATTAAAAAGCTTTGCGGTTTCAGAAGATAATCAGGGGGTAGTCAATCCGAAGCTTCCGGAAGCCTGGGGCGGTGAGACGATAGAGACCGGCGATACATGGAAAGGGCGTGACAAATTCCTGTGGCTTCACAAGGAAATGTGTATTCCGGCGGGCTGGAAGGGAAAGAAGGCAGTAGGTATCTTCGACTACGGCAATACAGGAGCCGGCAATAATTCCGGATTTGAGTCCATGCTGTATGTAAACGGAAAGATGTATCAAGGTGTGGATGTAAATCATAAAGAGGTTTTCTTTGACGACTCTCTGTGCGGGACGACAGTGGATCTTACGTTTCGGCTGTGGTCCGGCCTGGAAGGGGGAGGAGCCCCGACGGCGCAGGAGCACAGAATTGCCCGTGCCGATCTGGCCTGGCTGGATGAAAAGGTGGATGATTTTTATTATCTGGCCTCTATGGTGTGGCAGACGATCGGGGAACTGGAAAGCTCTGATTCGGTACAGCATGAGCTCAGGAGGGCGTTGGACGGCGCCTGCCACTGTATCGACTGGTCCGAGCCGGGAAGCGAAGAATTCTATGAGTCCGTGCATCAGGCAGACGACGCGCTGAACGGAAGCATTGATTCTATGGATAAGCATTCTATGATCCATGTGTACTGTGTTGGCCATACCCACATTGATGTGGCATGGCTGTGGAGACTGAAGCATACAAGGGAGAAATGTTCCCGCTCTTTTTCCACGGTATTCCGTCTGATGGAACTGTATCCGGAATATATTTTCCTCCAGACGCAGCCTCAGCTTTACGAATATATGAAGGAAGAGTTCCCGGACATCTATGAGAATATTAAGAAAATGGCAGAGGCAGGACGCTGGGAGACCGACGGAAGTATGTGGGTGGAGGCTGACTGTAATCTGACAAGCGGGGAGTCTCTTACAAGGCAGATCCTGATCGGCAGCAAATTTATCAAAGACGAATTCGGGAAAGACGTGGAATATCTGTGGCTGCCGGATGTGTTCGGCTATTCCTGGGCGCTGCCTCAGATCCTGAAAAAGGCGGGCATTGATACATTCATGACCACAAAGATCAGCTGGAACCAATACAACCGTATGCCTCACGATACCTTTCTGTGGAAAGGAATTGACGGCAGTGAAGTGCTGACACATTTTATTACCACACCGGAGCCATGGAACGAGAAGGATTCCTGGTTTTATACATACAACGGGAAGCTGCTCCCGAAGACTGTGAAGGGTGTGTGGGACGCATACAGCGAGAAGCATATGAACAAGGATCTGTTGATCTCCTTTGGCTTCGGGGACGGAGGCGGAGGCGTAAACCGTGATATGCTGGAGTACCGGAGGAAGATGGATAAGATCCCGGGACTTCCCTATGTGAAAATGTCCACTGCCGGAGAATACTTCCGGAGGCTTCACGATACGGTAGAACATACAGACCAGTACGTGCACACATGGGACGGAGAACTGTACCTGGAATACCACAGGGGCACTTACACAAGCCAGGGCTACAATAAGCGCATGAACCGTCTTATGGAGCTGCTTTACCGCCGGACAGAATGGCTGACGGTGATGGAGGCCCTTCTGGCAGAGGATATGAACCGGGCGCAGCAGGAAGAACTGACGAAGGGATGGAAACACATACTTACGGATCAGTTCCATGATATCATTCCGGGGTCATCGATCCATGAGTCCAGTATCTTTTGATCCAGATCGAGAGTTCCATCGACTGGCTTGCGAATAACAAGGCCACGATGGGCGTGGACGGGATCACGGCTGCGGCAAATATGCCGAAGGAGACCATCAAGATGGCGATTGTAGTTATTTCTACATTACCGATTATTTTCGCCTATCCGTTTTTCCAGAGATACTTTGTGAATGGATTGACGGTGGGGGCAGTGAAAGAGTAAGATAGGAGGATATCATTATGAGATTTAAGAGTTTGAAACGATGGGCGGCTGCAGGGCTTGCAGTGCTTATAACGGCCGGGCTTGTGACCGGCTGCGGCGGAAAGAAGGCGGAAACTAACTCAAACGGGGACGAGATCGTGGAACTTACCTGGTGGCAGATCGGGGACGCTCAGAAGGATCAGGAGAGAGTCCTTGAGAAGGTAAATGAATATATTACCGAGAAGATTGGTGTAAAACTGAAGATCAACACGGCAGGCTGGGGTGACTATGACCAGAAGATGCAGGTTGTTATCAATACAGGAGACGACTGGGATCTGTGCTTTACTTGTTCATGGGCCAACAATTACCTTCAGAACTCCAACAAGGGAGCGTTTCTGCAGATCGACGACTATATCAAAGATACGGAAATGTATCAGAACATTGACGAACGCTTCTGGGAGGCGGCAAAGGTACAGGGCAAGACTTACGGGGTTCCGAGTGAGAAGGAGATCGGAAGTATGCCTATGTGGGTGTTCACAAAAGAGTATGTTGACAAATACAATGTTCCGGTTGACGAGATCCACAGCCTGGAGGACTTAGAGCCATGGCTTAAGGTCATCAAGGAAAATGAGCCGGATGTAGTTCCTATGTACCTGACCAGCAGTTATTCAGCACCTACTTATATGGATCTGATCCAGAACCCGGTAGGAATTGAATATGGAGACGAATCTCTTACCGTTCAGAATGTGTTTGAGACAGAAAAGATGAAATCTACACTGCAGACTATGAGGAAATATTATCTGGAAGGCTATATCAACAAAGACGCTGCGACAGCTTCCGACGACAAATCGATCAAGCGTTTTGTGACAAAGGGCGACGGACAGCCGTATACGGAACTTGTATGGGGAAAAGACCTCGGCTATGAGGTCGTGGCAACTCCGATTATGGATACGTATGTGACTAACATTTCTGCACGGGGAGCCCTGACAGCTATCAATGCACAGACAGAGCATCCGGAGAAGGCAGTTGAGCTCTTAAACCTGATCAATACAGATGAATACCTCAGAAATCTTCTGAATTATGGGATTGAAGGCGAGCACTGGGATAAGGTGGACGTTCCGGCTGACGAGGCTGTGGCAGCCGAAGGCAAGCCATATGTATATGACAATAAGATCAAACTGAATGAAGAGACAAGAAAGAATTATTCGGTGTCCTACTGGGTACAGGGCGGCCTGTTCAACACGTATGTACTGGAAAATGAGCCGGTGGACAAATGGGCGACCTTCAAGGAGTTTAACGAGGCGTCCGTAGACGCACCGTCCTTCGGGTTTGATTTTGACCTGGAGCCGGTGAGCACGGAAGTGGCTGGGTTTGGAAATGTGATGGATGAGTTCGGTAAGTCTCTGTATACCGGAAGTGTCGATCCGGAAGAGTATCTGCCGAAGCTTCAGGAGAAATTAAAAGCGACAGGCATCGACAAAGTGATCAAGGAAATGCAGCGCCAGATCGACGAGTGGAAAGAGACAAAAGGCGCTGATGAATAGAAGAAAAAGTCTGGCGGGCCTTACCGGAAGCATGCAGCAGCTTGTACATGTACGTCCGGTCACATATGACGAGGGAAGAGCCGGGGGGATGAAGGCGTATGACGTGAAAAACGGGGCCTTAAGGTTTACCGTGACGGCGGATAAATGCCTGGATATCTCCGAGGCCTCCTTCCTCGGGCACAATATCAGCTTCCTGGCAAAGCCGGGGCTTATGGGGCGGGCTCATTATGATACAAATGGAGAAGAAGCGCTTCGCAGCATCATGGGGGGACTGCTGTTCACTTGCGGGCTTGAAAATATATGTGCTCCCTGCCGTTTAAACGGCAGGGAGTATCCTATGCACGGAAGGATACGCACGACGCCTGCGGAGCATGTAAGCGCAGAGGCCTGCTGGACGGGAGACGATTATACAGTGGCCATATCAGGGGAGATGAGGGAGGCAGAGCTTTTCGGAGAAAATCTTGTGCTGCGGCGAAGGATTACCACACGGTACGGGGAGAATAAGATCTGTATCGAGGACCGGATTGTCAATGAAGGGTTCCGGGAAGAACCGATGATGCTGCTGTACCATATGAATTTCGGATATCCTCTTCTCTGTGCAGACGCAGAGATCATACTGCCGTCGAAAAAGGTGATTCCGAGGGATGAGACGGCGGCGCCCCATGCCGGCAGTTTTGGCAGGATGGAGGAACCGAAGGAGCAGGAGCCGGAATATGTATTCCTTCACGAGATGGCGGCGGATGAGAAGGGAAAGACCTTTGCAGCGATTATCAACCCAGAGCTTGGGATCGGTGTAAAAATAGCATATGACGTGAACGAACTTCCGTATTTTATGCAGTGGAAGTCCGTTGCCTCGGGGGATTATGTGGTTGGGCTTGAGCCGGCCAATGCAAGTGTATATGGAAGAGTCTATCATGAGAGGGAGCAGAGTCTCCACAGGATCAGGCCGTTTGCGGAAGAGAGGAAACGTATTGAGGTGTCCTTCCTCACAGGCCGCGGGCTTGACGAAGTAAAGGAAGAGGCAGAGAGCTTATTGAAGGAAAGGAAATGATAAGGATGAAACGATCGAAGATCAACAGTGAAATCAGACATATGGAAGAAATGATACAGGCCCACGGGTTTGAGATCCCGCCTTTCTGTAAATGGACGGCAAAGGACTGGGACACAAAGGGGACAGAGTACAATGAGATCCGGGACAATATGCTGGGATGGGATATTACCGATTACGGCCTTGGCAGGTTTGACGAAGTGGGCTTTTCCCTCATTACGATCCGCAACGGCAATCTGAAGATGGATAAATATACAAAAACCTATGCGGAAAAGCTGCTTCTTGTAAAGGAAGGGCAGATGGCGCCCATGCATTTCCACTGGAATAAGATGGAGGATATTATCAACAGGGGCGGCGGCAATGTGCTGATCACCGTTTATAATTCTACGCAGGACGGGGCATTTGCAGATACAGACGTTACCGTGAACTGTGACGGACGTGAGTTTACAGTCCCGGCAGGTACAAAAGTAAAGCTGACGCCCGGGGAAAGCATTACCATTTATCCGTATATGTATCACGATTTCCATGTGGAGGAAGGAAGCGGGGATGTGCTTCTCGGGGAAGTTTCCATGTGCAACGATGATGAGAATGACAACCGTTTCTATGAACCCATCGGGCGGTTTCCACAGATCGAGGAGGACGAGGAGCCGTACCGCTTGTTATGCAATGAATATCCGAAAGCATGACAGAGATGAAAAAGAATGCCGTATCGGAGGAGGAAGAGGCAGATGGCTTTGCAGATATTAAATAAGAACTGGCAGATGAAGCAGGCGGGGCAGGACGGGATACGAAAACCTGCCCGGGTACCGGGAACGGTGTACACGGATCTGCTGCGAAACGGAGACATGGAGGATCCGTTCTGGAAGGATAATGAGATCCGTGCGCTTCCTCTGATGGAGGAGGATTATGAATACGAGACCTGTTTTGACCTTGACCGGGATCTTATGGGACAGGACAGGATCCTCCTTCGTTTTGACGGCCTGGATACCATCGCGGAAATCTGGCTGAATGAGAGATACATCGGGAAGGCGTTCAATATGCACCGTGTCTGGGAATACGACGTGACACAGAGTGTGAGGGAAACGGGAAACAGGCTGCGGGTCGTGCTGCATTCCCCTCTGCGCTTTATCAGAGAGGAATTTGCAAAATGCAGGACTCTCGGGTCGGAGGATGCCATGGACGGATTTGTCCATATGCGGAAGGCCCACTGTATGTTTGGCTGGGACTGGGGCGCGCATCTTCCGGATGCCGGGATCTTCCGGAACGTTTCTCTGATCGGTGTCCGGGGAGCCAGGATTGACAGTGTCTATATCAGGCAGGAGCATTCCGGGGAAACATGTGTCCTTCATTTTCAGGTAGAGGAAGAGACGGGCCCTGACCGGAGAGAGGATGAGGAAAAGAGAAATTATACGGTGGAGATCACGGCGCCGGACGGGGAGACCCGGTGTTATCCGGATTCCCCTGAGCGAATCACCATAGACCGTCCTATGCTGTGGTGGCCCAACGGTTACGGCGGACAGCCCCTTTACAGGGTCAGGGTTACACTATATGCGGACGGGGAGCCTGCGGATACGTGGGAGAGAAGGATCGGTCTTCGGACACTGACTATGAAGATTGAAAAGGATCAATGGGGAGAGAGCTTTGCCCACGAGGTGAACGGCACGGCAATCTTTGCCATGGGGGCGGATTATATTCCGGAGGATCATCTTCTTGGGAGAGTCACCCCGGAGACGACAAGGAAGCTCCTGGAGCAGTGCGTGGCGGCAAACTACAATACCGTCCGTGTATGGGGCGGCGGTTATTATCCGGACGACTGGTTCTATGACATCTGTGACGAGCTGGGGCTTGTTGTCTGGCAGGACTTTATGTTTGCCTGTGCAGTCTATGAGCTGACGCCGGAATTTAAAGCTAATATCCGCCAGGAGTTTATTGACAATATTAAGCGCCTCCGCCATCATGCGTCACTGGGGATCTGGTGCGGGAACAATGAGATGGAGATGTTTGTGGAGGAAGGCCATCATTGGGTGACAAAGAAAACAGAGGTACGGGATTATATGATCATGTATGAGCAGCTGATCCCGGAGGTGCTCAAAGAGTACGATCCGCAGACCTTCTACTGGCCGGCAAGCCCTTCCTCCGGCGGGTCATTTGACGAGCCCAACTGCCCGGACAGAGGAGATGTGCACTACTGGAAGGTGTGGCACGGCAACCGTCCGTTTTCCGAGTACCGGAAATATTTCTTCCGCTACGCGTCTGAGTTCGGCTTCCAGTCTCTGCCGGCAAGGAGGACCATAGAAACATTTACGGATGATCCGAAGGACATGAACCTTTTTTCCTATGTGATGGAGAAGCATCAGCGGCAATATGGAGCCAACGGGAAAATCATGAATTATCTGCAGCAGACCTATCTTTATCCCGGAGATTTTGAGACTCTGATCTATGCGTCGCAGCTTCTGCAGGCAGATGCGGTCCGGTACGGGGTAGAGCATTTCCGCAGGAACAGGGGCCGCTGCATGGGGACGATCGTGCGGCAGCTCAATGACTGCTGGCCGGTTATTTCCTGGTCCTCCATCGACTACTGCGGGAGGTGGAAGGCGCTTCATTATGCGGAAAAACGTTTCTTCGCCCCGCTTATGATTTCCTGTGAGGAGGAAGGGATGATGACCCAGGAGGCAGATATGAACCGGGAGCATTTTGTGTTTGAAAAGTCGGTCCGCCTGAACGTGGCAAATGAGACGAGAAGTGAGCAGCATGTGCAGGTATCGTGGGCGGTGAGGAACGCAAAGGCAGAAATCCTGCGGGACGGGGGCACAGAGGAGGTAACCGTACCGGCGTTATCCAGCGTATGGCTTCCTAAGGTGCTTCTGCCGGAGACAGACATTTTTTCGGAATACGTAAGCTATGAGATGAGGCAGGAGGGAAAGGTCATATCCGGGGGGACGGTCCTGTTTTCCTACCCGAAATATTTCAGGTATGAGGATCCCCGCCTGTCTTACCGCCTGGAGGGCGATGAGCTGATCGTGTCGGCGGACGCGTACGCAAAGAGCGTGGAAGTACAGAATGCAAAAGAGGATTTTATACTGTCCGATAATTATTTTGATCTGAACGGAGGAGAGAAACGGGTGAAAATCCTGTCGGGAGCGCCGGAAGGAATCCATCTGAGAAGTGTGTATGATATCAGATGACGGCCAAAAACGATGCAGCCGGTATACAGATATTGTGTTTTGATAAGAAACCTTGGAAATACTGAGGTTTCTTTTTTATATAGTATTCTTTTGTGCAATAGATAGTGTATAATAAGTATAAGAATCTGAAAAAATAATATATAAGGAGAAATCTGCTGTAAAGAGGATGGTGGTCCTTAGATGGAGGAGGAAAGGTTTATGTTGGAGAAACTGGATTTGACAAAATCACTCAGCAAGTCGGAATATAAGGAGAAGATGTTGGAACTTTCTCCAAAGCTCGGTAAGCTGCAGCGGGAATGTACGGAACAGAAAATCCCGGTCATGATTGCGTTTGAGGGGTATGATGCCGCAGGGAAAGGAGCTCAGATCAGTGAGCTTATTAAGGCGCTGGATCCAAGGGGATTTGAAGTCCATGCCGTGAAGAACGAGACAGAGGAGGAGCGGATGCATCCGTTCTTGTGGAGGTTCTGGATGAAGCAGCCCCAAAAAGGGCGGATTGCCATTTATGATACGAGCTGGTACCGTAAGGTGCTGTCTGACCGCTTTGAAAAGAAGACGAAAAAAAGAGAGCTTTCTAAGGCATATGATTCCATCTGTTCTTTTGAGGAGCAGCTGACAGATGACGGGACGATCATCATTAAGATCTTTCTGGCCATTGACAAAAAAGAGCAGAAGAAGCGTTTCGACAGGCTGTCAAAGTCAAAGGAGACAGCGTGGAGAGTGAATAAGGATGACCGGAAGAAACATGAGGACTTTGAGAAATATCAGGCTATGAATGAAGAAATGCTGACACGTACCGATACGGAGTATGCGCCGTGGACCATTGTAGAAGCGACAGACAGACGGTTTGCCGCGGTAAAGATCTATTCCACGGTGATCCGCATCCTGGGCGAGAAGCTTGAAGAACGCCGTCAAAGAGTGGAGATGGAGAAGCAGATGGAAGGCAGCGCGGCAGGAAGAGACGCAGGCGCCACAGAAGGCAGTGGGGCGGAGAAGGACAAGAAATTAAGTGAGTCCATTCTGGCAAAGTCAGATCTGAGCCTTACTTATACGAAGGAAGAATATAAACAGCGTCTGGATAAGCTGCAGAAGAAAATGGAGAAGCTTCATGGAGAGCTGTACCGCAGGAGGATTCCGGTGGTCCTTGGTTTTGAGGGATGGGACGCCGGCGGAAAAGGAGGGGCGATCAAGCGTCTGACAGAGAAGATGGATCCGCGGGGATACGTGGTGCATCCGACAGCCTCCCCCAATGACATAGAGCGCGCCCACCACTACCTGTGGAGATTCTGGACGGATATGCCGAAGGCCGGGCATGTGACGATTTTTGACCGTACCTGGTACGGGCGCGTGATGGTTGAGAGGATTGAAGGCTTCTGTACGAGACAGGAATGGCAGAGAGCCTACAAGGAGATCAATGCTATGGAGCGAGATCTTGCGGATGCAGGGACGATCGTCCTGAAATTCTGGATGCAGATTGATAAGGATGAGCAGGAGCGGAGATTTAAGGCCAGACAGGAAAATCCGCAGAAGCAGTGGAAGATTACGGATGAGGACTGGAGAAACCGGGAAAAATGGGATCAGTATGAGGAGGCTGTCAATGAGATGCTGATCCGTACTTCTACCCCGGACGCCCCGTGGATCGTAGTGGAGGGCAACTGTAAATATTATGCGAGGATCAAAGTGCTGGAATGTGTAGTGGAGGCCATTGAGAAGAAGTTAAAAGGGCCGGCCGGGGAACCATAAACGGAATCCGGGAAAGGGCGGGAGGAAATGTTATGACCATCAGAGAACAACTGGAACAAAGGGAAACCCAGTATTTAAGTCCGTATGCTGCCCTCAGCAGGGAATCCAGGGGCAGGAAACGCAAAGAGCCGGAGTGCGACATCCGGCCGGTGTTCCAGCGGGACCGGGACCGGATCCTGCACTGCAAATCATTTCGCCGTCTGAAGCAGAAGACGCAGGTGTTCCTTCTGCCGAAGGGGGATCATTACCGGACCAGACTCACACATACGCTGGAGGTTTCTCAGAATGCAAGGACGATTGCAAAGGCGCTCAGGCTGAACGAAGACCTGGCGGAGGCCATCTCTCTGGGCCATGATCTGGGGCATACGCCTTTTGGCCATGCCGGAGAGCGGGCGCTGAATGTCGTAAGCCCGTCCGGGTTCAGGCACAATGTCCAGAGTGTCCGTGTGGCAGAGTGCCTGGAAAAGGAAGGGAGGGGACTGAACCTCACCTGGGAGGTCATTGACGGGATCATGAACCATAAGACCAGCGGCAGTCCCCATACTCTGGAGGGCCAGATCGTGCGCCTGTCCGATAAGATCGCTTATATTAACCATGATATTGATGATGCTATACGGGGCGGCATCCTCCGGGCGGAGGATCTTCCGTCCCGCTATACCTCCGTCCTTGGCTTTACTACGAGGGACCGGCTGAATACGATGGTGCACAATGTGATCATCAACAGTATGGATCAGCCTGAGATCCGTATGTCCGGGGAGGTGAAGGAGGCCATGGCCGGACTTCGGGAGTTTTTGTTTGAGCACGTCTATGAGAATACGCGGGCCAAAGGCGAGGAGGAGAAGGCAGTCAATATGATCACGAAGCTCTATGAGTATTACAGGGATCATATGGAGCTTCTGCCGGAGGATTTTTTGAGGATGCCGGGAGAAAAGGGGGAAAAGAAAGAGCGGGTCATCTGTGATTATATTGCCGGAATGACGGATACATATGCTGTGAAAAAATTTCAGGAATTTTTTGTACCGGAATCTTGGAAATATTAAAAGGAAATCGGGCGCTTTTGTCGAATATTATATATAGGGACTATTTTGACGCAGAAAAAAGGATATCGTATATGTATTATTCTGATGAGATTATCGAAGAAGTAAGATCAAGAAATGATATTGTAGATGTAATCTCCAGTTATGTGAAATTACAGAAGAAGGGAAGTTCTCATTTTGGGCTTTGTCCGTTCCATAATGAAAAGTCCCCTTCTTTTTCTGTGAGCCAGGGAAAACAGATGTATTACTGTTTTGGATGCGGCGCCGGAGGAAATGTATTTACTTTTTTAATGAATTATGAGAATTATACATTTCAGGAAGCCCTGAAATATCTTGCCGACCGGGCGGGAGTAACGCTCCCGCAGGAGGAGGTTTCCGGTGAGGCGAGGAAAAGAGCGGATCAGAAAGCCGTCCTTCTGGAGATCAATAAGGCGGCGGCTCAATACTTTTATGCACAGCTGAAGGGCCCCCGGGGGGCGCCTGCCCTTTCTTATCTGAAGAACCGTGCACTTTCGGATGATACGATCCGGGCATTCGGCCTCGGGTATTCCAATAAATACAGCAATGACCTGTACCAGTACCTGAAATCCAAAGGCTATAAGGATGACATGCTCATGCAGGCGGGACTGATCAGTGTCGATGAACGCCAGGGCGTATATGACAAGTTCTGGAACCGCGTGATGTTTCCGATCATGGATGCCAACAGCAGGGTGATCGGGTTCGGAGGCAGGGTTATGGGGGACGCGAAACCCAAATACCTGAATTCGCCGGAGACTATGATCTTCGACAAGAGCCGTAATCTGTACGGGCTGAATCGGGCAAGAAGTACGAAAAAGTCGTATTTTCTGCTGTGTGAGGGATACATGGACGTGATATCTCTTCATCAGGCAGGGTTTACCAATGCGGTGGCCTCTCTGGGTACAGCGCTGACGCCCGGACATGCATCCCTGATCAAACGTTATGTGAACGAGGTCTACCTTACCTACGACAGCGACGAGGCAGGAACGAAGGCGGCGCTCCGGGCAGTCCCTGTGCTGAAAGAGGTTGGGATCACGGCAAGGATCATCCGCATGGAGCCCTACAAGGATCCGGATGAGTTTATTAAGAATCTGGGGGCAGACGCATTTGAAGAGCGGATCCAGAAGGCAAGGAACGGGTTCCTGTTCAGTCTCGAAGTTCTTGAGAAGAGCTATGACCTGAATTCTCCAGAAGGTAAGACGGACTTTATGAGAGAGGCGGCAAGAAGGCTTACGGAGTTTGACGAGGAGATTGAGCGCAACAATTATACGGAGGCGGTGGCTGAGGCTTATCATGTGGGATACGACGACCTGCGTAAGCTGGTACATAGGATGGCCATACAGACCGGCCTTGCAAAGCCGGTGTCAAGGCCGAGGCAGACGCAGAATCGAAATAAGGATAAAGTAGACGGCAATATCCGGTCCCAGAGGATACTGCTTACCTGGCTGATTGAGGATGAGCATATTTTCAGGCAGATCTGCAGATATATAACTCCTGAGGATTTTACCGGAGATCTGTACAGGACGGTTGCGTCTCTTCTTTATGAGCAGTATGAGAACCAGGATGTGAATCCTGCCAGGCTGATGAATCATTTTACAGACGAGGAGGAGCACCGGGAAGTGGCGAGCCTGTTTCATACGAAGATACGGGAACTGACTACGGAGGGGGAGCAGGAAAAGGCGTTAAAGGAGACTCTGATCCGGGTGAAGAACCACAGTATCGAACAGGCGGCGAGAGAACTTGATGCCACAGACATTAAGGGCATGCAGCGGCTGATGGCGGCGAAAAGGGAGTTGCAGGACCTTGAAAAACTGCATATTTCCGTTAATTAAGGATAAAATATAAACAAGCAATGAGAGGATGGGCACTACATGGAAGAAAACATGGTGAAATTCGAGGAAAAACTGAAAGAACTTGTAAAGCTTGGCAAGAAGAAAAAAAGTATTCTGGAATTGCAGGAGATCAATGATTTTTTCAGAGACATGGAACTGGATTCCGAGCAGATGGAGAAGGTGTTTGATTATCTGGAGGGGCAGAATATCGACGTTCTCAGGATCAGCTCAGACGATGACGATATTGATGATTCTGATATTATCATCTCGGAAGAGGACGAGGTAGATGTCGAGAAGATTGACCTGTCTGTTCCGGACGGTATCAGTATTGAGGATCCTGTGAGGATGTATCTGAAGGAGATCGGCAAGGTCCCGCTTCTGTCTGCGGCAGAAGAGGTGGATCTGGCAAAGCGTATGGCGGACGGGGATGAGAATGCCAAAAAACGGCTGGCCGAGGCGAACTTACGTCTGGTAGTCAGCATTGCGAAGCGTTATGTGGGGCGCGGGATGCTGTTCCTCGACCTGATCCAGGAAGGGAACCTGGGTCTGATCAAGGCTGTGGAAAAGTTTGATTACCACAAGGGATTCAAGTTCAGTACGTATGCTACATGGTGGATCCGCCAGGCGATTACAAGAGCCATTGCCGACCAGGCAAGAACCATCCGTATTCCGGTCCATATGGTAGAGACGATCAATAAGCTGATACGTGTGTCCAGGCAGCTTCTGCAGGAGCTGGGAAGGGAGCCTGCGCCGGAGGAGATCGCACAGGAATTGGACATGCCTGTGGAGAGGGTCCGTGAGATCCTTAAGATCTCTCAGGAGCCGGTATCACTGGAGACTCCTATCGGGGAAGAGGAGGACAGCCATCTGGGGGATTTCATTCAGGATGACAATGTACCGGTGCCGGCAGAGGCAGCAGCGCAGACCTTATTAAAAGAGCAGCTGGATGAAGTGCTTGACACCCTGACGGAGAGAGAACAGAAGGTACTCAGGCTTCGTTTCGGCATGAATGACGGACGCGCACGCACACTGGAGGAAGTGGGGAAAGAATTCGACGTTACCCGTGAGCGTATCCGTCAGATTGAGGCGAAGGCACTGCGTAAGCTGCGCCATCCGAGCCGGAGCAGAAAATTAAGAGATTATCTGGATTAAGAAAGAGGCGCCTATGGAACTATCAAAAAGACTCTATGCAGTTGCAGGTCTTGTGACAGAGGGCGCCTCTGTTGCAGATGTGGGGACTGACCATGGTTACATACCGATTTATCTGGTGAAACATCAGATTGCTTCTAAGGCTCTCGCCCTTGATATTAACGAGGGTCCTCTTCAGCGTGCAAGATTTCACATTATCGGGCATGGACTTAAGGACCAGATTGAGACAAGGCTGTCGGACGGTTTAAGTAAGGTTCGCCCCGGGGAAGTGGATACGATGATCGCCGCAGGGATGGGAGGCAATCTGATCATACGGATCCTTTCAGAGGGGAGAAGTGTTGTGGATACGCTTTCCGCCTGCATTCTGCAGCCCCAGTCCGAGCCGGAAAAGGTGAGGCGCTATCTCGGGGAAAACGGGCTGATGATCGAGGATGAGGATATGGTGGAAGAGGACGGGAAGTTCTATCCTATGATGCGCGTGATCCACGGAACCCCGGAGCCCTGTGAGGACTATGAATATGTGTACGGGAAAAAGCTGCTGCAGAAAAGGCACCCTGTCCTGCACCGGTTCCTGCTGCGGGAAAAAGGGATACAGGAGAGTATACTGGAGCAGCTTGCAAGAAGGACAGAGAGTGAAAGCGCCAGGCACAGGGAAGCAGAGATCTTAAGGGAACGAAAACTGACGCAGAGAGCGCTTAAAAGCTATGGAGGGTAAAAGGATGTTGTGCAGGGATGTAATCAATGTGATAGAAAAGGCTTATCCGGGCAGCTATGCGGTTCCGGGAGACAACGTAGGACTGCTGGCGGGCAGAGACGATAAAGAGGTGGAAAAGATTTATGTGGCCGTGGATGCAACGGATGAAGTGATCGAGGATGCCGTAAGGGCAGGGGCGGATCTGCTGGTAACTCATCATCCGCTGATCTACGGAAGCATGAAGCGGGTGAATAATCTGGATTTTATCGGGCGCAGACTGATCCGCCTGATTCAGGAGGACATATCTTATTATGCGATGCACACCAATTATGATGTGCTACGGATGGGAAGACTTGCCGGTGAACGAATGGGACTGACGGATGACTGTGTGCTGGAGGTTACCGTGTGCGGCGGGGAGGATGCAGGATCCCAAAGAGAGGAAGAGGGGCTCGGGAGGATCGGACAACTGGGAGAAGCTGTGTCCCTGAGAGAGTGTGCAGTTCTTGTGGAAAAAGCATTTTCTCTGGAACAGGTGAAGGTATTCGGAAATCCAAAGCGTGAGATCCGGAGGGCGGCCATCTGTCCGGGCTCCGGGAAAAGTGTGATCGGGACCGCTATCGAGAAGAAGGCGGATGTACTCATTACCGGAGATATCGGGCACCATGAAGGGATTGACGCGGCGGCCCAGGGACTCTGCATTATTGATGCAGGACATTATGGGATTGAGCATATATTTACAGAGGATGTAAAAAAATTTCTGGAAACCCATGTAGAAGGGACAGATGTAGCCGGCGCGCCGGTCAGGCATCCGTTTATCATCATATAGCTGCATGCGGCGGCGCGGCAGAGGCTGCTCTGGCGGTCAGGATTTTGTATCATTGTGAGAGAGGTTTTAGATTCGGGAAGAAAGGATGGGACGGAAGATGGAGAAAACAATGTATCAGGTAAGTATCGGCAGTGAAGTGCGCGAGATTGAGGAAGGGACGCCGTATCTTCAGATTGCACAGGAGTATCAGAAGGATTATGACAATGACATTGTCCTTGTAATCGTAAACGGAAAGCTTCAGGAGCTCCACAAGACCGTGAAGGGAGACTGTAAGCTGGAGTTTGAGACGACTGCGGGGGAGATCGGGCACCAGACCTACAGAAGAAGTATGTGTCTGATGATGGTAAAGGCAGTCTACGATGTGGCACATCACGAGAATATCAAAAAAGTGCGCATACACTATTCGGTCAGCCAGGGATATTACTGTACGATAGAAGGCGGAATCACTCTTACGAAGGAGTTCCTCGGCAAAGTAGAGGCAAGGATGCATGAGATGGTAGAGATGAGACTGCCGGTCCAGAAGAAAACGGTTAACACGGATGATGCTATTGCGTCTTTCCGTCAGCATGGCATGTATGATAAGGAAAAGCTGTTTACATATCGGCGGGTGTCCAAGGTCAATATCTACAGTATGAATGAATTCGAGGACTATTACTATGGCTATATGGTGCCGGATGCCGGATATCTGAAGTATTTTAAATTGTATCTGTACGATGACGGCTTCGTGATCCAGATGCCGGGGAAATCTGATCCGAAGACCCTGCCGGAATTTGAACCTCATAACAAGCTGTTCCAGGTGCTGAAGGAGGCTACCAGATGGGGGGATATGCAGGGCATTGAGACGGTAGGCGCACTGAATGACAAGATTACCAGAGGAAATGTAATGGAGACGGTGCTGGTCCAGGAGGCTCTGCAGGAAAAGAAGATTGCAGAGATCGCGGCCATGATCGCGGCAAGACCGGAACTGAAGTTTATCCTGATCGCAGGCCCGTCCTCCTCCGGAAAGACGACGTTCTCCCATCGTTTGTCTGTCCAGCTGCGTGCCAATGGACTGTCTCCTTATCCCATTGCAGTAGATAACTACTTTGTGGAACGGGAGGAGAACCCAAAGGACGAGAACGGCAATTATGACTATGAGTGTCTGGAGGCTGTGGATGTGGACCTGTTCAACCGTCAGCTTCAGGAACTGTTGTCCGGGCAGGAGGTTGTGATCCCCAGGTTTAATTTTGTGACCGGGCATAAAGAGTTCGGAAAAGAGACGAAAAAGCTGGAAGAGAATGAGGTTCTTGTGATCGAAGGGATTCACTGTCTGAATCCGAAGCTTACCGAGAGCCTGCCGGATGAAAATAAGTTTAAGATCTACATCAGTGCGCTGACACAGCTGAACGTAGATGAGCATAACCGGATCCCGACGACGGACGGGCGGCTTCTCAGGCGCATTGTGCGGGACGCAAGGACGAGAGGGTCGTCCGCAGAGAGGACTATACGCATGTGGCCGTCGGTGCGCAGAGGGGAAGAGCGCAATATCTTCCCGTACCAGGAGGAAGCCGATGTGATGTTCAACTCGGCTCTGATCTATGAGCTGGCGGTGCTTAAGCCTTATGTGGAGGCTCTTCTGTTCGGGTTTGACCGGAGTGTCCCGGAGTACATGGAGGCTAAAAGATTGTTGAAATTCCTGGATTATTTTGTAGGGATCGGCAGTGAAAATGTACCGACGAATTCACTTTTGAGGGAGTTTATCGGAGGAGGCTGCTTTAATATTTAGAAGCTGAGAGGATAAATCAGTGAAAAAATATACCGGAAAAAGAATAACTTATATCATAATGGATATATTTATGCAGCTTCTGTGTTTGTTCCCCTGGCTCACTGTGGGAGGGAATCGTTACAATGCAATTTGGTATTTGTACCGGATGAGCGGAGATCCTGTTAAAGTTTTTGCAGCAGATAAATACGGCGGAGATTTTGCCTCCCTCGGACTTCTTGAAAATGATGTAAAATCATGGAGCATGGCTTTGTATGCGGAGTTGTGTTTTATGGTAGCGGCACAGGCGATCCTTCTGGTGCATCTGCTTTTGAATCTGACCGGAAAGATGTATGCGGATTTACTTCCTGGAATTGCTCTGATGGTTTCCAGTATCACTATTTTTACTTCCTACATGGGTGACGGAGGGGATACGATCCTTACCTATGTGTATCCCGCAATTATATTTGCATGTTATGGATTTGTCACTGTAGGCGGGAAAATGGCGGAGGCGTGGAATGAGGCCGCGCGGCAGGAGAAAGAGCGGAAAGATGCCAGAAAACAGTTAAAAAAGGAAAAGGCTGTACGTCTTAAGTTTGACGGAAAGTATTCCAGAGACTTTTACCGGATGGCCTGGAAAAATTTTAAACACAATGGAAAGGATTACCGTCTGCTTTTGGGAGCAGGAGCGGTGTCCTGCGGCCTGTTGTTTGTAAGTTCCGGGATGCAGGAGCTTATGAGCGGGATGAATACCCATGGGAAGTTTTATAACGGGCGCGGCGTGGATGCGGTGCTTATGAACTTCTTTCTCGTATTTACGGTACTGGCAGTATTTTTGATTACGTACATTCTGACTTACTATCTGAAAAACCGGATGAAAGGTTTTGGGCTCCTGATGATGCTTGGGATCCGGCAGAAGGCTATGAAGCTTCTGGTAGCTTTTGAACTGGCGGCCAGTGTCATACTGTCGCTGGCGGGAGGCCTGATCGTAGGCAATGTATTGCTGTTTGGGTTCTGCAAGGCTGCAGACACCCTGCTTGCCGGGCGGATCGTACTGGGGACTCTGACTTTGAAGACTTACGGGAAAACACTGGCCATGACTTTACTGGTGTTTGCCTTTGCCTTTTTATTTACCTTTGCCGTGTACAAAGAGACGAATGTCATGAGGATGAAAAGCACCGATGTGGCAAGGGAAAAGATGCCGGGGAAGCTTCGATATCCGGGTCTGGTAATCGGGATCATCCTTGCCTTGGCCGCACTTCTGACGTTTTCTAAGATACAGGCAGCCGAGGGATCCGGGGTGGTTCTGCTTTTTGCCCTTGGATTATATCTCATACTCCGGAACGGCTGGGGTATCTTCCTTAAGCAAAGGAGGAGTCACGGGAGAAGTTACTATCAGAAACTGATCCCGAATCATATGCTGTACCACAAATTCCAGCGAGCCAGCCGGTATGTATTTTTGCTGACGGTTATACATATCTGTACATTTGTCTTGTTTTCCAAGGATGCCATAGCCATTATGATCGCGCCTGAACCGGAGAGGGAACTTCCGTACGACTATGTCTGTATGGCAAATAGTGAGGATGACGCGCTGATGGATGAGATCAAAGAGTATGGTGCAGAGGTGCTGGAATATCCGATGGTCCGCGCCACAACGGTGGACCGGACACTGCGGACCGAGGATTTCCGCCAATGTATCCTGCCGCAAGGACAGAATATCGGGATCTCGGAGTCTACCTATTATGAGTTAAAGAAACTGGTTTCAAAGGAGAAAGTGAAGCTTCCTGATCTGGATGCAGAAGGGAAACGGATCTATGTGGTTTATCAGCAGGATATCGGAGATAACGCAAAGCCGTTGGACTACTATTTTACAAGGACGAATCCGTATATCTTTATCGGACAGCCGCTGACCGGATACTGGTTTCTGTCCAGAGACAAGATCTACATGCCGCGTACCATCGCAGGATCTGAAACAGGATCACTGGTGGGTGTGTTCCGGGAAGGAGTCCACGAAAATGTGGTGGTATTTTCGGACGCGTATTTTGAATCCGTGAAGGATAACTGGAAGCATATCGATAATGTTACCGGAAAGGAAGTATCCCCGGAGTCTGCCGGGGGGTCGGCCCATATCCGTGAATGGCCCACCCGCCTGGTGCTGATCCGTTTAAACGGCGCGGAGCAGGAAAAGGTGGAGGGCGTATTGGCTGTTTTTAAGGAGAACCACAAGGAGGACGAGCATTATGACAGCAATGTGCTGTCCTATTACGAGAAGGAAGAGACGGTGACCGAGAAAGAGGCGGAACGGCTGTTAAAGGAGATCTCCAACGGTTTTATCGTAGTGATCCTCTTGCTGATCAGCCTGCTGATCCTGTATATGAAGGTGCAGTCTGAGTTGGCGGAGACCAGGAGCCGGTATGAATTCTTAAACTACATGGGAATGCCCCAGAAGGAACGGATACAGTCCATCCGAAAGGAGATCAGCCGCTTTGTCCGGATCCCTCTTGCGGTTACGGCAGTGGTCGTTCCGGTGTATACCGTTCTTGTGTGGAGACTCCGCCATTTTACGGGATCGGATATGATGCGTTATGTGCAGATCATGGCTGTGGAGGCGTTGATCTATGCGGTGGTTCAGATATTGGCGATGCTGGGGCTTCAGTATTATGTGATCAGGAAGGTAGAGGGAAAACAGGCATGGAAAAATTAAGAGAGCAGGAAATAGAAGAACAGAAGATAGAAAAACAGGAACGGAAAGAGATACTGGAGGTGCGGGATCTCCACCGCAGCTATTTCTGGGGGGAGAACGAGCAGACTGAGGTATTGAAGGGACTGGATTTTACGATTTATGAGGGGGAATATGTGGGCATTATCGGGAAATCCGGCTGCGGAAAGACCACTCTTTTGAAGGTGCTGGGGCTGATTGATCTTCCCACCGGCGGGGACATTTTGTTCAAGGGCAGAAACTCCCGGGATCTGTGGAAGGATGAGCTGTCCGATATCCGCAGGAGGGAAATCGGCTTTGTTTTCCAGGATTTTTATCTGATGGACAGCCTGACAGTGGAGGAAAATATTATGCTGCCCATGATCCTTGATAAGGCGGATCCGGACAAGGCTTCGTCTATCGTTGAGAAGTTGGCGGGGCAGTTTGGGCTCAGTCACCTGTTGAAAAAGAATCCTTATGAGCTGTCCGGCGGAGAGAAGCAGAGAGTGGCCATCTGCCGGGCTCTCTGCAACGATCCGGGGGTGATTCTTGCCGATGAGCCTACCGGAAATCTGGATGCTAAGTCCGGGGATATTGTGAATAAGGCAATGGAAGATATTAACCGGGATATGAATAAGACAATCATCCTGGTGACTCATAATCCGGAGATGGCGAGTTACTGCAGCCGGATCCTGATGTTAAAGGATGGGGCGGTGAAAAAGGAACTCAGGAAAGAAGGCAGCAGGGAGGAGTTCTACCGCCAGATCATGGATGAGATCAGCGCAGGGAATCTGTAGTTGGGGAAATAAGGATATATAGAGTCTAACAAGGCATCAAAAATCACGTGTTGATTTTTGATGCCTTTTGCCGTTTTTTGAATCATAATTCAAGCGTCTGCCGTCTATAATAAAAAGCAAAAAGGAGAAAAACATGCAGATGAGACAAAAAATAACCAGGGAAAAAATCGAAAGCTTTCGTATTTATCTCAGAGAAAATGAAAAAGCAGCGGCTACGATTCAAAAGTATATCCGGGAGATCGAACTGTTATCTGAGTTTTTGGATGATGCGTACATTACGAAGGAAAAGATACTTCGCTATCGAGAGTGGTTAAGAAGTAAATATCAGGCAAGGACGGTAAACGGAAAAATATCTGCTGTCAATTCATATGCGGATTTTGCAGGTGCAGAAGATTGTAAGGTGAAGTTTCTGCGGATACAGAACCGGCCGTTTATAGACGAAAGTCGTCAGCTGGGGGAGGCGGAGTACCGAAAATTGCTTCTGACAGCAAAAAAAATGAACAGGGAGAGGCTCTATTATATGCTTCTTTCCATTTGCGGGACAGGCATCCGGGTGAGCGAACTACAGTATATCACGGTGGAAACTGTGAAAGACGGGAAAACAGAAATCAGTATGAAAGGTAAAAACAGGACGATCCTTCTGCCGAAAGAACTGCTGAAAAAACTGGAACATTATATAGAGAAATATCACATTTCTTCCGGGAGCGTATTCCAGACCCGGAACGGAAATCCGGTGAACCGGTCCAATATCTGCCGGGAGATGAAGATGCTCTGTACACAGGCCGGGGTTGACCAGACAAAAGTATTTCCTCATAATCTGCGTCATTTATTTGCCAGGAAATATTTTGAGGTTGAAAAAAATATTTCGCTGCTGGCCGATGTGTTAGGACATTCTTCCATTGAAACAACAAGAATCTATGTGGCTGCAAGTGTCAGCGAACATGAGAAGATTTTAGAGAAGGTTAATTTGATTCTATAAATACTACAGAATCCGCATTCTGTGGTAAATAAAATGAAAGGCTGTATTTGCCTATCAAAATATCTTATTTATTATACCTAACATACATAAAACCGTCAATATTTTTTCAATTTTAAGTTATCAATCTAATATATCAAAAAGCGAGGATTCTTTTTATCACAGAACGATTGCAGTAAAAAATCAAGTAAACAAAATCGTTTGTTTCAGATTAAAAATCCCAGAAATTTTTAAGGCTTTAACTTTGTAGATTGTGGGTCAATACCACAGAATGCGGATTCTGTAGTAAATGAGTGAACGCATTTTGTGGCTCAAACTTATATACAAGGGAAAAACTAAGTAATGAAAAATATACTGATACTGACAACGACCAGTGATTTCCTGGAAAAATTTGAAAAAAGTGATGTAAAGATCTTGAAAGACATGGGTTGCCATATCCACTATGCTGCCAATACCAAGGAGGAGCAGCCTCTCTTCAGTGAGAAGGAGGTTACTTCTATGGGAATCCGGATCCATGATCTTGATATCGAGAGATCTCCGTATATGTTGCGGAATAATGTGAGGGCCCTGCGTCAGATCATAAAGATTGTCCGGGAACATGACATTGACCTTATCCATTGTCACACGCCGGTAGGCGGGGTGCTTGGTCGTCTGGCGGGCAGATATTTCAGAAAACGGGGGCTGAAGGTTATCTATACAGCTCATGGCTTTCATTTTTATAAAGGAGCGCCGCTTTTGAATAATACAGTGTTCTACTGGGTGGAAAGAATTATGGCGCATTATACGGATATCTTGGTTGTTATCAATCAGGAGGATTATGAAAGCGGCTGTAAGTTTCGGCTGAGAAAAGGCGGGAAGGTTTACTACATTCCGGGTGTAGGGCTGGATCTCATGAAGTATGCGCCCATGTCTGAGGATAAGAGAAGCCAGAAGAGGAAGTCGCTGGGGGTTAAGGAGAACGAGTTCTTTCTGGTGTCAGTAGGTGAGTTGAATGAGAATAAGAATCATGTTGTAGTTTTGAAGATGCTGGCAGGGCTGAAAAGAAGCAGCAGCGGGCTGAAGGTTAAATACGGGATCTGCGGGGACGGATTTTTCCGGGAGCGGATGGAGCGGTGGATCCGGCAGGCAGGTCTGGAGGAAGAAGTATGCATCTATGGATTTACGAGACAGGTACCGGATATTGTAGGGTGCGCAGATGCACTGATCTTTCCGTCTAAAAGAGAGGGACTTGGAATGGCGGCGCTGGAAGCGCTTTCCATGGGAATTCCGGTGCTGGCCTCAGATAACCGGGGGACCAGGGAATATATGGAAGATGGAAAGAATGGGTTTGTCTGCAAGTATAACGACGTGAATGGATTCCTTAAAGGAATACGGAAACTCCAGGTTATGCAGACGGAAGAAAGAGAAAAGATGAGCCAGGCATGCAGGGCTTCGGTAGAGCGTTTTGCTAAGAAATACTCCGACAAGATCATGCGGGAAGTTTACAGGGAACTTGAGAAAATGGATGTGCCGTTCTATGAGGGCGTCAGGGAAGAGTAAAGGACGGATGGATACAAAGGAAAAATGGGATATTAAGGTAAGTATTATCATGGGAGTCTATAACCCGGAGCATGAGGAGTGGCTTAAGGCTTCCATTTGTTCCATGATAGATCAGAGCCTCACGGAGTGGGAGATGATCTTGTATGATGATGGCTCAGATGCTGTATACAAGGAACGGATAGAGAAAGCGGCGAAGATGGATCAAAGAATCCGATTGATCCGGGGCAGAGAAAACCGCGGGCTTGCGTATGCCCTGAACCAATGTCTGAAACATGCGAAAGGCAGATATGTGGCAAGGATGGACGATGATGACATTTCCATGCCGGAGAGACTGGAAAAACAATATCAGTTTTTAGAAAAGAATCAAGAGTTTGGCTGGGCAGGGACAACCGCTGCATTGTTTGATGCAGGGGGAATCTGGGGAAAAGAGGAACTTTCGGAGATTCCAGGCGCAGAGGATTTTTTAAAGCATTCACCGTATATCCATCCTTCTGTAATGTTTCGCAGTGAGGTTTTGAAGCATGCAGGGGGGTATCTGGCAGCAAGACGGACAAAACGGTGCGAGGATTACGAGTTGTTTATGAGACTTTGTGCGGAAGGGCTGCGAGGATACAATATTCAGGAAGAATTGTTTTTATATCGGGAGGATTACAGGAGTTACAGAAAGAGAAAGATGAAATATCGTCTTTTTGAAATGCAGATACGGTATCAAGGTTTTCAAAAGCTGCATATTTTGACGCCTGCCAGTCTTCCTTATGTATTAAGGCCCCTGGTTGGAGGATTGCCGGGAATAGGAACCGGATGGAGGATATTCAGAAGAAAGTATAAAGAAATACAGAATAGAAAAAATGATTTGTGGAGAAATGAAAATGGACAGTAAAGTCAAGCAAACTGTAGATGAGGAAAATCAGAGGAAAAAGGAACAGAGAAAGCAGTATTTCTTTGTAATCAGAGAACTTACCTCAAGGGAAACAAAAAGAAAATACTCACGCTCCTATCTGGGAATACTCTGGAGTGTGCTGAATCCATTGTTGTCCATGGCGGTTCTCTCTTTGATATTTACCCAGATTTTTGCCCGTTCCATAGAAAACTACCCGATCTATTATTTGTCGGGGTATATTTTGTGGCATATGTTTACCGGAGCTACAAATGCTGCAATGACTACTTTGGTGGATAATAAGATGCTTTTAATAAAAGTAAAGCTTCCAATGGAGGTGTTTGTGCTGGCCAGAGTCTATACAGCGCTGGTAAATCTGGGATATTCATTTATCGCTTACATTATCATGTTGTTTGTATTTCGGATCTCGTTTAAATGGGAAATGTTGTTTCTTCCGGTTGTGATCTTATTTCTTGTGTTGTTTGTGCTTGGTATTTCGTATATTTTGTCTGCTGCATATGTGTTTTTTGGCGATGTCAAGCATTTATACTCTGTTATTTTGACTTTATGGATGTATTGTTCCGCAATTTTTTACCCTGTTGACCGGCTGGAAGGCGGGATCAGGATTGTCATTGAAAACAATCCCATTTTTATTTTCATCAATTGTATGAGAAATATTATTTTATACGGTGTTATGCCTTCTCTTCCGGAATTTATAAAGATGTCAGTGTGGGGGATCGGAGTATATATATTTGGTTATTGGGTGTTTAAAAAGAAAAAAAATATGGTCATGCAGAAGGTCTGACCAGGTGAAAAATAATTATGAGAGAGAAAATTTATAATATGTTCGTAAACCGTGTAGTGGGGATCCGGGAACGATACAGTAAAAAAAGGGAAGAGGCGAAGGGAACAGCAGGAAGATTTTTATGCTGGGTCTATTTGCTGTATCTGAATGTTTCTTATTATGTTTTCCGCTCGAGAAAGCTGGAGGGATTGGAAAAGTATCCTTATTATGAAATAAAAAAAATCCATAGCAGTGGAAGTGAGTCGTCCCTGTCCTTCCGGGAAGAACCGAAGGAGCTTAAGAAGCGTCTGGAACAATATGATGTTATATCCTTCGATGTGTTTGATACATTGGTTTTTCGGCCTTTTTCTGATCCGACAGATTTATTTTATCTCCTTGGAAGAGAATTAGAATATATGGATTTTAAAGGGATCCGCTGTGAGGCAGAAAGAAAAGCAAGAAAAGAGAAAATGAATAGAGACGGGCAAGATGAAGTAACTTTGCGGGACATATATGATTGTCTGGAGGAGATGACAGGATTATCCGGCCGGGAGACTATGAAAAGGGAAATCGAGTTGGAAAAGCGTTGCTGCTTTGCCAATCCATATATGAAAGAAGTAGTAGAATTGCTTCGATCTGCGAAGAAAAGAATGATCGTCATTTCGGATATGTATCTTCCGTCAGACGAAATAAGATGCATACTTAAGAAATGCGGATATCCGGAATTTGACGATTACTATGTTTCCTGTGAGTGGAGAGCATCCAAGAGCAGGGGGGATCTGTATAAAAAGGTGACAAAGCAGGAAGGAGAGCACTTCGCATTTGCTCATGTGGGAGATAATCCGGTTTCTGATATAAAACAGGCAAAAGAGAACGGGCTGATTCCTTTTTTTTATAAAAATGTTAACAGTGCGGGAAGGAAATACCGTCCGGAAGATCTTTCTGTCATTACCGGAAGCATCTACAGAGGAATGGTAAATATGTGGATACACAATGGAAGGTATCAATTTTCTAAAGAGTATGAGTACGGATATCTATATGGGGGCTTGTTTGTGACTGGGTATTGCCAGTTTATACATGACTTTGCCGGGAAAGAAGGGGCTGATAAAGTTTTATTTTTTTCAAGAGACGGGGATATTCTGTGCAGAGCATACAGGTTACTTTATCCGGAAGAAGAGGGGCGCTGGGAATATGTGTACTGGTCGCGGCTGGCGGCGGCAAAACTTACGGCAGGGTACTATAAATATGACTATTTCCGAAGGTTTTTGGAACATAAGAAAAATCAGGGGTATATCTTGAAAAGCATTGTACAGTCTATGGAATTGGACGATATGCTGCAAGGGTTGTGCGAAACTACGGGGCTTAGTGCAAAAGATGCACTTACAGATAAAAATATAGATGTGTGCAGACAATATTTTGATCATCACTGGGAAGAGGTAAAGAATCATTATAAAGAGCAGCAGCAAGCCGCAAGGCAGTATTACGGGAATGTACTTACAGGGTGTAAGAAAGCAGTAGCTGTAGATATCGGATGGGCCGGAAGCGGCGCTGTTTTACTAGATTATCTGGTAAATAAAGAATGGAATCTGAACTGCAGTATTACAGGAATTATAGCCGGTACAAATACCTGTCATAATCAGGAACCCGATGCCAGCGAAACATTTTTGCAGAGTGGTAAGCTTGTCAGTTATATGTATTCTCAGCATCATAACAGAGATTTGTGGAAATTTCATAATCCGGGCCAGGATCATAATGTATATTGGGAGGTGGTGACTGCTTCTGCTGAAGGCAGCCTGAAAGGCTTCTATCTGGACAAAGACGGCAGATGTAAATGTGTTTTTAAGGAAAAAAGTGTAGGAGAGAAACGGATACAGGAAATACAGAAAGGAATTCTGGATTTTGCAGAGCACTTTAAGAGCACCAGGGAGCTATTGAAAGATATGTGGTACATCAGCGGAAGAGATGCATATGCTCCGATGTTAAGTCCGGAAGGAGAGAGAAACAGAAGGAACTTCCGGGAGATCCTGGATTTGCTGGATGATAAAAATGTAGTATGAGATAGGAATGGTGTAAAGTAGGAAAATGGTACTGCAGACAAATCTTTTTAAAGAAGAAATATGTAAGGATCACAGATTGTTTTACAGAAAACAGGGAAACGTACAGTTTAAAGATGGATATTTAACAATCGAAGACGGTGCAGAGATTTCAACAGATACATATATGAATATGTTTGATTTTGAGTTTTGGCAGCAGTTCTGTTCTGTCAGCGAATGCTGTTTGGAACTGGAGTTCTGCGGAGATGGGACTGTTTCGATGTGCAGTTGGTGCGGGGAGAAGGAGAACATATTTTATGTAAAGAAACTGAGCAGCAAAACGGAACGAAGGGAAATCGTTCCCATCCATCCGGTGAAGGACGGCGGAATGATATATTTCACGCTTACGTCAGAAAGCAGGATGCAGGTGAGAAGAGCGGCATATACCGTTACGGAAACGGGAAGAAGAGAAATACATCTGTCACTGGTCATGTGTACCTATAAAAGGAATGATTATGTATGGAGGAATCTGGAAGTGTTGAAGCAGAGCTGCTTTTTTGACAGGCAGTCTTCTCTTTTCGGAAAAATGAGCGTGCATATCGTGGATAATGCTTCTGAGCTTCCCGAGATGCGAGAGCCGTTTATCCATATTCATCATAATCCGAATACAGGCGGAAGCGGCGGATTTACAAGGGGAATACTGGAAAGCCGGAAAGAAGATGCTGCCGGGCAGGTTTCCCATATCATTTTTATGGATGATGACGTCTGTTTTATGGAAGAAAGCTTTTATCGCCTGTATGCGTTGCTGAGTCTCCTGCTGCCTTGCTATAGTCAGGAAACAGTGGCAGGACGAATGTTTCGTATGGATAACAAGACAGTACAGTATACAGCATGTGAGGTGTGGAATAAAGGAAATCTGATACATATGGGCCATGAAAAGGATATGACGGCAAGAGAAGGGCTGCTTACCGTCAATAAGGAAAGAGGAGAATATGGAGGATGGTGGTTCTGTTGTTTCCCGATAGAGTTTGCGAAGGAGAATCTGCCGTTACCGTTTTTCCTGCATTGTGATGATGTTGAGTACGGCCTGAGGTGTGGAAAAAGTCCTCTGGTACTGAATGGGATACAGGTATGGCATGAGACGGCGGAACATAGAATGACGCCTGAGATGGCATATTACGATATCCGGAATTCATTTATCGTGAACACGATCTACGGTGGGTTTGAGGACTGGAAAGAGCTGCTGGAGAGATGGAGGTGCTATATCGGGATGTATCACAGGGAAAAGCAATATGCCCTGAAATATGCAGCAGTATCTGCACTTAAAGATTATATGCGCGGTAGCAGTTATTTCCTCTCTTGTGCGAAGAAAAAAACTTTTTTTTCGGATAATCCGAAGGTATTAAAGTTGGGAGCGGCAGTATCCTGGCGAATTACAGGCTGGATATATAAAAGGACAGGCAAAAAGGCGTTTCAGTCATATAGAGGCATCACTTGCCGGTATTCCGCAGGGCAGGCAGACTGTGTCCGGCAATATATGAAATTATAAGGTGAGGTAAGGTTTAAAATGAAAAAATT
Organism: uncultured Dorea sp.; assembly: GCA_910578865.1. Taxonomy (GTDB): domain Bacteria; phylum Bacillota; class Clostridia; order Lachnospirales; family Lachnospiraceae; genus Dorea_D. Next base: position 31,139 of record CAJTRM010000014.1, read on the forward strand.
AAAGTTGCAGAATATTTTGTTTCCATCAGCAGAAATATGTATGTTGGATGAACTGTATTTTAGAAGTGAAAGTGACAGTTATGTGTGGGCAAATGAAGAACTTCAGATAAAAAAAGGAAGAGAAGTATCATTTGACACTTATTTTAACAGCTTTTCTATTGGGAAATGGACAAAGTATACGAATATAAAAAGAGTGAAGCTGACCTTATTTTTCACAGGCAGGCTGAGGATCACTTTAATGAGGAAAGAGCGTATTGGAAAATTAGTGCGGGATCATTATATAAAAGAAAAAATAGTGGAAACGCGAAGAGAAGAAGTGGTTCTGGAGTTCGAAGATTCGTATACAAACGGTGTTTACACATTTACCCTGGAGGCTTTGGAAGATACAGATTTTTATGGAGGATATTACTGGGCTGATCTTGAGGAAGATAAAATACAGGATATCCGTATTGCGCTTAATATATGCACTTACCGGAGAGAGGAGTTTGTCAGGAAGAATATGAAGCTCTTCCAGAAACGCGTGTTCTCATCTTATGAGGACGAGGAGTTCAGGAAGAATCTTGGCATTTATATTATTGACAATGCAAAGACACTGGGAAATGAATTTGACTCGGACAATATACATGTAATACCGAATAAGAATGCAGGCGGGGCAGGAGGATTTACGAGGGGACTTATAGAAATTAAAAATTCCGGTAAATTTACGCATGCGCTTTTGATGGATGATGATATTGTAGTGGATCCGGAGTCAGTTTATCGGACATGGGCATTATTGTCTATCGTGAAGGAGGAGTATAGGAACGTATTTATCGCAGGTGCAATGCTGCGGCTGGATCAGCAGCATCTCCAGGTGGAATCCGGGGCATTGTGGAATTCGGGAGCACTTTTTAGCAGGAAGTGCGGGTTGAATCTCAGGGAAATAGAGGCATGTTTATACAATGAAATAGAAGAAACGGTAGATTACAGTGCATGGTGGTATACATGCCTGCCGTTATCGGTAGTCAATGATGAGAATCTGCCCCTTCCTATTTTTATCCGGGGGGATGATGTGGAATATGGATTGAGGAATGCCAGGAAAATCCTTACGATGAACGGAATCTGTGTCTGGCATGAACCATTTGAAAATAAGTATTCTTCTTCCATGTTTTATTATATCCTGCGGAACCGGCTCATTGATAATGCAATCCATAAAAGAGAGATCCCGAAGAAGCAGTTCCATCGTCTGCTGAGACAACAGGTGATGGGTGAGGTGTATCTGTATCGTTATAAAAACGCACAGCTTTTGCTGAGCGGGGTGCGAGATTACCTGGCAGGGATTGACTGGCTTAAGGAACAGGATGGAGAGTGTCTGAACCGCAGTGTTATGGAGAGAGGATATAAGATGCAGTATGCAGAAGAAGCAGGCGCTTACTTTGATTATGGAGAATATGAAAGAGGGCTTCAGGAGGAGCATAGAATATCATTTCTTCATAAGGTTATAAAACGGCTGACAATGAATGGCATCCTGCTGACGCCGCAGAGGGAGCAGGTGATCCTCCCTGTAATAGGCACCCGTGAACGGAGTCTTTACAGGGTGAGGCGTGTTGTGAATTATGATGTACTGACACAGAAGTGTTTTATTACATGCCGGGATAAAACAGAAGCGAGGGAATGCCGGAAGCTTCTGGGAGAGGTACAGAGGCTGGTTGAGGAAAGATACGAGACAGTAAATAAAGAATATCAGAGCCGGGGAAGAGAACTGATGAATAAACAATTTTGGGACCAATATCTTGGCTTGGATAACAGGTAGGGGGAAAAGAATGAAATATGATTATCTGATTGTAGGAGCAGGTCTTTTTGGATCTGTGTTTGCCTATGAAATGAAAAAAAGAGGTAAGAAGTGCCTGGTCATTGAGAGGAGAGGCCATATTGCAGGGAACATATATTGTGAAGAAATGGAAGGCATCCAGGTACATCGATATGGCGCCCATATTTTTCACACATCGGATGAAAGGATATGGAATTATATAGGCCAGTTTGCTGAGTTTAATCAATTTATCAATTCACCGATAGCTGTTTATAAAAATGAGATATATAATCTCCCGTTTAATATGAACACATTCAGTAAATTGTGGGGAGTACAGACGCCACAGGAAGCAAAAGAGAAGATTGAAGCTCAAATAGGAGAGCTGGATATTAAGGAGCCGGGAAATCTGGAGGAGCAGGCATTATTACTTGCCGGAAAAGATATTTATGAAAAACTGATAAAGGGGTATACGGAGAAACAGTGGGGCAGAAAATGTACGGAGCTTCCCGCATTTATTATACGGCGGCTGCCGTTTCGGTTTACTTATGACAATAATTATTTTAACGATCGTTACCAGGGGATTCCAATCGGGGGATACACAAAAATAGCAGAGAAAATGTTGGAAGGCATAGAGGTACGGCTGAATACGGATTATTTTGAGTTCATTAAGGAGAACGTGGATTGTGCGAATAAGACAGTATTTACAGGGATGATCGATCAATATTTTGATTATTGCCTGGGGCCGCTGCAATATCGTTCTGTCCGGTTTGAGACAGAGGTGCTAAATATGGAGAATTATCAAGGGAACGCAGTTGTAAATTATACAGAGCACAGTGTTCCCTTTACAAGGATTATCGAACATAAACATTTTGAATTTGGGAAACAGGAAAAAACTGTCATTTCCAGAGAATATCCTGCGGAATGGGAAATCGGAATGGAGCCGTATTATCCGGTGAATGATCAGAAAAATAATAAAAGGTATGCTCAATACAGAGAAATGGCGGATAAAAAGAGGGAAGTGATCTTCGGCGGACGGCTTGGCGCTTATCAGTATTATGATATGGATAAAGTAATCATGGCAGCATTAAAAGCATCGGAGGCTGAAATATCCGGAAAAATAGAGTAGGAGAACATCATATGTTGAACGAGGAATTAATGTCGCGTGTAATAGAAAAGATAGAAAGATATGCGAACGGGAGAGAAGTAGTATTTTTGGGGAAGCATGAGGAGATGAGGGATTTTTTAGGGGGAGGGGTAGGAATTGATATACAAAAGGTATTTACACGCAATGCGAAAATACTAAGAGAAGACGAGACAACATATTTTCATTTGGAGAATCTGAACGGAAAATCCGAAGAGTATTATGTCGTGATATCAGTTATGATGCCGGATAACGGAAAATGGCAAAGAGAACTTCTCCGGAGTTACGGATATACAGAGGAACTTGATTATATTTTTTACAGCCTTGATGAAGAAGCCGTTAACGGAAATAAAATAACAGGAAAGTGTACCAGTATCCGATGGGGAGGTAAAAATAATATTATTGAAATCGAAGACGGAGTTGAAATCAGAGGGACTCTTAAAATAGTATGTCTGGGAGACAACTGCAGATTGAAGATCGGAAGAGGGACCGTATTTGGAAAGGACAATTTTATTAAATTGTGGGGGGACAGGGCAGAGATTCTTATTGGAGAAAAATGCAAGTTTACGGCTGTAGATCTGAGAGCTTTTTCAGATTCACAACTGCATATAGGAAATAAAAGTACGTTTCTGGACGGGTTTTATGCGAATGCACGTCAGCATGCAATATGCAAGATCGGAGAGGACTGCATGTTTTCACTGGATATCGTATTACTGTCAGGGGACGGGCATTCAATCTTCGATATCAATACAAAAAAGAACTTTAATTCTAACATGTCAGAGAAAGAAAAATATTTAACAGGGATTATCATCGGTGACCACGTGTGGGTTGGAAGGAGAGCGATGGTTCTGGGCAGTAAAAAGATAACACAGATTTGCAAGGGTAGTGTTGTGGGGGCGCAGAGCACGGTGAAGGGTACTTTCCCCAATAATGTTGCGCTCGGAGGAAATCCGGCGAAGATTTTGAGGAAGGATGTTGCGTGGAGCAGAAAATACATGGCCGAGGATATAGATTCGTGTTATCCGTATGTAGATAAAACAGAGGAGGTCGATTATGAAAAATAAAATGATACAAAACAGTATAGTGCAATTGTGTGCTTCGACAGGCATTTTGCAGTATTTAGAACAAATGAATAAGGTGCAGGGAGCCATTATTATAATAGCAGCAAAAGATACAACGGGCCATGCGCTGGATCAAAGAATCATGGACAAGCTTAAGCTGGCAGGTCTCAGGACGGATTTGAGGGGAAAACACTGGCAGGGATATATAGCTGTGATTGATTCCGGGAAAAACATCTATGAGAAACTGGCAGAACTTAACCAATCGGCTGAGTATGGGACTGTTTTAGGGAAACGTGTCATAGAGGTAAAAAGCAGCCCGCTGAATGACGGAAATGAAGCTTTGATATACATAGACGGCATTAATTATGCCGTTAATAAGCGAGGGTTGAATATTGTGGTTTATGACAGGTATACGAAACAGGTAGTGGATTCGGTCTGTTTTGATACACACAGTAAAGGGTGGGAACATACACGTAAGCCGGTAAAATTAGATGGAGCTGATCAGATTGCAGGTGAGATAGAGAACTGCAAAAGGATGCTGTTAGATTTAAAGAGGACAATCAATAAAGTCTCAAATGAAAATGCAAAAAAACCAGAAATAACGGCAGAAAATAAGACATTCAAAGAAAAATTACAGATAGAGAGCATCCTTCCTGCGATTCGTAAAGATAAGAAGAGAGTAAGGATTGTTTTCTGGGGAGGGCCGTATTTATGGAACGCAATGGCATCTGTCGGGACAGCTTTTGCACAGGATGATCATTATGACGTAAAAGTTATTTTACATGGAAAAGGTTGGGAGGAAGAAAAGAAAGCAAGAGTGATAGCAGATGGAATTACACCGGTTTTTATGGATGAATATTTTGCAGAACTAGATCAGCCCGATATTCTCATTATTTTCCCCGGAAGTAATATGAAGCCGTTTGTAAGGCCGGAATTTAAGAAAGTTTTAGACTTTTCCAAAATGGTCATTGCGGTTCCGTTTACATTAATCCGGACACAACCTGAAAAGATTGAATCGTTTATGAAACGGTTTACAGATAATTATGCGGGAGAAAAGACAGATTATTTTGTAATTGACCGTGTATTGCATAATGAGATAGAAAAGAGTATGAATTTGGATTCGGGCAAGGCAGTCCTGATCGGGAATCCCAAGTTTGACGAACTCTATAATACAGTCAACGGGATAAAGGAAGTAGAATTTCCGGATTCATGGAAGAAGCTGGAGAAAAAAAGGGTACTGCTGTGGACTACCGACCATGTGTATACGAGTCCGAATGTTACGTTTGACTTGTATGTAAAAACAATTCTGGAATATTTTTCTCATCATCAGGAGTTAGGATTGATTTTCAGGCCTCATCCGATATATATTGTCGAACTTCTTGGGAATGGTATATGGAATGAGCGTGATATGAAGGTGTTACATGAATTTTTTGACAGCAGTGATAATCTGATCTGGGACGAGGAGCCGGAATATGCACTTGCATACAAGAGAGCAGATGCCGTCTTGTCGGATATGAATTGCGGAATCTGTGTGTCCTCTCTTGTGTTGGATAAACCAATCGGAATCCTGCATCGTTTTGATGAAAATGAATGTATTCCGGCACATCCGGAAATTATTGAAAAACATTATAATATATCAGGGCTGGAAGAATGTACAGAGTTTCTTGATATGTTTGCCCAGGAGCAGGATCCGGGAAATGAGATGCGAAAATGTGCCATAAATGAATATATTGCTCATTATGACGGGAAAAACGGAGAGAGAATTAAACAGTTTATTGAGCAGAAATATTCAGAGAAATATGAAGAGCAGCAATAAGTGATAACAATGACAAAGAAGCATGTGGAGTGAAAGATGTTAGATTTGACAAAAGCAGAAATGCTGGAATATATACAGGAAGGGATTCCATCCATCCATGTCCTCCCCGTATATAGGTTAAACAGCACAGAATATTTTCAGGATAAAGAAAATGAGATAAAAAAGATCCTGTATTTTTCAGAGGGCGGGGAACTGATCGTACGTTCTTCCTCCAGGCAGGAGGATACTTCTGAGTATTCAAATGCAGGGCGATTTGAATCTATATTGGACGTTATGCCGGAGCGAGAGGCAATTGGAACAGCAGTAGAAGCAGTTTACCGTTCATATGAGACCCAGGAGGAAGAGGAGATCCTTATACAGCCTATGCTGAAAGATATCTGTAAATCCGGTGTTGTCTTTACGGCTGATATGGATACATTCGCGGATTATTATACCGTCAATTTTTCAGAAGGCGAAGATACGGCTGCAGTTACCGGGGGGTCCTCAACAGGGCTCAAAACATTTATAAGATATAAGCATTCCCATATAAAGGCGAAGGATCCAGATATACAGCAACTGCTGGAGGACTGCAGGAAAATAGAGGTGTTTTTGAATTGTGATGCGCTGGATATCGAATTTGCAGTTACAAGAGAGCATACCGTTTACATTCTGCAGGTGCGGCCGATAGCTCAGGGTGAAAAGGAAGAGTTAGAAAAGAGAGATATATCTTATGCGCTGAAAAGGATATATAAAAAGGTGGAAAAACTGTCCAGACGATATCCGTTTCTGCTGGGAAATGAGACATGCTTCGGAGTGATGCCGGATTGGAACCCGGCGGAGATCCTGGGAGTAAGACCGAAGAAGCTGGCCGTTTCATTATATAAAGAATTAATTACAGATAATATATGGGCGCATCAGCGATATGATTATGGGTACAGGGATCTGACGCTGCATCCCTTGATGATTTCGTTCTGCGGCATTCCATACATCAATACAAGGATTACATTTAATTCCTTTGTTCCGGCGAAACTGAATGTCAGGATTGCAGAGAAATTGATTAATTATTACCAGAAAAAATTATCTGAATACCCGAAATACCATGACAAGATTGAATTTGAAATCGTTTTTTCCTGTTACTATTTCGGGGTTTCGGATCGCTTGAAGGAGCTGTCAGAGTATGGCTTTAATGAAAATGAAATAAAAAGAATAGAATATGCGCTTCTGGATGTCACGAATGAAATCATCAACCCGCAGAACGGTCTTTATAAAAATGACATCAGGAAAATCAGTACATTAGAGGAAAATTATGAAAAGATCGTTCATTCAGAAATGTCCCTGGTAGATAAAATATACTGGTTGATTGAAGAGTGTAAGACCTATGGTACACTTCCGTTTGCCGGCGCTGCGCGGGCAGGGTTCATCGCAGTGCAGTTCCTTAAGTCTTTTGTAGAATGTGGAATCATAACAAAAGAGGATTACGACCGGTATATGAATTCATTGAATACTGTGAATAAACAGATGAACTTTGATTTCAGGAAATGCAGAGATGGGCAAATAAAGAAATCAGAATTTCTGGAGAAGTACGGACATATAAGACCGGGTACTTATGATATTATGTCCCCGCGTTATGACGAGGCGTTTGAGGAATATTTCGGAGATTTGCGGGATTGTGACGACAGAAAAGAGGAGCTGCATTTTTCGGAGGAAGTCCTGGATCGCATTCAGGTTGAGCTGGAACAAAACGGCCTGCTTGTCTCTGTGGGAGAGCTGATGGAATTTATACAGGAAGCGATTGAAGGGAGAGAGTATCTAAAGTTTATTTTTACTAAGTCGGTAAGTAAAATTCTGCAGTTGATAGAAATATTGGGAAAAAGAGTGGATATCTGTAAGGAAGACATGGCGCATCTGGATATTTTAACGGTGAAGCAGCTATATACGGATCTATACAATGGCGACATAAAAGGTATCTTTTCTGAGAATATAAAAAATAATAAAGAGCAGTTTGCATCAGCCGTACAGATTAAGCTGCCAAGCCTGATTGTCCGGCCGGAAGATGTATATCAGTATTATTTGCTTGGTGAGGAGCCTAATTATATAACACAAAAATATATCCGTGCAGAAACTGTGGATCTGACAGAGAGGGAAACGGATGTGGAAGGAAAAATTGTATTTATTCAGGCAGCTGATCCGGGGTATGATTATTTGTTTTCAAGAAATATAGGCGGTCTTGTCACGCAATTTGGCGGCGCGAATTCCCATATGGCGATACGATGTGCAGAATTGGGGATTCCGGCGATCATAGGTGTGGGAGAACAGAATTTTAATCATTGGAAGAGGTGTCGTATGCTGATGATAGATTGTCAGAAAAAACAGGTAATTCCTGTAGAATAGGAGTGATTAGGATGGAAACCGGATATTTTATTTATCTGATCGGAATCAGCGGGAGTGGAAAAACAACGATTGCGGATGCTCTGGAGGCAGAGCTGAGAAAAAAGGATACCGGAAGGATTCAGGTAATAGACGGCGATACTATACGCGGGCAGTTCAAAAATATGTTCGGATATACATATGAAGAACGGATGAAGTGTAATCAGGCTGTGAGAGTTGTCGTGCAGTATCTGATCCAGAACGGAGTCGATGTGATTTTGACCCAGGTGGCCCCATATGAGGAAATGCGGCGTCTTATGAGAGAGCAGTTCGGAAACAGATATATACAGGTATATGTAAAATGCCCGTTGGAGATCTGTATGCAAAGGGATGTAAAAGGATATTACAAAAAGGCACACAATGGTAAGATGGAGAATCTGAACGGGATTAACGATGTCTATGAAATTCCGGCGCACAGTCACGTAGAGGTGGATACTTCAAAGGAAGAAGTGCAGGAGTGCGTAAAAAAAATTCTTCGGTATTTGGAGGAAAATAATTATGTTGTATAGCTATATTACAGAGGATAATCTGGAAAATAAGCAGAATTATATGTATAGTACCTATTCCGGAACTCCGTTTTTAGAAGAGTATGTGAAAATTCGCCAGGACTACTGCGAAAAGGCAGAGAAGGAAGATCGGACAGAAGGATATGAGGTAGAAACAGATCCGACGTTAATGTCTCTGATGCTTTTGGACGGGGAGTATCGGCTTGCCGGAATGAATGAGTCTATCCGGGGCAGGGTGGATCTGTTTGTGAAGACATTTGAGGTCAGAAAGCGGATTTATACAGAATATGAAGAGTCGTGGAAACCGGAAAAGGATGCAGGATATCGTAATTATGACAGTTATCTTGTGTTGGGGGATATTCTGAACCGGGTATGGGAAGATACAGGGTGCACAAAGTATGTAAGCTGCCTTATGAAGATCAATGATACGTTACTGTCTGTGAGTGACAGATTGAAGCCCAGGCAGAAAAAACAGTTGGCAGAAAATCTGAGAAAAGAATTGAAGATATTCTGGGAAACAGCGGAAAAATTATCTTTGGATCTGAGTTGGAGGGAAAATATATGATATTAGAAGAGATTGGTATGCTGGCGGCTGTTACTTCAAGAACACGGGCCTATCTTCAGGCGCTTGTAAAGGCAGATGAGATCCCGGGATATGTTGTCTTATTTACAGATGATACAGAAAAGCTTGATCAGGAATTCCGGAGTTATGATGCAGAAGAAAGAGTGGAACAGAGATATTTTGATGATGAAGAACCGGTTTTGTTTACTCTGGAGAGTCATCATATCCCTTATCGTATTGTGGACAGTAAAGATATTAACAGTGATGAAATGGCGAAGGTCATTCAGGAGCTTCCTCAGAAATATTTGATATATTCCGGATATGGGGGAGCAATTTTAAAACCGCATTTGTTTGGGCTTGGCAAAAAATTTCTGCATATACATGCAGGGCTGCTTCCATATTACAGGGGAAGCACTACTGCTTATTTCAGTATTCTTCAAGAGCAGAAGATCGGGGCAACGGCTATTTTTTTGAGTGAGGGAATTGATGAGGGAAATATGATTACAGGCAGTTCCTTTGAAATTCCAAAGGAAGAGGTGGATATAGACTACATATATGAGCCATATATCCGTTCCAGGGTACTTTTGGATGCAATCCGGGAATATCATAGCAGCCATGGTTTCGCCGAGAAGAAGCAGAGTGTAGAAGGTGCGGAAACATATTATATCATCCATCCGGTTTTGAAACATCTTGCGATAAAAAAGACAGAGCTTCTTCAGAGGAGAAATGAAAAATGAAAAGGGTTTTGTTTACACAGAGAGTAGAGCTTGTAGAAGCATATAAAGAAAGAAGAGACTGTGCGGATCAGAGAATCGCGGAGTATATTAATTCCTGTGGCTTTCTGCCGGTTCCAATTCCGAACTGTGTACAGTTTGCCGAACAATATATACAAGAACTTCATCCGTCCGGCTTGATCCTGACGGGCGGGAACAGTCTGGAAAAGTATGGTGGAAATGCTCCGGACAGAGATGAGACGGAGGTTCGGCTGTTGGAGCTGGCTGTGAAGTATCGCATGCCGGTTTTTGGATTTTGCCGCGGTATGCAGGTGATTCTTGATTTTTTTGGGTGTGACCTTATCGAAGTAAAAGATCATGCTGCCGTCCGGCATGAAGTTTATTCAGGTCTGAAGATGCGTGAGGTAAACAGTTATCACAACCAGGCATGTATAGAATTACCGGAAAGTTCCGGACTTTTGGCGGTTGCAAAGGCAGAAGACGGAGTGATAGAGGCTGTCCGGCATAAAAAGCTTCCGATTGCAGGTGTCATGTGGCACCCGGAGCGGGAGCCGGTTTTTACGGCGTATGATCAGGAAATCATAAGGAAGATGTTCGGTGAGATACAAAATGGAGGAGAGCAATGAGAGCAGTTATTTTGGCGGCGGGACAAGGAACAAGGTTAAAGAAGTATACTGAGAACCTGCCTAAGGGAATGTTAAAGTTTAAAGGGAAAACAATTATAGAAAGGCAATTAGAGATATATCGGGAGTGTGGTATTACTGATATTACTGTTGTAAAAGGATATGCAGCAGACAAAATTAAATATGACGGCGTTCGATATTACACAAATGCGGAATATGCGGAAACAAACATGGTAGAGTCATTGATGGCGGCAAAGCCGGAATTTCAGGATGATCTTATTGTCAGTTATTCGGACATTCTTTTTGAAAGCAGATTGCTGGAAGAAATGATTCGTGTGAAAGATGATTTTGCCGTGGCAGTGGACAGCGAGTGGAGAGAATACTGGAAGGCCAGATACGGAAGAATAGATTATGATACAGAAAGTCTTTCTGTGGACGGTAATGGAAATATTATAGAGCTTGGACTGGAAAATCCAAAACTGGAAGAAATTGATGCCCGCTATATAGGTCTTTTAAAATTTAGTAAAGAAGGCATACACAGGATATCAGATATATGGGAAAGAGACTATGAAAGATATAAAGAAAAGGCGTGGAAGCAGTCAGGAAAGACGATAAGAAAGGCATATATGACGGATCTGATTCAGGCGGTTATAGAAGAAGGGTATACAGTAAAGGCGGTTCCTTTTAGACATGGCTGGATTGAGTTCGATACGAATGAGGATTACGAAACAGTATGTGAATGGTCAGAGAGCGGCAGGATTGACCAGTTTATTTCTCTGAAAGAAGGATAAACAGATAACATGATATCATATAGGGAAACAGTCAGAATAAAAAAGTACAGGGCATATATAGATCAGAACCGTATGATGAGAAGAACGTTGGAGAAAATACAGTCGGACAGACGCAGTGTAATGGAGGATGTGAGTATGTGCGTGCTTGCTCCGTGTATCAGTAGTTTTGTGCTGTGGGTGCTCAAAGACGCTGTGGAAAGAGGGATACAGCGTTTGTATTTTCTTGCCCGGGATGGGTATTTTATGTATCGGACGGCCGAGATCTTATGTCAAAAAAAGGGGATTCCTGTAGAATGCCGTTATCTATACTGTTCCAGATATTCTCTGCGTGTCCCGATGTATCATCTGGATATGGCGGAGGCTATGGAGTATGTCTGCAGAGGCGGTATTGATGTGACATTGAAAAAGATATTTGACCGGACCGGAATTACCTGTTCCGAGAGAAAGCAGGTGCTGGAGGATCTGGAGCTTACTTTTGAGATGGAGGAAGTGATTCCCTATGCAAGGCTTGGAGAGGTGAAGAAAGCATTAACGAAAAGCAGTTGTTTTCAGAGATATGTTTGTCAGCGTTCCAGAGAAGCTTACCCGGCATTGGAGGGATATTTAAGGCAGGAAGGCCTCCTGGACGGTGTGCCGGATGCGCTGGTGGATAGCGGCTGGGTAGGCTCTATGCAGAAAACGTTGAATCAGGTACTGGGACATATGGGAAGGAGCCGGGAAGCAGAAGGATACTACTGGGGAATCTATGAGTTTCCTCAAGGAGTAAAAAAGGAACGCTATCATTGTTATTATTTCAGTCCGGGAAGATACCTGCGGGAAAAGGTTTATTTCAGCAACTGCCTGTTTGAGGCGGTATTCAGTGCGCCCCATGGAATGACATTAGGATATGAAGAAAAGGATTCCGGATATTATCCCAGGTTTTCTCCTATCAGCCGGGAACGGGCAGAGTTTATGGAGCAGACAGAAGGGTATCTGGCTGTTTATGTGAAGGAGATTGCAGATTACATCTCGGATCTGTCACAGGTGGATTGTGAGAAGGATAAGAAGATTATTAAAAAGCTTCTAAAGTTGTTTATGGGAAATCCCACGAAGGAGGAGGCAGAGTTGTACGGCACATTGAAATTTTCCGATGATGTGATAGATGATGCAGTGCGTCAGGTGGCAGAGCCGCTGAATGAAGTGGAACTCCGGGCAAATCATGCAGTCAATAAGATTTTGGTGATGCTGGGGCTTAAGGATGAATACATCAGAGAAAGTGCGTGGTATGAAGGCAGTGTGGCAAGACATGGAAAGAACAGGAGGAGCCATCTGTTTCATTATGCAGTGTATAAGTATCTGCTTTACATAAGGAAGACATATTTTGACAGCGAAAAGAGTATTTGCTGCAGAACAGAAAAACAAGAGCAGTAGCATGTGAAGATATAAATGGAGGCGGTTATGCAAAAGACCTTGGAAAATGCGATAAGAATGATGGAAAGAGCAGGCTTGCTCCTGTTCATCGGATGCTTCCTGTCAGTCGGAATAAAAGCTGAGGCAGCAGGGGAAAAGGCACGGTTTGGATCGGAGTCCTACGAATGGAAATTAGGAGAGGCGTGTTCCATCGGCATATATGTCCAGGCTGATCAGAATATTGAGTCGGCAGAACTTTATGTGGAATACGATAAAGAGATGCTGGAACACCGCCAGGGCGGAGAGATGGCCGAAGAGGGACTTGTGAAGGTTACAGTGTCTGGTGCAGGAGCAGCAGAATATAAGGAGATGCTGCAGTTTGTGCCGAAGCTTTCCGGCAATACAAAGATTACGGTCAGGGATACTTTGATCCGAAACTATGCAGGAGAGGAAATTCCGGCAGAGACTGTCAGTGTGCCTGTAAATATCGCGATAGAGGAAGGTTGTGCTCTGCAGGGAATCCAGGTGAACGGGCAGGCAGTAGCCGGTTTTTCCCCGAAAGTTACGCAGTATGCCATGGAAGTAGGAGCGGAGACTGAGGAGGCAGAGATTACAGTGCTTCCGGCAGACGCTGCCGTCGAGGTGAGTCATACTTCTCTGGTCCCGGGGGAAAACCTCATTCATATTATCACTGCCAACGGGGCAGGACAGAGGGCAAGATATTCCCTGAATATCAGCAGGCCGGAGCCGCCGGTACAGGAAGCCGTTAAGGAGGGAGAAAAAAATATTCAGAGCGAGCCGTCTGTCATAATGGAGAAGAAAGGGTCGGTTATCGTTAATAGGGTATTGATGGTCATACTGATTGTAATGCTGCTGGTTATATTAGCCATGCTGGTCGTGATCAAATGGCAGATAGTGCAGAGGAACCGGAGGAGAAGGTTACATGGTGAGGCGAAGGCAAGGTCAGCTGAGCCGACGTTAGATGAAGGGCAGCCGGTACCTTTCTTGCCGGGAGGAGACCTTGAATCCGTAGAAGAGGATGTGGAAATCGCAGTAAGGAATGTCACGATGGACTTCAGGCGGGAAAAAGATGAGTCCACCAGTATTAAGGAACTGGTCATCCGAACGATCAGGAGGCAGCGTTCTTATGAGATGTTCCGGGCGCTTGATCATGTGAGTTTTGATATACGTAAAGGAGAAGTTGTAGGAATCATCGGAACAAACGGTTCGGGAAAAAGTACGATACTGAAGATTATATCCGGGGCTCTGGATCCTGTTGAGGGGCGAGTGGATGTGGATCGTGAGAAAATACAGCTTCTGACGCTTGGGACTGGATTTGATTTTGAACTTACAGGGCGAGAGAATGTATATCTCAACGGAGCAATTATCGGGTATACGAAAGAGTATATTGATGAGAAGTATGATGATATTGTAAAATTTGCAGAGCTTGAGGGCTTCATGGAGGAGAAAGTGAGGAATTATTCCTCCGGTATGGTATCACGGCTTGGTTTCGCCATTGCAACAGTCAGTGACGCGCCGGAAATTCTCATTCTGGATGAAGTGCTGAGTGTGGGAGATATGTTTTTCCGCAAGAAAAGTGAAGAGCGGATTCAGGAAATGATACATGGAGGATCCACCGTTTTGATTGTGTCGCATTCGACCTCAGTAATCCAAAAAAATTGTACGAAAGCAATCTGGATTGAAAGGGGAGTCCTTCGCATGGTGGGAGACCCCAAGGAAGTGTGTACAGCATATGAAAATATGGATACCAATGTAACTTAAAGTATGAAAGATAGGCGGGATACAAAATGAAAAAATTAAAAAACTTACAAATATTTAAGCTGATTGGCTATGCTCTGTTAGGCTTGTATATCGTTGCTGTAATCGGCATGCTGTACGTTGTATCAGGGCTTGACATGCTTCCGGCAAAGTTTCTGCTGATCATAGGGATTGTCATGGCAATTTTGGGCGCTGTGCTGGCGATCATGCATGAAAAGCTGCTTACCTCTGTCATAGCCAGTGTGCTTTCCGTGGTGATGATTGCTTTAAGCGTATTGGGAATCTCATATATCCGCAAGACAGATGATATGATCACGGAGGTGAGTACCGCAGACTTTCAGACGGATGTGATCTCTGCCTATGTAATGAGTGAGGATCCGGCCGAAAAGCTTGCAGATATCGCCGGGTATGAGGTTGGCCGGGCTCATTCCATTGATACGACAAATACGGATCAGGCCATTGCCAAGTTCCAGGAGGACCTGGGCGGCGAGCTGGCAATGAAGGATTATGAGACGATGTTCCTGATGATGGACGACCTGAAGGAAGGAACTATCGGCGCCATTATCCTCAACGAGGCTTATGTGGGGATCGCATCTGATGTGGAAGGTTATGAATGGGCGGCCACGGATCTTAAGAAGGTTGCCAGTATGGAGTACGCAGTGGCGAAGGAAACAGAGACGAAGACCCCGGAGGATGTGCCGGAGACCTTTGTCATGTATCTGAGCGGGATTGATACCTACGGAGGAGTCACGGCGCGCTCCAGGAGTGATGTGAATATCCTGGCGGTGGTCAACACGAAGACGAAGGACATCCTGCTTTTGTCAACCCCGAGGGATGCGTATGTCGCCTACAGCCAGACCGGCGGGGCGAAGGATAAGCTGACCCACGCAGGTATCTACGGAGTGGAGGCATCTATGGATGCGCTGGAGCAGCTGTACGGAATAGATATCGACTATTATCTGCGGCTGAACTTCACCGGGTTTATGGACATCATAGACGCGCTGGGAGGAATTGACGTATATTCGGAATATAAATTCACGGTGAAACCGATCAAGACATATGAGGTGGGGATGAACCACTTAAGCGGGATAGAGGCGCTGGCGTTTGCGAGGGAGAGATATAGTTTTGAGGACGGAGATTTCCAGAGGGCCAAGAACCAGATGGAAGTCATCCGTGCGTTGGTGCAGAAGGCGGCATCGTCCTCGCTGCTGACGAATTACAGTTCGGTAATGAAAGCGGTGTCAGGAAGCTTTGAGACGAGCATGCCGCAGGATCAGATCGCGGCGCTTGTGAAGATGCAGCTGTCGGACATGTCGCAGTGGAATATCAAGTCGTATACGACGGGAGGAGCAGGAAGGAATGCGGAGACGTTCTCGATGCCTGGGCAGCAGCTGTATGTGATCGATCTTGACGCTGCGGCCGTGGAAGAGGCGAAGAAGCTTATCGGCGAAGTATACGGGGATGAACAGTAGGAATCCAGGGGCTTCGCTGTCGATCTTCCTTTTTATCGGTAAAACTCTTTTATGTTTTCCAGCCTTGCGGACATATTCTGCATGATCAGGTCTGTTAAGGTAACGGCAACCATAGCCTCTACAACTACAACAGCTCTGGGGACGATCACGGGGTCGTGGCGTCCGGTAATGGAGATGGCCGTGTCCTGCCCGCTGCAGGTCACGGTTTTCTGTTCTCTGGAAATAGAAGGTGTGGGCTTTACGGCGGCCCGGAGTATGAGAGTGCTTCCGTCGCTGATTCCTCCCAGGGTGCCGCCGGAATGGTTGGTTTCCTTGACAGGTTTTCCGTTTTCCATGTGAAAAGAATCATTGTTGGCGCTGCCTGCGGAAAGAGCAGATGCAAATCCGTCTCCGATCTCCACGCCCTTCACTGCGCCAATGGACATGACTGCACCTGCAAGGGCAGCGTCCAGCTTGTGAAAAACCGGTTCACCGATACCGGCAGGCAGGCCGGTTACCCGGCATTCGATCATACCGCCGGCAGAATCACGGTTCTTTATGCAGTGCTGCAGGTAAGAGGAGGCTTTTTGGGCATAGCTGTTATTAGGCATATATAAGGCATTTTCAAAGATCTGATCATAATGGCAGGCAGATTCGGGAACGGTGACATCTCCGATAGACCGGGCGAAGGAGATGAGGGTTATGCCAAGCTCGGACAGGATCCGTGAGGCGACTGCTCCTGCTGCAACGCGGCCGATGGTTTCTCTGCCGGAGGACCGGCCTCCTCCCCGGTAATCCCGAATTCCATATTTGGCTTCAAAGGTATAGTCGGCATGTCCCGGGCGGTAGCAGTTTTTAAGCATTTCGTAGTCGTGGGAATGGGGATCTTCATTTTTAACCATAACGGAGATGGGGGCGCCGGTGGTGCAGCCCTTGAATACGCCGGAGAGAATCTGTGCAGCATCAGCTTCTTTCCGGGACGTGGTAAATTGGTTCTGCCCGGGCCGTCTCCTGTCTAAAAAGAGCTGGATATCTTCTGACGTCAGAGAAAGTCCTGCGGGGCAGCCGTCGATGACGACACCCACCGCAGGGCCGTGTGATTCTCCCCAGGTGGTTATTTTGAATAAGGTTCCGAAAGTTGATCCTGCCATGTGAACACTCCTTTTATGAATTTACCTTTTTCTTATAATCTTATTATAGTCGGACAGAAATAAAAGTGCAATGCCGGAAAATTCAGACAATCTTCAAGAAATCTTCATTTTTTTTCTGCATTTAAGGCTGTACTTTTGCAAAAAGCCATATTATAATAATAACGTGTGAAAAAAGGAGTCAGGTTTATGCGTAAGGGAAAGAAAAGAATAGACGATGATATTATAGAGATTGATCTTGACAGTGAGGAGTTTGACCGGAAAGAACCGGATGCCGGGGAAGAGCCTGGTCAGGAGTCTGATGCCGGGGAATTAGCCGCAGAAGAGTCCGGTCAGGAGTCTGACGACAAATCAAAGGTCGAAGCAGATCCGGAGCAGGAGAAAGTACCGGAAGAGAAAGCAGATCAGGCCGGGGAGTCAGAAGCAGAAGATTCCCGGGATTCTGGTATGGCAGAGGAGACAGATGCAGATCAGGCCGGAGAATCAGGAGAAGAGGATTCCGAAGATATAGAGCTTACTGAGATTGATCTGGAGGACGGACCGGAAGTGAAGGAAGAAGAGACGGAGGAAGAAAAGGCAATTCGCAGGCATAAGCGCAGGAAATGTGCCGCTGTTATCTGCGGCAGTATCCTGGGAGTACTGGCAGCGGTTTATTTTGGATTTGTCTTTTATTTTGACAGTCATTTTATGTTCTACACCAAAATAAACGGCACTGATTTTTCTATGAAGAATGTCAGTCAGGTAGAAGAATATATGAAGAAGCAGGTTACGGATTATTCTCTGACGCTGGAGGAGTCCGGAGGGGCGACAGAGCAAATCGCCGGAAAAGATATCGCTCTGGAATATGTTCCCAGCGAGGAACTTAAGCAATGCGTGAAAAAGCAGGATAATTTCCTCTGGCCCAAATCTTTGTGGGAGCATCCGGAGATACAGGCTTCTATTGGCGTGAAATATGACGAGGCGGCTCTTTCAGCAGTAGTTGCAGGTCTTGCGTGTATGCAGGCAGAGAATCAGACAGCGTCTGTGGATGCCCATCCGGAATTTGGAGTAAGTGCATTTGAAGTAGTACCGGAGGTGGTCGGTACTCAGATTGATGCAGAAAAGTTTCAGGCGGCATTGGCGGAGGCGCTCAACGGATTTCAGGATAAGGTGAACCTGTCAGAGTGCGGAGTTTATCTGCTGCCGCGTTTTGTGTCAGATTCACCGGAGGTTCTGGCGGCAGTCGAGAGCATGAATAGTTATCTCGGCGCACAGGTAACGTATGATTTTAATCCCAATACAGAGGTTGTGGATTCCGCTGTGATCGCTCAGTGGGTAAAAGTAAATGAGAATATGGAAGTGACTTTTGATGCGGAGGCAGTAAAAGCATATATTGTTAGTCTGGCGGAGAAATATGATACGAAAGGAAAGCCGCGCCAGTTTACGACAGCGACCGGAAACACGGTGACCGTAGAAGGTGGAAAATACGGCTGGCTGATGGATCAGGAGGCAGAGTATGAGGCTCTTATTGCAAATATCCAGAATGCAGAGACCGTGACGAGAGAACCGGCATATAAAAGCAGGGCTGCAAGCCACGGAGCTATGGATGTGGGGAGTACCTATGCAGAAGTAGATCTGACCAACCAGAAGGCTTATTTTATCAAAGACGGCCAAGTGGTGCTGGAATCGGATATTGTAACCGGTAATCCGAATAAGGGGAACGCGACGCCGCAGGGTACGTATTCTCTGACTTATAAGACCAGAAATGCGGTTCTCCGCGGTGAGAAAAAGCCGGACGGTACTTACAGCTATGAGTCCCCGGTAAAATACTGGATGCCGTTCAATGGCGGGATTGGGTTCCATGACGCGTCATGGCAGTCTGCATTCGGGGGAACCAGATATAAGTCTCACGGTTCTCATGGGTGTGTGAATATGCCGACGAGTAAAGCAGCGGAGATGTACGACCTGATCTCTGACGGGATACCGGTGGTGTGTCACTATTAAAAGACAATAGGAAAGAAAAGGTGACAGGACTATGTATGAATTATTAAAGAAGGATGGTCTTGCCAAAAGAGGAAGATTGCATACAGTACATGGGGTCATTGAGACCCCTGTATTTATGAATGTGGGGACGATTGCGGCCATCAAGGGCGCGGTCTCCACAGAAGACCTTAAGCAAATCAAAACACAGGTGGAGCTGTCTAACACATATCATCTTCATGTACGGCCGGGAGATGAGGTAGTGAAGAAGCTTGGAGGGCTCCACAAATTTATGGTCTGGGACAAACCAATCCTTACGGACTCCGGTGGGTTCCAGGTTTTTTCTCTGGCAGGGCTTCGGAAAATTAAAGAAGAGGGAGTTTACTTTCACTCTCATATTGACGGCAAGAAGATCTTTATGGGTCCGGAGGAGAGCATGCAGATTCAGTCTAATCTGGCCTCCACGATTGCCATGGCATTTGATGAGTGTCCTTCCAGTGTGGCGGAAAGGGCATATATGGAACAGTCCGTAGACCGGACTACCAGGTGGCTGGTTCGGTGTAAGGCGGAGATGGAGCGTCTGAATGGGCTGCCGGATACGATCAATAAGAAGCAGATGCTTTTTGGGATTAATCAGGGGGGGATTTATGAGGATATACGCATCCGCCATGCACAGGAAATCGCAAAGCTTGATCTGGACGGTTATGCAGTAGGGGGACTTGCAGTAGGAGAGTCTCACGAAGAAATGTATCGTATCTTAGAGTGTGTTGTGCCGCATCTTCCGGAACATAAGCCCACCTATCTCATGGGAGTGGGAACTCCGGCTAATATTCTGGAGGCAGTGGATCGCGGCGTGGACTTTTTTGACTGTGTGTATCCGAGCCGAAATGGACGGCACGGACATGTTTATACCAATGAAGGGAAACGTAACCTGTTTAACGCCAGGTATGAACTGGACGACAGGCCCATCGAGGAGGGCTGCGGGTGCCCGGTATGCCGGACTTATTCCAGAGCCTACATCAGACATCTCCTGAAGGCCAGAGAGATGCTCGGAATGCGGCTCTGTGTGCTTCACAACCTATATTTTTATAATACAATGATGGAAGAGATACGGACGGCCATAGACAACGGCTGTTATAAGGAATATAAGGAGGCGAAGCTTGCAGGGCTTCTTGCCAAATAGTCCACGAGGTACGCTTTAATCAGAAGGGAGATTCTGAATCTTGCTTTCGATACGCATAATGGCAGCCACGTCTTCTTTGCCAAGAAAGCTTTTGATTTTCATCTGTGTACGTACCCACAGCATGCTGGCCTTTTCAAGGGCCTTCAGGCCTTTTTTGGAAAGGGTGTAAGTTTTCCCGGGTCCTTCAGTTCTCTCGATAAATCCCCGGGATTGCAGCAGCTGGGCATTGCGGACCATTGTAGTCCGCTCCAGACCTACGTGCTTTGCCCACTGGGTAGTATTTGCCTTTTCCAGTCTGGACAGAGTAAGCAGCAGGTCGTATTGAGGTACCGACAGACCGGTTTCTTTCAGTGCATTGTCATAATAGTTTGTGATCGCGTTGGAAATTCTTCTTATATTGGTGCAGTAGCAGATGCTTTTATCAGATTTGTACATGGCGTTCTCCTTGTGCGTGGAAATTTAGGGGACAAATAGTGTTGATATAGCAGATATATGTACTGTGTATATACATACTATACTAAATATTGTGGTAATAGTCAACGGAAAATACGATATTCAGTGGAAAGACAGGAGCTTTTTCTGTCAAGAGAGGGGATGAGTGATCTATGTCAGAAGGCTATATACATTCTCTGGAAAGTTTCGGCTCTGTGGACGGCCCGGGAATCCGATACGTTATTTTTACTTCAGGGTGTGCGATGCGCTGCCGGTTCTGTCATAACCCGGATACCTGGGATATGGGTTCGGGGACAAGATACAGCGTGGATCAGTTAATCGCGAAGGCGTTAAGATACCGTTCCTATTGGGGCGCCCAGGGAGGGATTACGGTAAGCGGAGGGGAACCGCTCTTGCAGATCGACTTTCTGTCAGAATTGTTTCATGCAGCAAAGGAGCAGGAGATTCATACGGTTCTGGATACCAGCGGCAGTCCGTTTACAAGACAGGAACCTTTTTACGGGAAGTTTGAGAAATTGATGGAAGATACGAATCTTGTACTGCTGGATATTAAGCAGATTGATGATGTGCAGCATAAAATACTGACAGGACAAGGTAATTCCAATATTCTGGAGCTTGCACAGTATTTATCCGAAATCCAGAAACCGGTCTGGATCCGTCATGTCCTTGTACCCGGAGGCAGTGATCAAGACGAGTATCTGTACAGGCTGAGGGCATTTTTAGATACGCTTGACAATGTGGAGAGAATAGAGGTGCTGCCTTATCATACTCTTGGAATGTATAAGTGGAAGGAACTGGGGCTGGATTATCCTCTTGAGGGGGTGGAACCTCCGTCAGAAGAAAGAATAGAAAATGCGAGGCGGATCTTAAGGGCATGAATTATTGAGTGTTTAGGTGTTTTTCAAGCAAATATACTGGAATTTTGGTATCATATAAGATAATAATCCCAGTGAACCCCATAGAATGTAAAGGAGAAAATCGTATGGAAAAATTGATGTACATGATGATGATTGAAAAAAGCAAGACCTATAATAAAATGACAAAACAGGTAGTTCTGGAACACGTTGAGAACATAAGAAAGCTGGACGATGAAGGAAAGCTGGAAATCTGCGGCGTCTTTAAGGGATATCCGGGAATGGCAGGTATGTATATCCTAAAAACAGAGGACCGTGAAGAAGCAGAAGAAATCTGCAAATCAGAGCCGCTGGTCATGGGAGGATATGCAACCTACAAATTAGTCGGTTTACAGATTGCAAACCGGGAAAATAATTACTTGCTGTAATTGCGGCATGGAAGAACACTGGGACTAAGAAAATCCGGCTCACATAAAACTGAATAACCGCCGCTGCATAGGACGGCGCACAAAGGGGGAATCGACATTTAGCTATGCCAGATAAGGAAGTTTTTACGTAAGGTACGGTGTAACTCAGTAAAATGGGTTACACCGTATTCTTTTGTTATGCTACAAAGCGGAAGTCCTGCGGGTTTTCCCGTATTTCCTCCATCATAGCAAGGATTTCCTGTTCGGTGGGAATGTCTATCATCCCCGCCGCCGTAAAGTAAATATCCACCTTTACATAACAGTGACCGCTTGACTTATCGTTGTTATGAACTTCAATACGCAAAATCATATCCCATTCAGCCGGTCATTCAGTTGTCAACCGACTTTTGGGCAACAAAAAAGCCGGTACATCCAGATGGTATGTACCGACCGAAAATAGTCAGACTTCTCCCTTGTTTAGAAGAAGGGTAATCACATCCAAATGTAACCGGCTTTGCAATTCAAAGTCGAAACTGTCCTTTACGCTTGTTTGTTGCCGACAGTTCATAGCAATTCAGAAGCGGCGGTGTTTTCGCTTAGCATATCGCAGCGTTGTCCGACTTCAAGTCGTCCTCTCAAAAAGTGTGATTAACATATGTATTCAGTTATGGCTCTCCTGTGAGAGTATTTTATTATACTTCAAGGAACAAGTGTTTGTCAATACTTCTGTGAATATTTTTTCGGCTGGTGGGAATACTAATTAGTTTGTTTAAAGTAACGAAACTCAATTGATATACTAATTACTTTTGACATGCAAGTTTGAAATAATGTCTACATATAGTTGTTGCTATTTTCAAAACCGCATGGTATAATAATTGCGTACATTATTTATTTCTTGCGTGCGGAAAGTTGGTGCCTGCTTGAGTAAAAAAGAAATTTTAAAAATGATAATTGAAAATAACGGCGGTATTGCAAAAACTTCAGATTTTACCGCTAACGGGATAAATAAATATGAGGTAGCGGCTTTTTGTAAAGAAGGAGTAATCGAAAGAATTCGCAGAGGATTTTATCAGTTGCCCCAAAGCAAAAGCATTACAGAAGAACATCTCATACGGGAACTTCTTCCGCAGGGAATTATTTGTGTTGAGTCCGCTTTGTTTCAGTACGGATATAGTGATTTTTCTCCCCGTGAATGGTCGATTGCTGTGCCGAGAACAGCGTCTCGTGTTGTAAAGAACATTGAAGAATTTCCGATGAAGGCTTACTATATTCAAAAGAAATTTTTAGATATAGGTAAGTCCACAAGCAATTTTAACGGCGTAATACTGCCTGTGTATGACCGTGAGCGAACTATATGCGATTGCTTTAAGTACCGCACAAAGCTTGACAACGAAATTTTCAATAAAGCCGTCAATGCCTATGCTGTTGATGGAAAAAAGAACCTTGCAAATTTGTCTAGATACGCAAAGGAAATGAAGCTTTATACAAAAGTTATGAATGTAATGGAGGTGCTGCTTAATGGCTGATATAGCTGCTTCCGTGTTAGCACGGCTCAAAAACAAAGCTGCAGAAAGTGGAAGAAGTTATCAACTCTGCTTGCAACTCTTTTGCCAAGAGGAATTTTTGCGGCGTTTGGAAAAGTCCAAGTATGCTGAGAACCTCGTGTTAAAAGGAGGCTTGTTCCTCTATTCTCTTACTCACTTTGACAGCCGAGTAACGGTTGATGTAGATTTTTTGCTTCGGAAAATACCCAATACAGCGGAACAGTTAAAAGGTATACTTGAGGAAATTATTGCAGTTCATACCGGCAATGATTTTGTTACCTTTGAGATAAAGGATGTTGCACCTATTGCCGTTGCGAAAAAATATGCCGGTATAGGTGCATCGATAGTTGCTCGTATAAAAAACACACGCACACCGTTTGGCATTGATTTCGGTGTTGGTGATGTCATTGTGCCAAAGCAGGAAAAAAGAAAAATTCCCACTCAGCTTGATGATTTTATTGCACCCACAATTAATACTTATTCCATTGAAACAACTGTTGCTGAGAAAATCGACGCAATCCTAAGTCTGATGGAGTTTTCCAGCCGCATGAAAGACTATTACGATATTTATTATCTTGCTAATAAGTTTGATTTTGACGGTAAGGTGTTGACCGAAGCACTCAGAAAAACCTTTCAGAACCGTGAGCACAATTTTACGGTAGAACAGTTTGAACAAGTTATGAGTTTCGATGAAGATACAGCAATGCAGAAAAAATGGAAAGCCTTTGTCCGTAAAATCGACACGAAAACAGATGACTACAGTACCGTACTGAAAACAATAAAAGCCTTCCTGACAAAACCGTTTACAGCGGCGGTCGGGGGCAAAGAATTTACCCCAAAATGGTCTGCCAATAATGGCGAGTGGATATAAGGGAGAAAGAAAAATGGAATGTAAAGATATATTGAATTTCAGAAAAGGTTGTATGGCTTGATTCATTTGAGGATTTGAAAACTGCTTCCAAACTTAATGGCAAAACCAGTTGATAAACTGCGCCAAGTTCGGTATAATTTTTATGGTATTTTAATTTACTAGGCATATCTTAATTATACCACGGATGGCAGGTTCTTCGGAATCTGCTTTTCTGTTTTGAGCAGAAAAATAGAGCGCTGCTCCATAGATGATCACTCATCTATTTTGCAACGCCCCCTCGCTTATTGCTGTTGGATGTATATTAAATCGTGATTCACGATTTCTGCTGCTCTGCTGCGGATATTATTCATCCGAGCAAAAATCCAAACTTCAAAGAAATTCAAACTTTTACTCATAACCTCAATGAATACAGTGTTTTGAGGGGAAAAAGTTTGGATTTCTTTTTTTCTTCATCTCCAGCTATTATAATGATGGAGGTGATATAGATGAATTTATTTCATTCAGACAAAACTTATGAAGATCTTCTTCAGGACATGCAGAAGGATGGATACAGCCAGAATTATATGAAATGTGTTAGACGAGAAATCCGCTGGTTGGAAAACCATCAGAACATTTATCATTTTGCTTCTTTTGAAGCTGCCTGTCAGATAAGGGTGGCGCAGACTTCGTCCCCGGAAACACAGGCAAACCGAAAAACGATTTATAATCTTTTTCACCGTTACAACAAATATGGCAGCTTATCAGAAGGGAGACGTAATCCGCTTTTCAGGTTCGGGGCATACACACAGTTGAGCGGGGAGTTTAAAAGCCTGCTTGATATTTATGAAAAAGAAAGCTACAGGCGCGGCCTTAAAACGGGAACAGTAAGGGCCAGTATCTCTGCCTGCAGCGGCCTTTTATTAGCCTTGCACTCCTCCGGCTTCCGGTCACTGGAGGATGTGACAGAGAGGGATGTCCTGGATTATTTCTCCCGCAAAAAACTCAGCAGCAGCACAAAGGTTAATATCGCATCTGTATTTGAAGCACAGACGGGCAGTTATTTCGATTCTGCCAGGCGCATCCTCACATACCTTCCCAATCTGCATCGCCGGCGAAAAAATATCCAGTATCTTACGGAAGAAGAAACCCAGGCTATTCGCAACGTACTTTCCGACAGTGAGGGTGGGCTTTGCCTGCGCAACCGTGCCATTGGCACTATCCTTTATTTTACAGGGATGAGATCCAGCGATGTGGCCGCCCTGAAATTTTCCGACATAGACTGGGAGAAAGAGGAGATCCGGATCGTCCAGAAAAAAACTGGTGGAGAACTGCTCCTCCCCCTCACGGCGGCAGTCGGCAATGCTATTTTTGACTATACCACACAAGAACGCCCCGACAGCCCCGATGAACACATTTTTCTCTGCAGAACAACACCCTGCAGGCCGATCAGCCCGGGCACAGTGGGGAATATAGCCCAAAAAGTATATGAAGCTGCCTCCATACGCCAAAACAAAGGTGGCAGGAAAGGGGCGCATCTGTTCCGGCATAACCTAGCGGCTTCATTTGCCAGCTCCGGCATCCCAGCCCCTGTCATCAGTTCTGCTCTTGGACACAGCGATCCAGATTCGCTGAACCACTATCTTTCGGCGGATATCAGCCATTTACGGGAATGCGCAATCGGCATCAGAGAGTTTCCTGTCAGTGAGGAGGTGTTCCAATGGTGAGTTATCAATCCGGGTTTGCTGACCTTATAGAAAAGTATGTGTTTTACCAGGAATCGTCTGGTTCCTGGAGTGAAGTAAGAGCGCGAAATCTAAGGTACTTTGACCGTTTTTGTGCGGAACGTTTCCCAGGCAGGACCTTATGCCAGGAAATGGTTGATGCGTGGTGCCAGAAACGTGATACAGAAACAAAATCCTCCTGTATTACACGGACAGGGGTAATCCGCAGCTTTATCAGTTATCTCCAAAAGCGCGGGATGACAGACGTCCTGCCTATGCCGGTTCCGAAAGCAGAAAAAAGGACCCGGGTTCCACATGCATTCACAAGAGAAGAACTGCAAAATTTTTTCCATGAATGCGACAGCATAGTCCCCTATAAGCCCTCTCCCAAATTTCTCCTCCCCAAAATAACGTGCCCTGTATTTTTCAGGCTTCTATACAGCAGCGGCATACGGACAACAGAAGCCCGGAAACTGAAACGAAGCGAAGTCGACCTGGTACATGGGGTTCTTGACATTCATGAAACAAAAGGATACGCCCAGCATTATGTGGCTCTCCACGACAGCATGACAGACCTGCTGAAACAGTACGACCGGGAAGTGGAGAAAATTTATCCCGGGAGGACATATTTTTTTGAGAATGCGATGGGCAACGGTTATTCCAGGCAATGGGTGGTCTATATATTCCGAAAGCTGTGGGAAAAAGCAAACGGCAAAAACAACAGGCCCGTGGCGTAGGAACTTAGGCATCATTATGCGGTAGAAAACATCAACCGGTGGGAGGAAGATGCCTTCGGGTTCAGCGAAAAGCTCCTTTATCTTTCAAAATCCATGGGGCATAGCGAAATAAACGCGACGTTATACTATTATTCCATTGTGCCGGGAATGTCTGATATCCTTCGGGAAAAAACGGAAACCGGCTTCAATGAGATCATACCGGAGGTGCCCGATGAAAAAGAATGATGAATCTGCCAAAATCGCATACTTTATTTCTGACTTTTTAAATACATATGCCCCAACTTTCCTTACAAACAGCAGACACACTTTGAAATCATACAAGGACAGCCTGGTTTTATACCTCTCATTTCTGGAAACGGAGAATATAAAACCCGACTGTTTCAGCCGGGAATGCTTTGAAAGGGCATGGCTTGAAAAATGGATACTCTGGCTAAAAGAAACCCGCCAGTGCAGCGCGGACACCTGTAATGTACGGTTGGGGTCACTGCGGGTATTCCTTGAATATCTGGGAGAGAAAGATATCGAATACTTATATCTTTATCAGGAAGCGAAAAAAATCAAACGGCAAAAATGCACCAAAAAGAAAGTATGCGGTCTTACACGGAATGCTGTTGCGGCAATGCTCTCCGCGCCGGATCTCTCAACACGGACAGGGAAAAGGGACGTTGTATTTCTGACTGTGCTTTATGCCACCGCAGGACGTCTTGACGAGATACGGTCCATAAAGATATCCCATATCCATCTGGATGAGCCAAAGCCTTACATTATACTTTTGGGAAAAGGCGGAAAAATAAGGACAGCGTATCTCCTTCCACGTGCCGTTGCAAATATCCGTATATATCTGAAGGAATTCCATGGCGAGAAGCCAGAACCGGAAGCATATCTTTTTTATTCCCGTGTGGGAGGACGGAATACAAAGCTTTCTGAACCCGCACTTGATAAGCGGATTAAGCTGTGTGCGAAAAAGGCCCATGAGAAATGTCCGGAGGTGCCACTCGGCGCACATGCCCACCAATTCAGGCATGCGAAAGCATCCCACTGGCTTGAGGATGGCATTAGTATCGTTCAGATTAGCTTTCTGCTTGGCCATGAGCGGTTAGAAACAACAATGAAATATCTTGATATAACAACGGAAGAAAAAGCAAGCGCCCTTGCCACTTTGGAGATGGAGAGAGAAAAATCTCCGAATAAAAAGTGGAAAAACAACGATGGAACATTGTCTGGCTTCTGCGGTCTGTAAGTATAAGTCCAAAAAGAAATCCAAACTTTTTCCCTTCAAAACACTGCATTCATTGAGGTTATGAGTAAAAGTTTGGATTTTTTTGAAATTTGGATTTTAGGAAAAATCCAAAAGTTTTGATTTGAGCAACCCACTCCATTTGATTTTTCGCTTTGAGTTGTTCAGTCACACCCTCACGCTCTGACATTTGCTTTACGAGCAGAAAAAACATTTCTTCCGCCTGCTCGTTTATGTCTGAGAGGTAAGAGTTGAGTTTACCTTTTGTAAGCAGAGTAGTGTAAGCAGCTCGTTTATGCTCTTGCAAATAGCGTTTGTGCCGCTGCCCCCAAATGCCAATAGGCTTATTTCCTTCGGCTGGCAGTACAAGGTTAGGTAAGTAGTAATCCCCTTGTAATGTGTAAGTACCGCCCATCTGTTCAAATATTGTCTTTTCCATAAACTTAATCCTCCGTCCTCTTGATTTTAAATTGGTGCTTTAGCGAATTTGATAATGAGTTCATCAACCACATCGGTATATCTTCCGTCTGCTATAAGTTTGTTTCGCAAAATGTTCAGACTGTCGATTATAACGCTGTATTCATAATCATCAATCGCTAAGTAGTATTTTTTCTCTCGCATACGCTCAACCTCCTTTGTACTTACATTTTAGCAGGAGATTATCCAGATGACGATTGTACGATTTTGTTTTTAGACATAAAGAAAGACAACGTAAAAAGCATTTTTGCCTTCTACGCTGTCTTTCGCCTTTGCAACGCCCATAAAGTTGTATTTTCAAATTACTTCCTTATATGGCGTTAGCATTAGCCGATTCCCCCTTTTCTTTTCCTGTTCAGTTTCAGAGACAGTTTTGCCGCCTACTCTGCAGATGCTTTTTCTACCTGTGCAACTGCACCCTTCTGCATTGGAATACGGCAGTTCTTATTGCTGCCAAATTCTACGATGATATCGTCATCACTGATATCAATGATTACTCCGTAAAATCCGCTTGTTGTAAGCACTGTATCTCCTACTTCCATATCAGAGATCATAGCCTGAACTCTTTTCTGTTCCTTTTTCTGCGGTCTTATAAAGATAAACCAGAAGCCGCCGAAGATCACTGCGTATACAACAACAAGAAATGCAAGGCTGCCTCCACCACTTTGTGCTGCTAATGTGTACATAATAATTCCTCCTACATATTTTAAAGCGCTATTGTCATCATACACAAAAATACAATTTTCATCAAGTAAAAATCTTTAATTCATAGAAAATTAATACCTTAGGCGCGGGACTGCGGCTATTCCCATATCACTGCTTTTCAGAGATCCTTCATCATACGAGTAGACATCAGGCAGGTTTCCCCGTTGGTAAAATAGATGATTCGTTTTTTTGCATCTATTTCTTTTATGTTATTTTTATTTACCAGAAATGACCGGTGGCAGCGTACAAAGCTGCTGTCTAATGTGCCGGTCAGTTCTTTCATAGTGCTGAAAAATTCGATCTGGCGATCTTTTGCATGGAGAATGACTTTATGGATATTACCGGAAGTTTCAAAAAAGAAAATATCATCATAGTCTATGCTGATCTCTCGTCCGCCGACCCGGGCTGTATATACTTTATGGGTCTTGTTGGTCTGGAGCGTATAGCGCTCCATTGCATTTAACAGACATTCTCTGATCTTGACTTTCGCTTCAGCAGGGTTGTCTTTTAATACAAAGTCCATTGCCTCCACCCGATACTGAAAGGTCATGTAGCTCAGTTCAGAATGTGCAGTTATGAATATGATGAAACCGCGGGGGTCAAACAACCGGATCTGCTGTGCCAGTTTCAAACCGTTCATGCTGCTGTTTAAATCGATATCCAGGAAATAAATACCTGTGTTCTGGTTCTCCCGGACCGTTTCAAGAACCATATAAGGATCCTCTGTGTCTAAAACAAGCCGCATATCCAGTTCGTCCATCAGTATAGTGTTTTGAATGATCTGTACGATGGCCCGCCGCTGTGCGGGATGATCTTCGCATACAAAGATGCTCAGCATATTTTGTCACTCCTTTCCGCCGGCAAGTTCCAGGTGCTGCGTGAAATAGCCGCACTGCATAGTTGTTTCCAGCAGCACATTGTCATAAGAATGTATGATTTTCCGGGCATTGGAAAGCCCGATTCCCTGATGACCGGTCTTTGTGGTGAAGCCTTTTTGTTTTAATTGGTGCAGCATCACGCCGTTTTCCTGAAAGCAATTGGTTATGATGATTGACACGCCGGATTCATTTTGAATTATATTTAAGCCTATCTGCGGCTGGCTGGTCTCCAATGCGGCTTCCATCGCGTTATCTAAAAAGATCCCCAGTATTCTGGCAAGGTCTACGGTGTCGATCAGAAAACTATCCACTCTGTCGGGAATGTCGATTGTGACATCAATCCCTGACTCATGTGCGTAAATCATTTTTGCAGAGAGCAGGCTTTTGATTTCCAGCACACAGATGTTACTAAGCTGATTCAGCTTGTAATCACCCTGGTCGATCAGATTCTTCGTCGGAAAGATCTTATTTTCAAAAAAGCCCTTTAATTCTTCCACATCACCGTTTTCAATATAGCCGGATAGAGAGAGTAAAATGTTCACATAGTCATGCTTAAAGGAACGCAGGCTGTTATACATGTCTTCCAGATTGTGCGTGTAGTCCTGTAAATCCTGCAGAGCTCTCTTTTTGGCATCTGTCTGCATTTGTTCCAGCCAGGAGCGCCGCATGGCCAGAAGCAAAAAAATCATAACAAGCAGATACCCTGAAATATGTAAGACATTATTATAGATCATTCTGCCGACAGAGCCGTTTTGTCCCGGAATCAGATCATCGAACAGATAGATCGTGATAAGGAGCAGTAATGCGGCATCTACCAGATACCATGTCTGCGGAAGGCGTAGAATCCCTTTGTCTGAAAGCAATAATTTTTTAAGGAGCCTGCCGCAAAGCAGCGTGATAAAGTAAAACAGCAAAATATGAATGAGCCGGACACAGAAAGAAACATACGGCTGACTGGATAAAGTCAGGGGAATCAATATATTCCGGAGATTTGTCAGCAGATTATCCGCGATTAGTGCGAGCACACATCCAATCATGCCCATACAAACATTTTGGGACGCAGTATCCTGGCAGACAGCCAGTCCATAAATGCAAACGGCCGCTAAAATGCCGAATAGACCGTACGGGATGCAGGACAGGAGCGTTACCGGCATTCCGGCAAGCAACAACAGCATATAAAGTATGATAAATGCCTGTAGGCTCATACGTTTGGGCCACACATTGCGGATGGCGAGAGAAAGCTGAAAAAAAGACAGCAGCATTTCAATCGATCCTCCTTTCGGGATTTACTTCCCTGATTATACTGTATGTGATTCGTTGTATCAAGCGCCGAACGGCGAAAATGATGAATAACCGCATAGTTTGTAACCATAAAAACGCACTTATTCATAAATTAGCATATTTTGTGACGATTCCGGTGGAATTGTCGTTTTCTCTGGTATTATTACCTATAGCAAATGTATATTTTTTTGGAAGGAGACATGGAGTTATGAAGGATTTTTTAAAAGGAGCTGCTGTAGCAATCACGATTCTGATTGTTTTAATCATTATCAATATGTTTTGTAATATGCGCGGCATTGACCTGGATTGGACATCGAAGGGTGTCGTAACAGCAGTTTGTGCTATGTTGATCTATAGAGGACTGATAAAGAATGAAAAAAAGTAGCGGACGGACATCTGTTGATTCGGAATGTCCGTATCCCCTGCTGCATAATCATAGGATGATGAGAATGATTGCAGGGTGTGACCGGAAATGAACAAAAAACGAAATGATACAGCATGGAGAGGCAGGGCAGAGGTTTTCCTTTGCCTGCTTTTTGTGTTTGGAGGCATGATATACTGGAGGGGTCAGGATGCGGGGGATTCCCTGGCAAACAGCTCCGCAGCAGAGGCGGATTATATTCAGTGGGCAGAGTTTCGTGTGACCTGCGAGGCTATGAAGCAGGCGTACGCTTATGACCTGTCTACTTACGGCAAAGAAGTGCACCTTGACTGGATCGAGCTTCTGGCCTGCCTGGGCGCCAGGTATGGAGGGGATTTTTCCCGGTATCAGGAGCAGGATATGGAGCAGACGGCAGAGGCTCTGCTGTCCGGGCAGCAGACGATCGAGAGCCTGACGAAAGATATGCAGTATTATCCTTATTATAAAGAAGTGTATGAAGCGGTGCTTGGAGGTCTGGTGGGAAAATATGAGATTGAAGTGCCGGAAGGAGAAAAAACGGAGAAGGAAAACGAACCCGGAGAGGAAGAAGGGATCTCTGTCAGCTGGAAAAAGGTGTATGGATTGAAAGGTTTTAATCCAATTGCAAAAACATTTCCTTATACGGACTATGATGATTTCGGCGTGTCCAGAAGCTATGGCTATAAGAGAAACCATCTGGGGCATGATATGATGGGGCAGGTGGGAACCCCTGTCATTGCGGCGGAGTCCGGCCTGGTCAGGGAGCTTGGCTGGAACCAGTACGGAGGATGGAGGATCGGTATTGATAGCTTTGACGGGAAACGCTACTATTATTATGCCCATCTCAGGCAGGACCGCCCTTATGCGGAAGGGCTGAAGAAGGGGGGTATCGTGCAGGCGGGGGACGTGATCGGTTACATCGGCCGTACTGGTTACAGCGCCAAAGAAAATGTCAATAATATTGACGAATATCATCTGCATTTCGGCCTTCAGCTGATTTTCGACGAGTCTCAGAGGGACGGAAATCAGGAGATCTGGGTGGATGTCTATGAGCTTGTAAAATTTTTGAGCCAAAACCGCAGCGAGGTGGAAAGAAACGATGCTACAAAGGAATGGACGCGGGTGTACGGGATAAGGGATCCTGAGGCAGAGAAATACAAAAAACAAAAACAGAAGTGATACATTGAGGGTAGAGTATTTCTGCTTTAAATGCTATGATATAAGAAAATACGAAGAGAAAGGCAGGAGAGGCCTGTGATTAATTATTCAGAGGATAAGAGCAGACAGTACCATATACAGGTGGCTGAGGGGGAGGTGGGAAGATATGTCATTCTTCCCGGCGATCCGAAGCGCTGTGAGAAAATTGCAAAATATTTTGACGCCCCGAAAATGATCGCTGACAGCAGAGAGTATGTGACCTATACCGGGTATGTGGACGGGGAGATGGTGAGCGTCACCTCCACGGGGATTGGCGGTCCGTCGGCGTCCATTGCTATGGAGGAGCTGGTGAAGGTGGGGGCAGACACCTTTATCCGTGTAGGAACCAGCGGAGGAATGGATCTGGACGTGAAAAGCGGGGATCTTGTGATAGCCACCGGAGCCGTCAGGATGGAGGGGACCAGCAAGGAATATGCGCCTATTGAGTACCCGGCGGTTGCCGACATTGAGATTACCAATGCCCTGATGCAGGCGGCTGAAAAACTGGGGCAGACCTATCACACGGGGGTTGTCCAGTGCAAGGATGCGTTTTACGGGCAGCACTCTCCGGAGACGAAGCCGGTATGGTATGAGTTGATGAACAAATGGGATGCGTGGGTGCGCTGCGGCTGTCTGGCATCGGAGATGGAGTCGGCGGCATTATATATTGTGGGCAGCGCCCTGCGGGTGCGAGTGGGAGCAGTGCTTCTGGTTATGGCAAATCAGGAGCGGGCGAAGAAAAATCTCCCGAATCCGGTAGTACATGACACAGAAGTACCTATCCGGACGGCCATAGAGGCTGTGCGGACGCTGATCCGGCGGGACAGGGATAAGGCTTCAAAGGCTTTTGAGTAAATGATGACGGGAAACGAAAACGGGGATTGAGTGAACAGTTCAGAGATCAGGAAAGGGGCGATATTCATGGAGTTAAAAGAGATTTTGGCGCGGGTAGATCACACGCTGCTTACGCAGTCTGCCACATGGGAGGAGATCCGGGCATTGTGTGATGACGCGATAGCGTACGGGACGGCTTCGGTGTGCATTCCGGCATCGTATGTAAGCCAGGCGAAAGAGTATGTGGGAGACCGGATGGCAGTGTGTACAGTCATTGGGTTCCCGAACGGATACAGCACGACAAGAGCGAAGGTGTTTGAGGCAGAGGATGCAGTGAAAAACGGGGCTGATGAGGTTGACATGGTCATTCATATCGGCTGGGTGAAGGACGGTCTGTATCCACAGATAGAGGATGAGATCCGTCAGGTAAAACAGGCAGTGGGAGAGCGCGTCCTTAAGGTGATCGTGGAGACCTGCCTGCTCTCTGAGGAGGAGAAGATCCGCATGTGCGGGGCAGTGACGGCAGCAGGGGCCGATTATATCAAGACTTCCACCGGATTTTCCAAGGGAGGGGCAACTCCTTCGGATGTGCGTTTGTTTGCTGCACATGTGGGGAAGGATGTCAGGATCAAAGCAGCGGGAGGGATCAGCTCTCTGGAGGATGCCAGGGAATTTCTGGAGCTTGGGGCAGACCGGCTTGGGACAAGCAAGATCGTTAAGCTTGCAAAGGAAAACAGGAACATGGACGGGCTGCCGGTGGAGCAGATGATTGAAAGGGCAATGGGGATGCTGTCTTGTGCGTATGCCCCGTACTCACATTTTAAGGTTGCAGCGGCACTTCTTACGGAGGACGGAGAGATCTTTACCGGGTGTAATATTGAAAATGCTGCATACAGTCCGGGTAATTGTGCGGAGCGGACGGCGATTTTTAAGGCTGTCAGTGAGGGAAAGAAGAATTTTAAAGCCATTTGCATCGTCAATGAGGGGGCAGACCACGGGCATGATTATTGCCCGCCGTGCGGCGTCTGCCGTCAGGTGATGATGGAATTCTGCGATCCGGAGCGCTTCGTGATCATACTTGCCAGAGGTCGGAATGATTATCAGTGCTATTATCTGAAAGAACTGCAGCCTCTTGGATTCGGGCCGGGAAATCTGAAAAAATAAAACAGACCGTGCAGGGCGGCATGGTCTGTTGTGTGGGAGAACACGGCCCGAAGGTGGGCGGTAATTAGAGGAGTGAGCAGAAGTATGCAGTGTTTCAGAGGGAAATGTGTATCTGAAGGAACAGCCATCGGGAAAATCTTTGTTTACCGGAGGGACAGACAGCAGATTCAAAGGGTGGAGGTAGAAGATGTCCGCCGGGAAAAGGACCGTTATCACAGGGCTTCTGAGAAGGCCGTAAAGCAGTTGGGCGAGATGTATGCAAAGGCCGTGGAGGAGGCCGGTGAGTCTTATGCGGCAATTTTTGAAGTTCACCAGATGCTGCTCAAGGACAATGGCTTCATACAATCGGTGGAACATATTATTGAGATGCAGGGGGCCAATGCGGAGTATGCTGTAAATGTCACCGGAGAGAAATATGCGCAGATGTTCGAGACAATGGATGATGAATATATGAGAGGGCGCGGAGCAGATATAAAGGACATTTCCGAACGTCTTCTTGCGGCTTTAAGAGGCGGTGCCACAAACAGCATCCGGCTGGAAGAGCCGGTTATCGTGGTGGCAGATGACCTGACTCCTTCCGAGGCAGTGCAGATGGATAAGGATAAGGTTTTGGCCTATGTAACGGTACATGGATCCCGGAACTCCCACACGGCAATTTTGGCACGCACCATGGGAGTCCCGGCCCTGGCGGGGACGGATATCCCGCCGGAGGAGGCTTTGGACGGGAAGCGCGCAGCTGTGGACGGTGCAGGGGGATATCTCTTTGTGGAGCCGGACGAGAAGACATCCGCAAGAATGCGGGAACAGCAAAGCCGGGAGGAAGCGCAGAAGAGGCGGCTGGAGGAACTGAAGGGAAAGAAGAGCATCACTCCGGACGGAAAGCAGGTGATGCTCTATGCGAACATAAGTGATATCAGAGATCTTGACAGCGCCGTCCGGAATGATGCAGAAGGCATCGGGTTGTTCCGGAGTGAGTTTCTCTGTCTGGAGGCCGGAGATTTTCCCGGCGAGGAGGAGCAGTTCCGGATCTATAAAAAGGTTGCGGAGACTATGTCCGGGAGAAGGGCAGTCATCCGTACATGGGATATCGGGGCGGATAAAGGATGCGGCGGTTTCGGAGTGGAGCCCGGGGAAAATCTGGCTCTTGGCTGCCGGGGAATCCGCATTTGCCTGGAACGCCCGGAAATCTTCAAAACTCAGCTGAGAGCGCTTTTGCGTGCCAGTGTATTTGGAAATATTGCGGTCATGTATCCAATGATTACCAGCCTGTGGGAGATCCGCAGGATCAGTGAGATTGTAGAGGAAGTCAGGAAGGAACTAAAAGACCGGAGGATGGAATACGGCGAGCCGGAACAGGGGATTATGATCGAGACGCCGGCAGCTGCGCTCATCAGCGGGGAGCTTGCAAAAGAAGTGGATTTTTTCAGTATCGGAACAAATGACCTGACACAGTATACGCTGGCTGCCAACCGTCAGGATCCAAGACTTGACATATTTTATGATATCCGTCATCCGGCAGTTTTCAGGCTGGTTGAACTGATTATAGAAAATGCACATAAGGCAGGGATTCAGGCAGGAATCTGCGGAGAACTCGGGGCAGATCCGGAATTGATCCGGGAATTTCTGGCAATGGGGGCAGACAGTTTTTCTGTGCCTCCGGGTCAGATTCTTCCTGTCCGGAGAGCCATACGAGAGTGGGACAGTGGCCCGTTGATTTGACCGGAAACGACTTGTGAGACGCTCAAAGCTGTATTTTCTGTCGTAATTTAGCACATTAAATCCTTGAAACATACATTAAAATACGATATGATAGATGCTATAGATTTTTTTGTGAGGGAGGAAGAGGCGTATGAATTTGAAGATCGGAGTGATCAAAGGGGACGGAATCGGTCCGGAGATCGTGACAGAAGCCATGAAGGTTCTGAATAAAACAGCGGAAGTATTCGGACATTCGTGCAATTATACACAGCTGCTGCTCGGTGGGGCATCGATTGATGTAAACGGTGTGCCGCTCACGGACGAGACCATTGCAGAGGCAAAGGAATGTGAAGCTGTGCTGATGGGTTCCATCGGCGGAGATGCAAAGACCTCGCCGTGGTATCAACTGGAACCGTCAAAGAGGCCGGAGGCCGGACTTCTCGGAATCCGCAAGGCATTGAACCTGTTTGCCAATTTAAGGCCGGCAATTCTGTATGATGAGTTGAAAGGGGCATGCCCTTTAAAGGAAGAGATCACAGCAGGCGGATTCGACCTGATGATCATGAGGGAGCTGACGGGAGGCCTCTATTTCGGAGAGCGGAAGACGGTGGAGGAAAACGGAATACTGACAGCATATGATTCTCTTACATATAATGAAAATGAGATCCGCAGGATCGCAAAGCGGGCATTTGATATTGCCATGAAGCGGGGTAAAAAAGTAACCAGCGTTGATAAGGCAAATGTGCTGGATTCTTCCAGATTATGGAGAAAAGTTGTGGAAGAAGTGGCAGCAGATTATCCGGAGGTGGCTTTGGAGCATATGCTGGTGGATAACTGTGCGATGCAGCTGGTGAAGGATCCGCGGCAGTTTGACGTGGTACTGACAGAGAATATGTTCGGCGATATCCTGTCGGATGAAGCCAGTATGGTGACCGGCTCCATCGGGATGCTGGCGAGCGCCAGCCTGAATGAGACGAAATTCGGACTCTATGAGCCCAGCGGAGGTTCGGCGCCGGATATTGCAGGAAAGGGGATTGCGAATCCTATCGCAACAATTCTTTCAGCGGCAATGATGCTGAGATTTAGTTTTGATCTGGATAAAGAGGCGGATGCCATTGAGCAGGCGGTTGCGAAAGTGCTGAAAGAAGGCTATCGCACCATTGATATTATGTCGGAAGGAAAGACACAGGTCGGTACGGAGAAGATGGGAGATTTGATTGCAGGCTTCATTTAGGTACAGGGCAAAAATCAATTAGGTACACCGCAAAATACAATTAGGGACGTAGTAAAATTCAACTTTGCTACGTCCTCAGGAGGTAAGTGATATGAGAAGTGATACAGTGACAAAAGGTAAGCAGCAGGCTCCCCACCGTTCCCTGATGAACGCGCTGGGGCTCACAAAGGAAGAGATGGACAGACCATTGGTAGGAATTGTGAGTTCATACAATGAGATTGTGCCGGGGCATATGAATCTGGATAAGATTGTGGATGCGGTGAAGCAGGGGGTTGCCATGGCAGGCGGGACGCCTGTCGTATTTCCGGCAATCGCAGTGTGCGACGGGATTGCCATGGGGCATATCGGTATGAAGTATTCTCTGGTCACCAGGGATCTGATCGCAGATTCTACGGAGGCAATGGCAATGGCTCATCAATTTGATGCTCTTGTTATGGTGCCAAATTGTGATAAGAATGTTCCGGGGCTTTTGATGGCGGCGGCCAGGATTAATGTCCCGACGATCTTCGTCAGCGGAGGGCCGATGCTGGCCGGCCGCGTGCAGGGGAAGAAGACCAGCCTCTCCAGTATGTTTGAGGCAGTAGGAGCCAATGCGGCAGGAACTCTTTCTGATGAAGGGCTTTTGGAATTTGAGAACAAGACGTGTCCGACCTGTGGTTCTTGTTCCGGTATGTATACGGCCAACAGCATGAACTGCCTGACGGAGGTTCTGGGCATGGGCCTTGGCGGAAACGGCACGATCCCGGCTGTCTATTCTGAGAGGATCCGGCTGGCGAAGCATGCAGGCATGAAAGTTATGGAGCTGTGGGAGAAAAATATCCGGCCAAGAGATATTATGACAGAGGATGCAGTTTTGAATGCGCTGACGGTGGATATGGCACTGGGCTGTTCTACCAACAGTATGCTGCATCTCCCGGCAATTGCTCATGAGATCGGCATGGATTTTGAGATTGATTTTGCAAACGGCATCAGTGAGAAGACGCCGAACCTTTGCCATCTTGCTCCGGCAGGCCCTACCTATATGGAAGATTTAAATGAAGCCGGCGGTGTATATGCAGTAATGAATGAGCTGAACAAAAAAGGTCTTCTCAACACAGACTGTATGACAGTTACCGGAAAGACGGTAGGGGAAAATATTAAAGATGCTGTAAATATGAATCCGGAAGTCATCCGTCCGATCGACAACCCGTATTCTGAGACCGGCGGCCTTGCTGTGCTGAAGGGCAACCTTGCCCCGGACGGAAGTGTCGTAAAGCGTTCAGCCGTTGTAGCAGAAATGCTGGTTCATGAAGGACCTGCAAGAGTATTTGACTGTGAAGAGGATGCAATAGATGCGATCAAAGGCGGCAGGATCGTGGCGGGGGATGTAGTAGTTATCCGTTATGAGGGGCCGAAGGGAGGCCCTGGTATGAGGGAAATGCTCAATCCGACGTCTGCCATTGCAGGTATGGGGCTTGGCTCCAGTGTCGCGCTGATTACAGACGGGCGCTTCAGCGGGGCCTCCAGAGGAGCTTCTATCGGGCATGTGTCTCCGGAAGCGGCAGTGGGCGGTCCGATTGCACTTGTGGAGGAAGGAGATATCATTAAGATTGATATTCCTAACCTGAAGCTTACGGTGGATGTGACGGAGGAAGAGCTGGCGAAAAGAAGGGAATCCTGGACGCCAAGAGAGCCTAAGGTGACGACAGGATATCTGGCAAGATATGCTTCTATGGTTACATCCGGCAACAGAGGCGCGATTATGGAGATACCGAAGAATTAGAGAGATAGGAGATTTGGAAAGGATGCAGTTAACAGGAGCACAGATTGTAATCGAATGTTTGAAGGAGCAGGGGGTAGATACCGTATTCGGTTACCCGGGCGGTGCGATTTTAAATGTATACGATGAATTGTATAAACACAGTGACGAGATCAGGCATATCCTCACATCCCACGAACAGGGGGCGGCCCACGCGGCTGACGGATATGCGAGAGCCACGGGGAAGGTGGGGGTCTGTTTTGCCACCAGCGGCCCGGGCGCCACAAATCTTGTTACCGGTATAGCCACCGCATATATGGATTCTATCCCGGTGGTGGCAATTACTTGTAATGTAGGGGTGTCCCTGCTTGGAAAAGACAGTTTCCAGGAGATTGATATTGCAGGGATCACGATGCCCATTACCAAGCATAATTATATTGTGAAGGATGTGGATGCTCTGGCAGACACGATCCGCAAAGCCTTTGCCATTGCCAAATCCGGAAGGCCTGCGCCGGTGTTGATTGATATCCCCAAGGATGTGACGGCAAATAAGACGGAATACATCCGGATGGAAAAGGCAGAGGCCAGGCCTGAGAAAGAGGTGTGCCAGGAAGAGATCCAAAAGGCGGTAAGGATGATTGAGAAGTCCGAAAGGCCTTATATCTTTGTCGGAGGCGGAGCCGTACTTTCAGGAGCCAGTGAGGAACTTCGCACATTCGTGGAGAAGGTAGATGCCCCGGTGGCAGATTCCCTGATGGGGAAGGGGGCATTTCCGGGAACAGATCCGCGGTATACCGGAATGCTTGGAATGCACGGAACCAAAACATCCAACTTTGGCGTCAGCGAGTGTGACCTGTTGATTGTGGCCGGCGCACGTTTTAGTGACCGTGTGACCGGAAATGCAAAGAAATTTGCAAAGCATGCGAAGATTCTCCAGTTTGATATTGACGAGGCGGAGATGAATAAAAATGTATTGATCACCGACAGTGTGACCGGCGATCTGAAAGCAGTATTAAGCGCCGTCAATGAGAAATTATCCGGGCAGAGCCATCCGGAGTGGATTCAGAAGATTATGGACTATAAAGAGCGGTATCCTCTGTCCTATCATCCGGAAGAACTTACAGGTCCTTTTGTGGTTGAGGAAATCTACCGTCAGACGAAGGGAGACGCTGTCGTAGTGACGGAGGTAGGACAGCATCAGATGTGGGCGGCCCAGTTTTATAAATATACGCAGCCA
This sequence comes from uncultured Dorea sp., assembly GCA_910578865.1. Taxonomy (GTDB): domain Bacteria; phylum Bacillota; class Clostridia; order Lachnospirales; family Lachnospiraceae; genus Dorea_D. The sequence goes on from CAJTRM010000014.1 coordinate 72,120, forward strand.
AGGACCCTTCTGACTTCCGGAGGGCTGGGAACGATGGGTTACGGCCTCGGCGCGTCCCTCGGCGCGAAGATGGGGAAACCGGAGAAGGTCGTTGTGAATATTGCGGGAGACGGCTGTTTCCGTATGAATATGAACGAGATTGCGACGGCAGTAAGGCATCAGATTCCTGTGATCCAGGTAGTCATCAATAATCATGTGCTCGGAATGGTGCGGCAGTGGCAGAATCTGTTTTACGGACAGCGCTATTCTTCTACCGTTTTAAACGATGCGGTAGATTTTGTGAAGCTTGCCGAGGCAATGGGCGCTAAAGGAATCCGCGTGACTACAAGGGAAGAGTTTCAGTCGGCGTTTGCAGAAGCTCTGACCTCCGGCGGGCCGATTGTGATCGACTGCCAGATTGACTGTGACGATAAGGTGTGGCCGATGGTTGCGCCGGGAGCGGCGATCAGTGAGGCTTTTGATGAGAAAGACCTGGCAGAGAAAGAATAAGGACAGCAAAGACATCAGCAGAAAAATGGCTGTGAAGGTATAGCAGCAGATGAAGAAATCGGAGGGACAATAATGGGCAGAGTGTACAATTTTTCAGCAGGCCCGGCAGTTTTGCCGGAGGAAGTGCTGCGAGAGGCGGCAGAGGAGATGTTAGACTACAATGGCAGCGGCATGTCAGTGATGGAAATGAGTCACCGCTCCGGGGCGTTCCAGGAGATCGTAGAGACCGCAGAGGCTGATCTGCGGGAGTTGATGAATATTCCCGCCAACTATAAAGTATTATTTTTACAAGGCGGGGCTTCTCAGCAGTTTGCCATGATTCCTATGAATCTGATGAAAAACGGCGTGGCTGATTATATCGTGACCGGCCAGTGGGCAAAAAAAGCGGCGGCGGAAGCAAAGAAATACGGGACAGTGAATGTGATCGCATCTTCGGAAGATCAGACATTTTCCTATATTCCGGACTGCACGGACCTTCCGGTATCCGAAAATGCCGATTACGTATATATCTGTGAAAATAATACGATATACGGGACGAAATTTCATCAGCTTCCCGATACCAAGGGTAAGACATTGGTGGCGGATGTATCTTCCTGTTTCCTGTCCGAACCGGTGGATGTGGAAAAATACGGGCTGATCTACGGAGGCGTCCAGAAAAACATCGGACCCGCAGGCGTAGTCATTGCCATCATCCGGGAGGATCTGATTACAGAGGAAGTCCTTCCCGGCACACCAACGATGTTAAAGTATAAGACACATGCAGACGCGAAGTCATTGTATAATACGCCTCCTGCCTATGGGATTTATATTTGCGGAAAGGTATTCCGTTGGCTGAAAAAGCAGGGAGGGCTTTCGGCCATGAAAGAATACAATGAGAAAAAGGCCGGAATTATATATGATTATCTGGATCAGAGCAGTTTGTTTAAGGGTACAGTAGTAAAGAAAGACCGTTCCCTTATGAACATCCCGTTTGTGACAGGAGATGCCCGGCTGGATGCTGAATTTGTGAAAAAAGCGAAAGAGGCAGGGCTTGAGAATCTGAAAGGTCACAGGAGCGTGGGCGGAATGCGCGCGAGCATCTATAATGCAATGCCGCTGGAAGGTGTGGAGGCATTGGCAGCATTTATGAGGAAGTTTGAAGAGGAGAATATGTAGTCATGTATAAATATCATTGCTTAAACCCAATCTCTGACGTAGGACTGGAAAAATTTACAGAAGATTACGTCCCGGCCAGCATACCGGAAAAGGCAGATGCGATTGTCGTAAGAAGTGCAGATATGCATGAACTGGAATTCGGGAGGGAACTGAAAGCGGTTGCAAGAGCCGGAGCAGGAGTGAACAATATTCCGCTGGAGAAATGTGCGGAACAGGGAATCGTGGTTTTCAATACGCCGGGAGCCAACGCCAACGGCGTGAAGGAACTGGTGATTGCAGGAATGCTTCTGGCTTCCAGGGATATCATCGGAGGAATTAATTGGGTGCAGGAAAATGAGGAAGACGGCAACATAGCAAAGGATGCAGAGAAAGCAAAAAAGCAGTTTGCAGGGTGTGAGCTGGAGGGCAAAAAGCTTGGAGTGATCGGCCTCGGGGCAATCGGAGTCCTGGTTGCTAATGCGGCCATGCATATGGGGATGGACGTTTTTGGATATGATCCGTATGTATCCGTAGACTCTGCGTGGAGATTGTCAAGAAATATCCATCACGCAAAGTCGGTAGATGAGCTGTACAAAGATTGTGATTATATTTCCATTCATGTACCTGCCACGGCGCACACACAAGGGATGATCAACAGAAATTCCATAAGCCTGATGAAGAAAGGCGTCGTAGTTCTTAATTTTGCGAGGGATCTGCTTGTAGATGAGGAAGCGATGGTAGATGCACTTGTGGCAGGGCAGGTGAAGCATTATGTGACGGATTTTCCGACACCTGTCATTGCAGGGGTAAAGGGTGCAATTGTAATCCCGCATCTGGGAGCGTCCACAGAGGAGTCGGAGGATAACTGTGCCGTGATGGCGGTGAAGGAGCTGAGAAATTATCTGGAAAATGGGAATATCCGTAATTCTGTCAATTATCCGGATTGTGATATGGGGCTTAAGGGAGAAAATACAAGAATCCTGCTGCTCCACCACAATATACCGAATATGATCGGGCAGTTCACCAAGATCCTGGCAATGGATAACATGAATATTGCAGATCTGACAAATAAAAGTAAAGGGAAATATGCATATACTATGATTGATATTGATTCTCCGGTTCCGGCAGGTGTTATTGACGAACTTCGTAAGGTAGGGGATGTACTGAAGATCCGGGTCATATCATAACACGTTTTGTGGAATAAAATTGCAGACAAAGCGTACCGGATTGGTTCATTATGAGCATGTAGCGGTAGCAAATATTGGTTTATAGTAAAACAAGGCAGGCTTTATTGCGAAAAATGTCGAAATACGTTATAATAAACAAGTGGGGAGCAATTGTTTATTATAAGGGGAGACAAATGCAATGAAGAGAATAGAAGTATACAAAAAGAGAAAACATGGCGGAAAAAAAGGAGGGCTCTGGTGGAAGATACTTACACCTGTAGTCGCCTGTGCCATGTTTTTTTTCATTTGCCTGATTGCAGGGGCTTTTGACCAGGCAGTGCAGATTACGGTTGAGGCGGCAGATATAGAGATCCTGCAGGGAGAAGAGCTGCCTGAATTGCAGACAAAGGTAACCGTCGATGGGAATGAGAAGGCGGTGCTTGAGAGGAATCCGAAGTATACGGTGGAGGATCTTGTCAGGGAGCTTAAGGATCAGATCCAGGTTGAGCTCACAAGCGATGCGAATCCGGGTGCGGAAGGAATCTACAGTATCCGGGTCAGCCTCAATAAGAAGCTGGAGGCCAGGCTGCAGAAAGAATGGGAAGATCGTGTGCAGCTGCATGTTAAGGGCGGCAAGGTCACAGTGAAAAATCCGGTGGGCTACTGGCAGAATCAGCAGTTCAGACGGTATGACGGCACTTACGTGACAGAGGATTTCGTGATTTCCCGGGGAAATACATATTACTTTGACCAGAACAGCAATAAAGTAACCGGTTGGCAGAGCATTGGAGGGTCAACCTATTGTTTTAGTGACAGCGGTGCGATGCAGAAGGGATGGCAAAAGAAAGATAATGATTATTATTTCCTGAGTGAGAACGGAGCCGCTCTTGTAGGCTGGCAGGAGCTGGAAGGTGTGACATATTATTTCAGGGAAGACGGAAGGATGGCAACCGGTGAACTCAGCATCGGGCTTACACAGTGTGTGTTTGACGCAAACGGTAAGCTGGTGTCCAAAAAGGAGAGCACGGTAGACCCGAACAAGCCTATGGTGGCGCTTACCTTCGACGATGGCCCGGGGAAAAGAACAGGAGAACTTTTGAATCAGCTTGAAAAGTATAATGCACATGCAACCTTTTTTATGCTGGGGCAGAAGGTTTCGTCCTATAAGACGGAAGTCCAGCGGATGAAGGAATTAGGGTGTGAACTGGGAAATCATTCCTACGACCACAAGAATCTGGCAAAGCTTGATGCTGCCGGAGTAAAAGAGCAGATGGACGGTACCAACAATAGGATCAGTGAGATTGCGGGAAGCGGTGCGACGGTTATGCGTCCTCCATATGGGTCCATCGGAGGAGCTATGAAAGAAAATGTGGGACTGCCTATGATCCTGTGGAATATAGATACACTGGACTGGAAGACAAGAGACGCGAAGGCAACCGTTGACCATGTAATGAGCAAGGCAAAAGACGGAGATATTATTTTGATGCATGATATCCACTCGGAGACGATCGACGCCGCTCTGGAACTGATACCGAAGCTTCAGGAGGCAGGATTTCAGCTTGTGAATGTTTCGGAACTGGCGGCGGCCAAAGGGATTACGCTTGAAAGCGGACAGAAGTATACAGATTTTTAGGTCAAAAAGAGCCGGCAGAAAGCCGGCTTCTTTTAATATACGGTCACGATTATGTTTTTACTGTCCTGACGGGGCCTGTTTGTTATGCCGTTCAAGAAGCTGATGGATCTTCACTGTCGGATTCATAACAGAACTCAGTGTAATATCATGGTTCAGGGAATCAATGATCAGCGCAATAAATTTACTCATGTCTGCAATTACAAAATAAGGCTTGTCAGTTGCTTCCGGCGGAAGATAAGTAAGGTTGGTCGTTATGACACGGTCGATATATCCTTTTTCATAGTAATCGTCGAACATTCCGAAGCCTTCTGTAAACAATCCGAAGGAAGTGCAGACAAAGACGCGGTGTGCCCCTCTCTTCTTGATCTGCTTTGCCACATCCAGCATACTTTCTCCGGAAGATATCATATCGTCAATAATAATTACGTTTTTTCCCTGAATGTCGTCTCCTAAAAATTCATGTGCCACAATCGGGTTCTTGCCGTTTATGATCGTAGAATAATCACGGCGTTTGTAGAACATTCCCATATTTACGCCGAGTACGTTGGAGAAATATACGGCTCTGTGCATGGCGCCCTCATCAGGGCTCACGATCATGAGGTGCTCTTTGTCTACAATCAGTTCCGGCTCAGCACGAAGAAGCGCTTTCATAAACTGATAAGGAGGATTAAAGCTGTCAAACCCGTACAGAGGGATTGCATTCTGGACTCTTGGGTCATGTGCATCAAAGGTAATGATGTTGTCAACCCCCATATCCACCAGTTCCTGAAGGGCAAGAGCACAGTCCAGCGACTCGCGTTTCGTCCTTTTATGCTGCCGGCTCTCATACAGGAAAGGCATGATCACGTTCAGACGGTGGGCTTTGCCGTTGGCGGCAGAGATCACGCGTTTGAGATCCTGATAATGGTCATCGGGGGACATATGGTTCAGATGTCCGTTTACCGTGTAGGTAAGGCTATAGTTGCACACGTCTACCATGACAAACAGGTCTTTCCCACGCACGGAGGAGCAGAGGCTTCCCTTTGCCTCGCCGGTGCCGAAACGGGGGCAGTGGCATTCTACCAGATAATTGTCGCACTGGTAGGAAGAAAAGAGAGGGGAGGCTAAAGATTTTTTTAAAGTTTCCTGACGAAACGATACGATGTAATCGTTGATCCGTCTCCCCATCCCGATACAGCTGTCAAGGGCAGCAATCTTAAGCGGCGCAGCTGGAAGCGCCGATTCCATTAATGTAATGTTTGGCATAAAAAATCTCCTGAAAATATTTTTAAATAACTTGTCCTAGATTATTCACGGCACAGCCGTGAAAGTGTCTGAAAGCCACATAGTTGCTGTATTTTAACTGAATATTGCTTTTCACCTGTCAAGTGAATGAAAAAAGAGCATCCACTTGTGATAAAATTAAGGTGTCTAATCTCAAATAATACCAACAAAAGGAGCCCTTTATGAGTATTGTAAACACCTTACCATTAGAAAGCAATAGACAGATTAAAATAAATTTTGATGGAGGAGATTTATCCTCCGATGCAGGCTTGCTTCTCATCAAAGAATTCGTAAGCAAACTTGGGATTGATAAGCTATTAGGCAAAGCTTTCAAGACCAATGATTCTGCATTATTCAGATATC
>CAJTRM010000015.1 GCA_910578865.1 uncultured Dorea sp.
AAGCGGATTAAGCAGGCGCAGCTGCATAATCCGCAGCAACTATTAACAAAAAACAGGAGATATCTTGAAGGAGTCTTTTGGAACTTCAAGGTTCGGGTTATCTGCGGCACCTCCTTGTTGGCAGTGCAGAAGCATTGATCCACGATTTAGGACAGCAGAACCCACGGCGGACCATTGACCTGTAGGTAACCAATCCACGAATAACGGAATGGCCAAATGCCGGGAACTGTTAAACAAAGGGCTTCTCCAAGATATCTCCTGAGAACAAATGTGGGCTTTGTCAGAGGTTCGGGAAAAAGTTTATAATTTTCAAAAATTACCTCTTGACAAAAGTCACTTCATAACGGAGGTAGGCAATCATGAAAAAAATAGTAGATTTCTTTAAATCGACTGCGGGAATGGTACTGATCGTAACGATTCTTGCAGGTATCGTAGTACATATTATGACAGGAAATTTCTGGACAGCATATAATATCAGTACTTTGACAAGAGCAGCTTCTTTTATTATCATCGTCAGCTTTGGACAGACCCTTGTGTTATTGACAGGAGGTATTGATCTTTCCGTTGCAGCAGTCGGCTCGGTGTCCAGTATGGCAGCGGCAAAGCTAATGATTGAGCAGGGAATGAATCCATGGATCTCAATTCTTATTTCCTGTATCGTCGGATTATTATTGGGTATGGTAAATGGTCTTTTTATCGCATACCTGAGACTGACCCCATTTATTGTAACGCTGGCAACAGGCGAGATTTATAAAGGGATTGTATATATCGTAACCAAAGGTACCCCCATCGTCGGGGTTCCGGAAGAAGCACAGTTTCTTGCCAATGGAGTTCTGGGAGGATTCCTTCCGACGATTGTAATCATCATGTTAGTAATCTGTATCATACTTGCGGTTATGCTCCGCTATACCAAGTTCGGACGGCATGTTTATGCACTAGGCGGTAATAGAAATTGTGCCAAGATCGTAGGTATTAAGACGGAAAGAGTAGAAGTGCTGGTATATTGTTTGAGTGGTCTGCTGGCGGCAGTTGCAGGAGTTATGATGACTTGTAAGCTGGCTTCTTTCCAGGCTTCTATCGGAGCGAACTGGGTAAACCCGACGATTTCAGCTTCTGTACTTGGAGGCACATCTATGACCGGCGGTATCGGAGGGGTCGTAGGTACTGTTATTGGTGGTTTGCTCAACAGTACGGTTTCCACATCCATTACGCTGCTTCGGGTATCTTCTTACTGGGAGACGGTCGTTACCGGCGGAGTTGTGCTTGTAGCTGTAACAATTGATGCGGTGAAAGAAAATCCGGTTATGAGAGATAAAGTCGCCCGTATTTTCAAGCGTAAATAGATCGGTAAAAGTATAAAGGAGAAAAATTATGGAAAATTTGAAGGCACTGGCTTATGAGTTGAGAGAAGATACCATCGACATTATCATGTCCGGGAAGGCGGGCCATATCGGCGGCGATATGAGTGTGATGGAGATTTTGACAGAACTTTATTTTGACCAAATGAATGTAAGCCCTGAAAATATGGATGATCCGGACCGCGATAAATTTGTGATGAGTAAAGGGCATTCGGTAGAAGCATACTATGCGGTTCTTGCAAAAAAGGGTTTTTTAGACAGAGAGGACCTGATTGCAAATTTCAGCAAGTTTGGTTCTAAATATATCGGACATCCAAATAATAAGCTCCCGGGAATTGAAATGAACTCAGGCTCTTTGGGACATGGTCTTCCGGTTTGTACAGGTATGGCGCTTGCAGGAAAGATGAACGGCCAGGACTACAGAGTATATACCGTGATGGGAGACGGGGAGCTGGCGGAAGGCTCTGTATGGGAAGGGGCTATGGCGGCAAGCCATTATAAGCTTGACAATCTGTGTGCTGTTGTAGACAGAAATCGTCTCCAGATCTCCGGCAATACCGAGGATGTTATGTCTCAGGATGACCTCCATGAGAGATTTGCTTCTTTCGGCTGGTATGTGATCGATGTAGAAGATGGCAATGACATTGATCAGCTAAAGGAGGCTTTTGAAAAAGCGAAAACGGTAAAAGGCAGACCGAGTGTACTTATTGCGAATACCGTCAAGGGAAAAGGCTCTTCTGTGATGGAGGATCAGGCAAACTGGCATCATAAAGTTCCAAACGAGGAGGAACTGGCTCAGATCAGAAAAGATCTGAAAGAGAGAAAGGAGGCTGCAAGATAATGGGTAAGATTGCAAATAAACAGGTTATCTGCGACGTATTAGTAGAAGCAGGAAAAACGGATAAGGATATCGTGGCTTTATGCAGCGATTCCAGAGGGAGCGCATCCTTTACTGCATTTGCAAAGGAACTTCCGGAGCAATTTGTGGAGACGGGAATTGCAGAGCAGAACCTGGTAAGTATTTCCGCGGGTCTTGCAAAATGCGGAAAGAAACCGTACGCAGCATCCCCGGCGTGTTTCTTGTCCACAAGAAGCTATGAGCAGTGCAAGGTAGACGTAGCATACTCCAATACAAATGTAAAGCTTATTGGCATATCCGGGGGGATCAGTTACGGAGCGCTTGGAATGAGCCATCATTCCGCGCAGGATATTGCCGCCATGTGTGCAGTTCCCAACATGAGAGTGTATCTTCCAAGTGACAGACTGCAGACAGAATATCTCATGAAAGAATTGATCCGGGATGAAAAACCGGCATACATCCGTGTGGGGAGAAATGCAGTGGACGATGTGTACGAAGAAGGAAAGGTACCATTTGAGATGGACAAAGCAACGGTGGTATGTGAAGGAACAGATGTAGCCATCATTGCGTGCGGCGAGATGGTAAAGCCTTCCGTAGACGCGGCAGCAATTTTGAAAGACAAAGGGATCAGCGCCACAGTTGTGGATATGTACTGTGTAAAGCCTCTGGATGAGGAAGCGGTCATAAAAGCAGCAGAGAATGCAAAGGCAGTCATTACCGTAGAGGAGCACGCGCCGTACGGCGGCCTTGGTTCGATGGTGAGCCAGATGGTAGGAAGTAATTGTCCGAAGAGAGTAGTCAATATTGCGCTTCCGGACGCGCCGGTGATCACGGGAACTTCAAAGGAAGTGTTTGAATACTACGGAATGACCGGAGAAGGTATCGCTGAGAAAGCAATGGAGTTGATTTAAATGTCAGAGAAATATATCATCAGTATTGATCAGAGCACACAAGGGACAAAGGCGCTGCTTTTTGATGAAAGCGGCAGTCTGATCAAACGTACGGATCAGTCACATGAACAGATTATCAATGAAAAAGGATGGGTCTCCCATGACCCATCCGAGATCTATCGGAATACGATAGAAGTTGTAAAGCATCTGATCGAAGAAGCCGGCATTGCGAAAGAAAAAATAGCAGGCGTAGGGATCAGCAATCAGAGAGAAACTTCCCTGGCATGGGATAAGAACACAGGGGAACCGCTGGGACAGGCGATCGTATGGCAGTGTTCCAGGGCGGCGGATATCTGTGAACGGGTGGAGAAACAGGGGCAGGCGGAAAATATCCGCAGAAAGACAGGAATGAATCTGTCACCGTATTTTCCGGCGTCTAAGATCGCGTGGATTCTGGAAAATGTGGAAGGTGCAAAAGAAAAGTCTGATAAGGGAGAAATCTGTCACGGCACCATTGACAGCTGGCTGATTTATAAACTGACCGGTGGGCAGGCATATAAAACCGATTTCTCAAATGCATCAAGAACGCAGCTTTTTAATATTTTTGAGTTAAAATGGGATGAGGAAATCTGTGCACTGTTTGGTGTTGATGTAAACAATCTTGCCGAAGTATGTGATTCGGACTCGAATTTTGGCAATACAGATTTTGAAGGATTCCTTCCGCATCCGGTTCCGATTCACGGAGTGCTTGGTGATTCTCATGGCTCGTTGTTTGGCCAGGGCTGCCTGAAACCCGGAATGATCAAATCTACCTATGGAACAGGTTCTTCCATTATGATGAATATCGGAGAAGAACCGGTATTAAGTACCCATGGGGTTGTCACTTCTCTTGCGTGGAGTATGGGCGGAAAAGTAAATTATGTGTTAGAAGGGAATCTGAATTATACGGGAGCAGTCATTACGTGGCTGAAGGATGACTTGAAATTGATCCAGTCTCCGGGAGAGACGGGGGCATTGGCAGAGGCGGCCGTGCAGGACGATTCTTTGTATCTGGTTCCGGCATTTTCCGGACTTGGAGCCCCTTATTGGGACAGTTATGCATCGGCGGCCATCGTAGGTATGACAAGAACAACAGGCAGGGCAGAGATCGTAAGGGCAGGCGTAGAGTGTATTGCCTATCAGATCACAGACATTGTGAAAGCGATGAGTGAGGATGCCGGCATCACGGTAGAAGAGCTGCGTGTAGACGGCGGACCTACAAAGAATACATATCTTATGCAGTTCCAAAGTGATATGGCAGAGGCGGATGTGCGGATACCGGATTCGGAGGAGCTATCGGGAATCGGGCCTGCGTATGCCGCAGGTCTTGCACTGAAGATCTGGGATGATACAATTTTTGATAAATTAAATCGTACCGCTTATGAGGCAAAGATGACAAAAGAAGTCCGGGACAAAAAGTATAACGGATGGAAACATGCGGTAAAAATGGTTTTAACAAAATGAGATGTTTTAAGAAAAGAGGTAAGTAATCATGGAAGGAAAAATGAAAGTTTGTGTGTTGACGGGTAAACAGAAGCTGGAGTGGGTAGAGCGTGATATTCCGCAGCCGGGCAAGGGCGAACTTCAGATCAAACTGGAGTATGTGGGAGTATGTGGTTCTGACCTTCACTTTTATCAGGAGGGGCAGCTTGCAAACTGGACGCTGGACGGTCCGCTTGCTCTCGGCCATGAGCCGGGCGGTGTGGTATCCGCGATCGGCGAAGGTGTAGAGGGATTTGAGATTGGAGATAAGGTATCGATCGAGCCGGCAGTTCCATGCGGGAAATGCGAGGATTGCCGTAAAGGAAATTACAATCTGTGCAAGGATATTAAGATGCTTGCCATCCCTCATGAAAGAGACGGTGTGAATGCAGAATATTGTGTACATGACGCTTCAATGTGTTACAAGCTTCCGGAAAACATGAGTACATTGGAAGGTGCAATGATTGAGCCGCTTGCGGTAGGAATGCACGGCGTTGCCTTGTCCAACGCTCAGGTCGGGCAGAATGCCATTGTTCTTGGAAGCGGATGTATCGGACTTTGTACAGTTATGGCGTTAAAGGCACGGGGAGTCAGCGAGATTTATGTGGCGGACGTTATGGACAAACGTTTGGAAAAGGCATTAGAAGTGGGCGCTGCAAGAGTATTTAATAGTACAAGAGAAAGTATTGAAGATTTTGCGAAAACGCTGCCGGGCGGCGGGGCAGATCTTGTTTATGAGTGCGCCGGAAACAAAATTACTACATTGCAGACGTGCCGTTTGATCAGGCGTGCCGGTAAAGTAACGCTGACCGGTGTATCTCCGGATCCGGTCCTGGAACTTGACATTGCTACCTTAAATGCAATGGAGGGAACGATCTATTCTGTATATCGTTACAGAAATCTGTGGCCGCAGGCAATTCAGGCAGTATCTTCAGGGCTGATTCCGGTAAAAGATATTGTTTCTCACGAATTCCCGTTTGATCAGTGTATTGAGGGGATCCAATATAGTCTGGAACATAAAGATGAAGTGATCAAATCTGTGATTAAGATGGTATAAAGATCACGCACCGGTTATGGTATAAGGAGAGAATTCGCTCTTACTTTATACGGGGGACAGCTATTTCCTGTAAGGAGGGGCTGTCCCTGTTATGATTCGGAGGGTAGAAAAGGGACGAATATTATGAAGAAGATATTTGGAATATTAGGTGTGCTGCTTGCCGTTTCCTGTGCGGGATGTGCGGGCACAGGCCCAAAGAAGCTGTCAAATGAATATGTAACCGTGGAGAATTATCAGGGAGTTGAGATAGAAAAAGCAGAGGTTTCGGAAGTAAAAGAAGAAGATATCGATAAAGTAGTGGCCCACATGATGGCAGGATATACGGCTCAGCATGGTCTTCCGGAAGATACGCCGATTACGGATGAGATCGTGCGGGACACAATGTCTGACACAGCAGAAACGGTAGAAGAATATAGAAATGAATTAAAGAAGCAGATCAGGATAACGAAGGAAGAATCCGCACGCGAAGAGGAGGAGCTTCGAGTGTGGGAAAAAGTCATGGATCACAGTGATGTAAAAAAATATCCGGACGACCGGCTGAAGGAAGTAAAGCAAGGACTTGTGGAATTGTATGAGGGATATGCAGCAGAAGCAAAGATGGAGTACGAAGCATATCTGGAGGCAATTAGATTGACGGATGAAGATCTTGATGAAGCGGCGAAAGCCAGTTTAAAGCAGGAGCTGGTGGCAGACCTGATCGCAGAAACATTTGGATTAAAGCCTGCGGAGAGTGATTTTCAGGCAGCACTGGAGGAATATGCAGAAGAATATAAATTTGCGAATGTAGAGCTTCTTTTAAAAGCTGTCCCGGAAAAAGAGATGAGGGAAATGGTGATCCGGGATCGGGTAAAAGCATGGCTGACGGACCGGTGCACATATACATATGAAGAAGCCGAAGATGAAGAAAAGGCAGAGAAAGAGGAGAAAAATGGACAATAGACAGTTGATTATGAAAATGACGGAGTACTATGCAGGACGACCCGGCCAAATCCAACATTTTATGAAAGTGTATGCTTATGCCAGGCTGATCGGCGAGGTGGAGCATCTTTCCGGGACAGAGCAGTATATACTGGAGGCAGCTGCCATCGTACATGATATCGGAATAAAAGTAAGCGAAGAAAAATACGGGGACAGCATCGGTCCACACCAGGAAAAGGAGGGGCCTGAGATTGCAGAAAAAATGCTGACAGAGCTGGGGTATGACGAGACGGTCATCCAGAGGGTCTCGTATCTGGTGGGGCATCATCACACCTACCATAATATAGACGGGCTGGATTATCAGATTCTGGTGGAGGCAGATTTTCTTGTAAATTTGTTTGAGCATGGAGTGTCTGAAAAAGCGGTGAAGACAGCCCTTGAGAAGATATTTAAGACCAATACGGGAAAAGCCCTGTGCAGTGCAATGTTTGCAGTGTGATAGTTTTGTCCCGGAGGAAGACAGAAAAGGAAGTGCACTTGTGGCTGGGAGAAATTCTCCCCGTGATAAAAGCGGAGAGAGTGAGAAAACAGTTGATGAAAGACGGATATGAAGTTTACAATAAACATATAAAAACGGAGAAAAGAGGTTGAATGATGAGAAAGATTATTAACGATCCTGATCACGTAGTATCGGAAATGATGGAAGGCTATATCGGCGCTTACGGAAGATATTATGAAAAGCATCCGGAAGTTAACGGTGTCATCCTAAAGCAGAGAAGGAAAGATAAGGTTGCTTTAGTGATCGGCGGCGGAAGCGGACATGAACCGATGTTCTCGGGTTTTGTCGGGAAAGGACTGGCAGATGCGGCAGCCTGCGGGAACATTTTTGCTTCTCCGGATCCAAATACAGTGTATCAGACAGCAAAAGCAGTTGACCAGGGAAAAGGTGTCATATTTGTATATGGATGTTACGCAGGAGATAACCTGAACTTTGATATGGGCGAGGAGTTCTTAAATGATGAAGGCATTGCAACGACTCATGTCCGTGTGTGGGATGATGTAGCATCTGCACCAAAGGAGAGAATCGAGGACCGCCGGGGGATTGCCGGGGATGTGTTTGTGATTAAGACTGCCGGGGCAGCGTGTGATGCCGGCTTAAGCCTGGAAGAGGTTACAAGAGTAACGGAAAAGGCAAGGGATAATACAAGAACGATCGGAGTGGCGACAGCGCCGGCACAGCTTCCTGGCGTAGAGAAACCGATTTTTGAACTGCCGGAGGGAGAGATTGAATACGGTATGGGTCTCCACGGAGAGAGAGGTGTGCTTCGTACCCAGTGGCAGGATGCAGATGTTCTGGTAGAAAAGATGTACAGCCAGATTATGGCAGATGCGGATCTGAAAGCGGGAGACGAAGTGTGCGTGCTGGTCAATGGCCTGGGATCTGCAACCATTACGGAACTGGCGATTGCATTCCGAAAAGTAAGAGAATTGTTACATAAGAATGGAATCAAGATTCATGACACAGATCTTAACAGTTATTGCACCAGCCAGGAAATGGGCGGTTTCTCGATTACATTATTTAAGCTGGACGAAGAACTTAAAAAATATTATGATATGCCGTGTTACTGCCCGTTCTATGCGAAGGGTGAGCTGACAGGTGCGGGAATTGAGGCTGAGGAAGAAGAAACTACAATAGAAATCGAGCCGGAATTTGATGAAAATGATGTGGAAGAGGCGAAGATCAGAAGGAGTAAAGCGGGAGAATTGTCTGAGCTAAGTGCAGAGGACGCGCGGAATATGCTTCTTTATATTGCAGATAAGATTATTGCAAAGAAGCCATATCTTACAGAGATAGACAGCGCCATCGGAGATGGGGATCATGGAATCGGAATGGCAGGAGGCATGCAGAAAGTGAAGAAGAAACTGCTTAAGATGGAAGGGGAAGCCAATGCCTATGCAGTGTTTGAAGCGGCAGGAAAAGCAATGCTTCTGTCCATGGGAGGAGCCTCCGGAGTGATCTTCGGAAGTCTGTACCTGGCCGGAGCGAAGGATATGGAGGCCAAAGCAGTCCTTACTGCGGAAGATCTGGCAAACATGGAGCGAAAGAGTCTTACAGCAATTCAGGAAAGAGGAAAAGCAGAGGTTGGCGATAAAACTATGGTAGACGCGCTGGTCCCGGCAGTAGAAGCAATGGAGAAAACAGCAGGAAAAGGGCTGTCTGATATGTTAAAGGAAGCAGAGGAGGCGGCGAAACAAGGCGTGGAAGATACGAAAAAATATCAGGCGAAATTTGGACGTGCAAAGTCGCTGCTGGAGCGTGCGGTTGGATATCAGGATGCAGGAGCGACATCTGTGTGGCTTATTTTTCAGGGCATGCGTGAGTTTGTAGAGGGGAAAATGTGAAAGATTTATCGATTACAAGGAAATTTGTTTTACAATATACAGGCATAACAAGTGATAATGGGGACGTAGCAAAATTCAATTTTGCTACGTCCCCATTGAGGTGTTTTTGTATTTCAATACCATACCTGCAGCCAATATAAATGTGAACAGTTCCGCGGCGGGGACAGCCAGCCATACGCCCGTTACACCCATGATTCGCGGCAATAACATGAGGAAAGCTGTAATAAACCCGAATGTCCGCAAAAAAGAGATCAGGGCAGATATTTTCCCGTTTGAAAGTGCCGTAAATAGAGCAGAGGCAAAAATATTACATCCGGAAAACAGAAAGCTGTATGAAAAAAGAGAAAAGCCTGTTTTGGTAATTTCAAAAACATTCCTGTTATTTTTTGCAAATACCCCGGCGATAGATTCGCCTGCAAAAAAGGAAATCAGGAATACAGTTATTGATAGAACGGCTATAAAGCAGAAACAGGTGCAGATTATTTTTTTTAACCGCGTGATGTTCCTGCTCCCGTAATTATAACTGATAATGGGGGCTGTTCCCATGGAAAACCCAATATAAACCGTGGTCAGCAAGAAAGCGGAATATATGATAATGGTAATAGCGGCGACACCGTCCTCGCCTAATAAGTTCATCATGGTTCTATTGAACAGAAAAGTAGTTACACCGGCAGATAACTGGCTGACCATTTCGGAGGAGCCGTTGGAGCAGCTCTTTAATAAAACAGGGATGTCCATTTTTGGCCTGCAAAAATATAATTCACTTCTGCAGGAGGCAGACTTAGCGGCCGGCGGCATCTTCTGCCTGTCGTGGCAGGTCAGAAAAAATATAGTACCGGCCGAAGCGGGTATCATATATCCGATACCGGTTCCGAGGGCGGCCCCTTTTATTCCCATGTTAAGCAAAACGATAAAAACATAATCGAAGAAAAGATTGGCAATCCCGGCCGAAATAGAAAGGATCAGCCCTAAAGCCGGTTTTCCTGCTGTCACAAACAAGTTTTGATATAAGACCTGCAGGATATTGCCCACGACAAAAATCAGCTGTATTTTCAGATAATCGTTACAGTAGGAGAAGAGAACTTCACTGGCTCCCAGTCCCAGGATGATCTTATCAAGAAATAAAAGTCCGGTCAAAGTAATAGCCAGGCCAGAGACGACACCTGTGATGATGATCAGGGTGAAATTACTTCGTGCTTCTTCCGGTTTCTGGCTTCCCATTTTCTTTGCAACAATTGCACTTCCTCCTGCTGCAAGCATTGTCCCGAATCCAACGATAATATTGATGACCGGACAGACAATATTGATGGATGACAGTGCATTTGTGTCAACAAACCGGGCGACAAAAATGGTATCTACAACGGTGTACAATCCCATAAAAAGCATCATGGCCATACTGGGAGCCGCAAATCTCAGGAGAGACAGAGTGGTATGATGGTGGGACAGCGGGTTAGCTTTCATTTCAGTCATCATCAGTCTCCTTCCTACTGTGTTTGGGTGAAAGAACAAAGCGCTGCACCGGATATCCGTATTCTACAAGTAATTCTCTTTCCGAAAAGCCAAGGCGGAAATATTCTTCGCGGCAGCCTGTGTCGGCCCTGTCGCCCGCACGGTATGTTGTGCAGGAGATTTCTATGCCGGGAGGCAGTTCAACTGACAGTCTTTCAAGAAAGAGCCCTGCAATGCCAAGATGACGATACTGCGGATGGACAGCCAGAAAATCGATACTTCCTGTGGCGGAAAACCCCATGGCACCGATGATGATATCGTTATCCCGCAGGATCAGCGCTTTTTTATCGGTGATATAGCGTTGAAGTTTTTCCAGATATTCTGTTTCATCAAGCTTTGGATATCCGTCAATTGTAAGGGTTACTAGTTTCATCCAATCATCTGTATCGGCCGGCGAGGCAAATTGGATATCATCTTTTGTAAGCTCCACAGTGCCGACTCCTCCGGTCAGATGAATTTCAAGCTGAAGCGGATAAAAATCTTTTGTTTGACGGAATTTTGCAGGAGTTGTTTTGTACATTGCCTTGAAGGTGTCAGTAAAGGACTGTTGGCTCTCATATCCGCTCAGCAAAGCAATTTCCATAATCGGTTTTTCGGAAAATATCAGAAGCTTTGCCGCTTCCGTGAGCCGCCGTCTTCCGGCATATGCGTGGATCGTCAAGCCGGTTGTCTTTGTAAAAATCCGGTGCAGATGGTATTTGGAATAGTGCAGTGCGGCTGCTACCGTTTCCAGATCCAGCTTATCATGCAGATGATCTTCCATATAACGGATAGCTTGCGAAACAATATGTACTGTCTGATCGTGCATGAGTTTCCCTCCATTTATTATATGTATTTTTCCAGCATAACAGGTTGCTGTTGTAGTTTATAATGAAGTATTATAACACAGACAAATTTTTGTTTTTCATAATTGTTGCTGTGTTTTTAGAAACTCCGGATGCATTTCTCCGGTCATCGAAAGGAAGTACGGACAGCGGAGATTTATGTGGATCAGCAGGCAGGAGATGCCATGTGTGCGTATCCGAAACAGTGTCAGAGGGTTACGGGGGATTAATGTAAAAATTTGGCCGGTGCAGGGCACCGGCCTATCTTGTACTGAGCGGAGAAAGGGTGTATATCCGACTGTCCGCTGAGGGAGAGCTTATGCAATTCGCTGCAGCAGAATGGAAGCATGGTTGACAGCCTGATGGTCAATGCCTGTTCCTGCCAAATAATCTGCAGTGGAAGATTTGTTGCGGAGCACGACTGTCGATCCGGCGGCAATAGGAGTGATGAACATGCCGGTGAGTTCTGTGCGCTGTAATCCACTTTGCTCATCGGAATAGGTTCCGAAAAATGACAGTGGATTTTCCAGACCGTTAATTGCCACTGCGTAAGCAATATTTAATAATCCGGTGCCGGGGCGGATTAACAGAGAGTAGTCAATCCGATAAATACCTTCTGTGTTGACAACAATTTCTGCTGTATTGGGGGAAAACGAAAAATCACCGGATTGAACTGCAAGGAGGAAATTAACGTCACCTTCCGGTATTACATCCTGAAAGCCGCCTTGCATGACGGCATTGAAATATGAGGGGCGGACTCCCTGCCCCGGTTCTCCCTGAGGTCCGGTAAGGCCTGGCGCTCCCTGAGGCCCCATCGGCCCCGGTTCTCCCCGGTCTCCTTGAGGCCCCATTGGCCCCGGTTCTCCCCGGTCTCCCTGAGGCCCCATTGGCCCCGGTTCTCCCTGAGGTCCTCTTGGTCCCTGAGGTCCTGGTTTGCCCTGCATTCCATGATTGCAGCAACAGCAAGATTTATTATGTTTATGATAATCCATTTTGTCTGCTCCTTCCGCCAACTAACAGTTTTTATTTCATTTTATGCGTTTTTGTGGCGGTCTGTGCAGGCTTTCGTTCCAGATGCTCAGATCAGGGAATAGGGATAATGATTTTCAGTATAAATCTTCCGTCCTCCAGTTTCAGGCTGCACTGGCCGTCATATTTTTCGGCGGCCATCCGGATGTTCGGCAGCCCGATGCCGTGTAAAAAGGCATCATCTTTTGTAGTACTGCCGGGCGCCGTTTGATGGGGCAGGGCATTGTTCTCTACAGTGATCGCCAGCAGATCCCGGACACGGGCGGATCTTACGGTAATAAGCCGCCTGTCTGCCGTAAGCTTTTCAGAGGCTTCTATGGCATTGTCAAGCGCATTGCCGAAAATGGTGCTGATGTCCAGAGGTTCTATAAAAAAGCCGTCTTCAAAGGAAACCGAGGCGCTGAAATCAATCTGCTTTTCCTGCGCTGCCTTGGCTTTGTCCCGGATGATGATATCCAGAAATTCGTTTCCGGTATGGTGGAAGCTTTCATATTCCTGGATCTGGCTCTGCAATTCCTGAACGGAGTCCTTTATGATCTCACTGCTTTCCGACTGGCTCTGGAGTATCAGTAAATGATTTTTCAGATCATGGTAAATGCTGCGTACCCGATCCTCATTACGCATCCGGTCCATATAATAGGCTTGCTTTATTTCCAGCTCCTGGGCATGGTACGCCGTCTGAACAGAGGTGCAGATATAGGATGCAAGGTAGATGCAGCCGAAGCTTGAGAATATGGACACCCCGCAGATGGGATAGGTAATCAGAGGATTCTCCGGCATGAAGTAAATGATAGTAAAGATAGATACAAAGGAAGCAAGCATCAGAGTATCCACAATAAACCACATTTTATAGGTCAGGTCAGAGGTGATCCGGCGAAGATATTTTCGGAAAAACTGCCATGCCAGGATCCAGAATAAAAGCCGGAGCAATAAGGACAGAGTATGGAAGGCTGTGCTTATGAGCCATTGCCGCTGCGTCCATCCTGATGGAGAATCCGGTGCGCCTGTGACAGAAAAGAAGCATCTTGATCCGACATCCTGCATCAGATAGTTGACTGCTATAAGAGCAGGATAAAAAACAAGTAGGGCAGTCAGTTTTTCGGCGGGAGTTCCCCGGTGGAAGACGGTAAGATAGACAGAAATCCCCAGGAGTACGCCGAGAAGGTTTGGAAGGTCATTGGAATAGATGACCGCTGTGGATATGAAACTGAACGCAAAAAAAGCGGCAGCTTGCATCAACCGGTTCTGCCGCAGAGGTAAGAAGGCCTGTACGATCCAAAAGAATACGAATACATAGGCCCATTCCAGCGCAAATGACACAATATCTAAAAATCTGATCATAATAAATCCTCCCAGCATGCTGCTAATTTTTCCATAAATTCTTTACGCTTCGGCTGGCTGACCGGGATTTTTTCTCCTGTGACAAGCTCAATTTCCAGTTTTTTTACGCCTTTTATATAGCTGAGGTTCACGATATAGCTGGTGTGGCAGCGGACAAACCCTTTATCCTGCAGTATCTGTTCCATTTCTTTCATACTCTTATGACAGATGATATCTTCCGATTCGGTATGTAAAAGCAGACTGCGGTTAAAGGTCTCCACATACTTCAGAGATCTGAGAAAAACTTTATACTTTCCGGTATCATTGGATACCAGAATCGCGGGATCTTCTTCCGGCCGGCGCTTTTTCAGCCACTGATCCATCTCTGCTTTCAGCCGGATATATTTCATGGGTTTGATGATGTAATTGGCGGCCTGGTATTTATACCCCTCCAGGCCGTATTGGGTAAGGGTTGTCAGGAAGATAATGCCGACACCCTCGTCCATCCGGCGGATATGCTCGGCAGCGCGGAGTCCGTTTAACAGCCGCATCTGGATATCAAGGAAAATCAGATCGATCGAGGTGTCGTATCTTTCGATCAGTTCCATGCCGTCGTAGTATGGGGTTATCTTTATCTCTTTACCGGTTTCGGAGGCGTATTGTTTAAGCAGCCCGCTCAGGTTGGCCACGAAATCTTTTTCATCGTCGCAGATTGCTATATGTATCATGTTATTGTTCTCTGTCTTTCCTTGGTAGTAGTCCTGTATAGTATAATATGTTTTTCACAATGCTCAATTAGGGCAGGATTGTTTTGTGAAAAGGAAAGGTGCCGCAGAAGTTCTATGTATGCAGCACCTGTTTTTATAATTGAGGATTCTGTGAATCAGTGGTCTTTTGACGTATGTTCTTTGATAATCGGAGGAATCTGAGACATCATGTTGTCAATATCCTCGAACATGGTACTCTTGGTGGTTCCCAGACGGTTTGCCTGATTAATATGTTTCATGACTTCCTGATACTGGCTCTTAAGCTGCCCGAAGAAATCATACAGATGCTGCAGCGCCGTTTTTGAATCATCAATGACTCTGGAAATCTCGGAGTGGACAGTGGTGGCGCCTTCCGCCGACTGTGTGATCTCGTCGAACATTTCATAGGTATCCTTTACTTTATCAAGGCTTTTGCCCAGCGCCTGCTGGGATGTTTTGATGCTGCTGTTCAGCTGGTCTGTACCATGCTCCACTTCACTGATGCCCGAATCTACTTCGCCGGTCAGTTCTTTAATCTCATCTGCAAGCTTCTTTACTTCTACGGCAACTACGGCAAATCCTTTTCCGGATTCCCCGGCTCTTGCTGCCTCGATGGATGCATTGAGAGCCAGCATATTTGTCTGCTCTGCGATAGATACAATGTTATTCGTACATGATTTGATCTTTTCTACTGCTTTCTGAAGGCCTTCAAATGTATTCTCCATTTCACTGAAATAGGTTTCTACCTGCATGGAACTGTTTTTCAGTTCCTCTACCTCCTGTTGTGCGTGAGAGACAGACTGGTCAATGGTATCCTTTACCGTAATAAATTCACTGGACACCTGCTCAATACTGTAAAAATTCTGTCCGAAATCCTGGAGTTTTTCCTGGAAGTGATCAGCTTCTTCAAGTACATTCCCAAAGGAACTTCCGATCCCGCTGATCTCTTTCAGGGAGGCTACCTCCTTTTGAACAAGTTCTGTGTGGTAATCCTTGAGACTGCCCATTACATGTAATACCGGGTACAGGCTGTTATCATTTTTTTTTGTTTTTTGTGGTTCTTCTTTACTTTTATTCCGAAATAACATGAACTCATCCCCCTTTATTCAAATACGACGCAGGTCATAGACTGGTTCACAAACCGATTGTTATAATGTTCTCCGTAACCGACAAATCCTGCGTGGCGTCCTAATTTTCCCATTTCATCCAGGTATTCCTGCATGTAATGATTTTCAGTAAACAGTAAATACCTGAACAGGCAGTTGACAGAAAATACCCCGGAGATCCTGGGGAAATCGTGCTGTATCATGCGGATGGTGTTTTTCACAATTTCTTTATAGTCGCCGAGCTCAAGCAAAGCCAGGACATCAGAATCATTTACCTGACGGAAACAGGTAAGGGCATTTCCGTTCACTTCTTTGATCGACACGATGCAGACATCATCACCGTTCAGCTTGCCGAAAGGATTTTTGAAAGTCTGTGTTGTAATTTCCTGCTCCGTTACATGGAGAATATCCTGATAGACCTGCTTGGCCGGTTTTCCGTTGAGGGCACCCATGATGTAATGATTCTTATCTGTCTGGGATGCGATAAAGCGCTGACCTTTCATCTGATGATAGATGTTTTCCTTGTAGGCCTTTATCCTGCCGTTCTGATTTTTGATCAGTGCATAGGCAACCGAATCCTCATATATTTTCCCGTTGGCGGATATTTTCCCCGCGTCCCCGGTGCCGCCCACCAAAGAGATATTCCGGTGCTTTAATACGGAGTGGATCGTAGTCAGCACACAGGCATCATTTCCGGAGCACAGGTCAATACAGATGGTATTTTCCTTTGATCCGTTGACTTTTTTTACATCCTGCTCCAACCGTTCAATGTATTTCACCGGCATAACGGATACCTCTTCTAATACATTGGCGCAGGCAACGACTCCATCATAGAATGCGACGATGCCGACGCCGTTTTCTACGACTCTTGTGTCATAACTCATGCCAATGCATCCGATGCTGGGTATTCCGGGATAAAGCTTTTCCAATTCATTTACATGTGCTTCAAATTGCCTGCTGTTGGAAAACAGTATGATTAATTGCGGCAGGTTTAATCCGCGGACAGCTTCTGTCAGATTTCCCTGCTGGCTCATTCCAAAAAACTGTTTCATTGTGTGGTCCTCACTTTCCTTTTATGAATCGCAATCCTATTATATGGCATAATCTGACAAAACGTCAATGGGTTTTCACCTATTGGCTGGTCAGTAATTTTTAGATTTTGCACTGTGGATGTTAGTTTTTACATATTATGTTGAAGATTTTTGAAAATGTACTAAGATGAGTCATAAATCATGAAGATATTTGAAGGAGGCAAAAGCAATGACAATTTTGAATACTGTTCATTTGAAAAAGTATTATGGCAGTGAGGAAAGTCTGGTAAAGGCGCTGGACGACGTGGATGTTTCCGTTGAGGAGGGACAGTTTGCAGCTATTATCGGAACTTCCGGAAGCGGGAAATCCACGCTTCTTAATATGCTGGGAGGGCTGGATATTCCGACTTCCGGTACGGTGCAGGTGGAGGGCCGGTGTATTGAACGGCTGACGGAGGAGCAGCTTACAGTATTCCGAAGGAAGCGGATCGGATTCATTTTCCAGAACTATAACCTGATTCCATATCTGACGGCTTATGAAAATATTGTTCTTCCGGTAAGACTTGACGGAAAGACAGAAGACCGTGAATTTCTGGATGAGATTGTACATTTTCTGGAGCTTGACGGGAAGCTTCAGAATTATCCGGGCCATCTCTCCGGAGGGCAGCAGCAGAGGGTGGCGATCGCAAGGGCGCTGGTGTCCAAGCCTGCCATTATTCTGGCAGATGAGCCGACCGGCAATCTGGATAGCCGGACAAGTGACAAGGTCATTGATCTTTTGAAGATGACAAGTGAGAAGTTCCATCAGACAATCGTCATGATTACCCACAATCCGGAGATTGCGCAGAAGGCAGACAGGCGGATCCGGATCGAAGACGGGAAGATTAAGGCTTAGGGAGGGACAGTCATGAAGAATAACAGTATTACCAGAAAAATGATTTCTCACATGTCAAGGCAGAGCGTGAAATCCAGCCGTATGCGGAATGTTTTCGTGATGATCACAATCATTTTGGCGTCCGCTCTCCTGACAGGTATCCTTATGTTTGCGGTGGGGCAGAAGGAGCAGACAAGAAAGGAACTCTCCCACAGACAGCAGGTGGCATATTTTAACCTGTCAGAAAAACAGGTGAAGGAGCTTCAACAGGATGAACGTATCGCTTACCAGATTCAGATGAAGTCGGGGGTGCTCTCGGAGATGGACGGCTTTGACGTTATGCCGTATTATGTGAGTGAACTGTCTGAAGAGATTCGGGTTGGCAGATTGAAGAGTGGCAGGCTTCCGGATGCAGAGAACGAAATTGCCGTACAGGAGGCGCTTCTTCAGAAAATGAGCGTAAGGCCAGCTGTCGGAAGCAGTGTTGATTTTGAATTTTATGACGGTGCGGCAGAGACTTTCACAGTTTCAGGGATTCTGGAAGGCGGAAGCGAAGCAAAGCAGTTTTCGGTATTTTTCTCAAAGAAATATGCCGATGAGGGAAGCCAGCTGAGAGATATGCCCTATGAAACTTATGCAAAGCTGCAAGGGGCAGAAGCCATGAGCGCAGGCGAATGTCAGGAGGAGATGTATCAGATCGGCAGCGATATCGGGCTCGAGAGGAAGTATGCGGCTCCGTCCAGGGCATTTATCGAGTCGCTCTCTGTGGATATGCAGTCGGCAGTGCTCTATGGCGTTGTGGGCGGTGTAATCCTGCTCGCCTGTGTTCTGGTCATTTACGGGGTGTTCTATCTGTCGGTGATCGGCAGGATCCACCAGTTCGGGCAGCTTCGTACCATCGGTATGACGAGAGGGCAGATCAAACGGTTTGTTTCCTGTGAGGGAGGGCTGCTGTTTCTAAGGGCTGCGCCTGCAGGGATTATCATGGGCGCGCTTGCAGGATATTTTATCATACCAGATGGATTCTCTATCCGGAATACCTGCCTGGTGGCGGTACTTGTGTTTGTTGTCATTTATGTGATCACGCATGTGTCTGTCTCAAAGCCTGCAAAGCTTGCGGCAAAAGTATCTCCTGTGGAAGCGCTCCGGTATGTGCCGCAGGACAGCATGAAGAAAGCGGCAGGCCGTAAAATGTGCCGCAATCTGACTGCCTTTGGACTTGGGGTTATGAATTTTTCCAGAAACCGGAAGAAGGCTGTGATCACGATGGTTTCCCTGGCGCTTGGAGGGATTCTGTTTATGACGGCTGCTACGTATATGTCTTCCTTTGACAAGAAGAATTATGCAAGGCAGGGGGACTTTACCGATGCCGAGTTCGTGATCACGATTGCAAGATCGGCCATTGAACTGAATGAAAACGGCATGAGCGGTATACAGGCCAGAAACCCTATGGATGCGGATATGGTAGAGAGAATCAATGCCCTGGACGGTGTCAGAAAGGTGATGGAGTATAAAAGCCTGGGGCTGAAATTCGATGTGCCGGAGCATGATGAATATGGCGAGAATGATGAAGTGCTGTTGCTGACAGAGGAGCAGATCAAAAAGGCCGAAGCGTATCTGGAGTCCGGGAGTGCGGATTATGAGAAGCTGGCCGGAGGGGATTATATCCTGATGGCCGGAAGCAGTACGATGGAGGAAATCTATGGGTGGCATCTTGAGCCCGGAGATTCCCTGACGATCCACTATTTTAACGGAGAAGAAATGGCAGAGAAAGAGATGTCTGTGCTGGGAATTTTAAAGGATGATTTTGTACAGGAACAAAGAGGTATGGAAGGATGGTTTGTACTGCCCGAGGCCGCGGCAGAAGCCATGGTATCCTATAAGAGCCTGAATTCCAAGCTTCTGGTATCCACAGAGCCGGAAAAGGAGGCTTCTGCAGGGGAAGAATTAGGCCGTTTGGTTGAGGCAGAGCCGGAGCTTACGATGGAGGCTCTTGCAGAACGTGCAGCTGTCTATGAGGAATCTGCGAATCAGTTGTTTGGCGCCATCAGCGGGCTGGCAGTTTTTATCATGGCATTCAGCATCCTGAGTATGATGAATACACTGATCACCAATGTGGTGACGCGGAAGCAGGAGCTTGCCATGCTGGAGTCTATCGGCATGAATCAGAGACAGACCCGGAAAATGCTGCTTGGCGAGAGTATGCTTCTTGTGGCTGCTACTGTGGGGGTGACTATGACCGTAGGGACACTCTGCGGTTATAGTCTGAGCCATTACCTCTATCAGCAGGGTGCTTTCTATATGTCGTTCCGGTTCCCGGCAGTGTTTGCGGCCTGCTATGCAGGGGTGCTGATTTTAGTGCCGGTGGTGATCGTTCTTGCGGCGATGCACAGTTTTTCCAGAGAGGCGCTTGTGGAAAGGCTCAGGGGAGTGGGAGCGTGATGAGGGGGCTTTTTGCAGCTCCCCTCTGCCTGCGGGCTCAGTACCTGCCCGTTAAAGAGAACTACTGAAATCGGATGGATTCCAGGAAGCTCCGTTGAGTGGAACATTGCCCGGAACTTTCACTTCAAAATTGTTGTACATATTTCCCAAAATATTGACAAAGCCCTGGGGGGTGAGATCCGTAAAGGCAGGGGGGCCTCCGGCAGTATCATGCTGTGAATTACATAGGTTCCTGACCTCATTCAGAAGAGTATAATATATATAATCACCTGCCTGTTTTTTGTCGTTTATTGATTATAGCAGGAAGGTGAGAAAATCAGTGCTTTTTTCACATTTTAGCGTTCTTTGTCCTGTTTTGGTATTTAGAATATGAAGGACATGGTTTTGTAAGGATTTATGGGTTCCGGTTTATCCACATGGCAGGAAGAATACCCTCCTTATCAAAATCAACTATTTTGCCGTTATTGTCGATGTCATCATTTGTGATAATATAGGCGGCAGCAGACGGATATTTGCCAGGTGAACGAAGCCAGATGGAACAGCAGCTTCTGTTATAATAGGTAATAATACCATTAGCAATAGCGTACTCTGTTGGCAGGCATGCATTTTCAATGTCGGTGGTGATATATTTTTCGGCCTCTTTAATGCTCAGCACAAAAATCTTGTCTTCTGTTGCGCTGCCGGGGGGAGTGTCGAAATCAGGATTTGGGTCGGCAGGTACAGTAACGGTGAGAATGTCTTTGCTCTCCTCCTCGGAAAAGGCGGTGCTGTAGAATTCATTATTCAGCCATTGGCGAAGTGTGCAGGTCTCCCATGTGACATCTGCCTCAATTGTGTTGTATGGCTGGCAGTCCAAAGCATATTTGCTGATAACAAGTAACTTTTCGTCTTCAACCTTAAGTACATTCCACTCGATATTTTCTTTGCCGTTTGATATATCATTATCCTGTTCATATGAACCAAGGAAAACAGAGTCACCGGTTTTTGCAGACCTAAACTTTTCAACTCTATATTCTTTGTAGATGGAATTTGCTTTTTCTGTACTATCTTTATATCCGTTTAGTGCGATCAATGACTCATAAGCACTGATATAATCTTGCTCATCAATGGATGCAATAGCATCGTTATAGGCGCAGATATTTTTGATGTGAGAGAACGCAACATAAAATATGATAAAGAATACAATAACAACACAGGCTGTCAATGTTGTGATAATGGCAATTTTTGTGTCCCGGTTTGCCTTTGCTTCAGTTTCTTCAATCAATTTTTGGCACTTATAGATCTGCTTATCTGTATCCTTCCAACCAGGAATTGATTCCAAAAGGTCAAGGGCGGTTTTATAATTAGAAATCTTTTGGCCATACATTTTTGATTTTGCTTCGATGAGGATAGCATCTTTTCGTACAATTTCTGCTTTTTCATAGCACTTTTCCACAAGAGATGCAGAGTCTTTATATTCACTGATAGACTCAAAAAGTTGTGCGGCCTCCTTGTAAGCGCTTTCGGGGTTATCGGTGTCCAGTATGTCTTTTGCGCGGCTGTAAATATCTTCCAGTCGGGCGTTTTCATTTCGGACATTGATATGTTCTATGTATCCTGTAAGCTCCTTTTTTAATTCCTCATCGGCAAACCGAATAGCCCTTTGATAGTTGTTGCTGTCATCAAAGGGGATGAACAGGTTCTTCAAGTCGTCCTGCTTATGGACGTGAAGCTCTGCCATCAATTTTCCGAGATAAGCTTCGGCACATTCCGGCTCTATATCAAGCACCTTTTCACAATATCTGTCGGCATTGTCCCAGTTGCCGTCCTCCAGAAATATAAACGACCGCCTAAGAAGAGGCGCCGCATCGACGTTGTCGTAATCATCATTATCGGCTATTTCTTTTACAATAGTTACTTTCGGCTTGTCTGACTGTAAGATTTTCTTTACCCCGCGGATCAGATCCGTCATAAAGCCGAGCCTGGACATATCCTGAGCCTGCAGGTGGGAGAATTCCTCCGGCAGATCATAGGGATCCATATCTTTATAAGCAGGAATCAGTATCTTTTTCTGCCCCTGTTTAATCAGGGAAAGATAACGGTTCCACTCGTTCTTGACCCACGCGGACTGAAAGTATTCCGGCCTGGTGCCCAGAACGACCATTACCTTTGCACTATTTAGGGCGGCAAAAATATATGGTTCATAGGCGGAACCAAGCTTGTCCTCCAGGGTAATGCGGGAGTAGAATACTTGGAATCCTTCCTGTATTAACTGATGGTAGAGGTCGTTTGCCAAAACACTGTCGGGTGTCCGCCTGCCGTTATGGTCGCTTTCCTTGTAGCAGATGAACACATCAAAGGGCTCCTCCTGCCGGGAGATGGCCAGGATACCTTTCTGAATTTCATTGATGGCTTTGGCCTCTTCCTCGTAGATGGATTTTTGACAGCTGTCTGCGTATTGGAGGGCTGATTTGTAATTTTCATCATCAAAAATAGAAGTATACTGGGTCCTGTTGACGGTAGGGATATGCCTGTGAGAGGAGAGATCCTCCACATACTCGATACCGTAGCGGCAGAGAATCAGGGACCAGTAGGCCTCCGCATCAGTGCTGTCCTCGTTGAGAATCTGTTCGTAGAGTCCCATTGCTTTGTCAAATTCGTTATTGCGTCGAAAATGGTTTGCCCTGTCGTACAGGTTTGACATCCTGTCGTCATCAAGCTTTGGCAGGGTCTGCTGAGTGCCGCAGTATTCACAGGTGGCCACGGTTTCGTTGGGGTTGATTTCTAATGTGCCGCCGCACATTTTGCATTTGAATAAGGACATTTTGATACCTCACTTTAGTAATTTGCATTTTTTGTTCCTGTCACTAAGCAGGATCGTAATTTCATCCGCAAGCCTGATGGCCTGATCAGCGTTATCCTCTGTTACGGCTTTGGTGAGTTTTGAAAATTTAGCAGTGATATCACTTTCAAGTGAAGCGAGCGCAGGATTGCTCATGGGGTCGGAGTAACGCACTGCTTCGTATATCTTTTTACATTCTCCTTTTATCGTTTCACTTTGTGCTCTTGCCGTCAGGCCTTCCGCCTCGGCCGTTAAGGACTTGACAAAAAAAGTTTCTGTTTTGATTTTGTCGTCGATGTTACTTACAATTTCAATTGCTGCCGCTGCCTTTACAACAGCAATGATATTGAAAGCCAGGACGATGGCACAAAGGATGATTCCTACCCAATAGGACAGCTGAGGGACCAGCATACAGAAGCCGCCGAAAATAAAGGATAGAATCAGGCCGGTGTAGCTGGTAGTAATAAGGGAAATATGATAAAAAGTTTTTTCTAAATCATTGTTTTTGAATGCAAAATATCCACATACCAACTGACCGATCAACGTAACTGCAATGAGCGCATAGCCGGTCCAGAAGGATGAGGTGTATTTTTCATGTCCGGCCCATCCGGCGGACACAAAAGAAATAATATTAAAAAGTACGAACAGAACCGCCCATATCATCGAGTAATATTTAAATGCTCTTTTCATCATCCATACCTCCCTTAAAGCTTTCTGCCGCACTCGGGGCAGAATTTTGTGCCTGCGGATATTTCCGTGCCACAGTCAGGACAAGCAGTTGCCAGTTTGTGTCCGCATTCCGGGCAGAATTTACCTTTTGCAACCGTCTTTCCGCACTCCGGACAAAGGACCGTTTGCTCAGAACCGGCGGGAGAGACCCTCTCGCCGCACTCCAGGCAGAACTTTGCACCCGCAGGAAGGACCGAACCGCATTTAAAACATTTGGCGTCGGAAGGTGATGTGTTTATCTGGCTGAGCGCATCGCCTATCGTACCGCCGATGGTACCGGCAACTGCACCGCCGACACCTGCCATAGTGCCGAGACCTACGCCAAGATTGGTAAACTGTCCTACGGCTTCATTTCTTGCCACCTCGGTTGCGACATCAAACCCGCGTTCCTGCTGATAGGTGTAACCTTCCTGAATCCGTTTGGCTGCCTGGGCTTTGGAGTCAATTACTACCTTCTGGGCTTCGGTCTGTGCATGGATGATGTCGGTCTGCTGGCGAAGCTTTGCCTCGGCAATATCGGCATATTGCCGGAAGTGTAGTTCTTTGAATTTTTCATATTGCCTGTCGCCGTCCGGTTTGACTACATTGGTGACAAAAAAACGTTCAAGAGCAATACCGTAATCCGAAAAATCGGGAATTAATTGTTTGTGAATAGAATCCGAGAACACCGTCAGGTTTTCATCCAGCTCAAAAATGTTGATAGAATTGGCTTTCATTGTCTGTGCAATGTAGGTTTTTACTCTTGTCATCAGGAATGCCCGGAAGAAGGAAGCCAGTTTTTGCTGACCAAGGAGATTTTCGGTGCCCACAAGTTTTAAGAGCAATTTACGGCTGTCCTCGGCCCGGAGGCTCATTTCGCCCGAAGCTCCGACGGAGATTGGAAAACCGTAGGTGGGCTCTATGTACTGTACTTTGCTGTCGGTTCCCCATTTGATACTCATCTGTTCGGTTTTATTGATAAAGTAAACTTCACAGTGGAAGGGAGAGTCTTTGCCGGTCAAATGGCCGAGAGCTTTCTCAAGCATAGGGATATTCTGAGTTTCAAGGGTATAGCGTCCCGGCCCGAAAAGATCAAGAGCATGGCCGTCCATAAAAAATATGGCTTCCTGGCTTTCGTGCACGATCAGTTGAGTAAGACTGTTAAAGTCTTCGCTGGGATGTTTCCATATGAAAGTGCTGTTGTCACCCTCATATTTGATAGTTTCAGCAATCTGTGCCATAAGAATTACCTCCTCACTCTTTCTTGTATCTTATCATTATTTAGGAAGAAGTTCAATGAATATTGAGGGCGATAAGGATCTGAAGCCGTTTCATATTATGGTCACACAGATGACAAGACGATCCTTGTCCCTGACAGGATATAGGAAAGCCCGGAGGATGGTAATATTATACCGTTCCCCGGGCTTTTTCTATAGGTGAATATCTTATACGACACTTGTGTTTTACCGTCTCTTTAACCGGAACTTTGCCACCAGGTCTTTGAGCATATTGGCCTGGCCGGACAGTTCTTCGCTGGCGGCGGCGCTCTTTTCAGCAGTGGCGAGGTTTGACTGTACAACGCCGGAGATCTGGTCGATCCCATGAATCACCTCTTCTGTGGCAGTTGCCTGTTCAGCGGAATATGCTGCAATCCCGTCAATGAGTTTGTTTACCTCCTCTGCCTGGTCTACGACTGCAAGCATAGATGCGGCAGTATCTTCTGCTACGTTGCTTCCTTCTGTTACCGCCTCTACCGTCTGATCGATCAGAAGAGTGGTATTCTTGGCAGCTTCAGAAGATTTGCTGGCAAGATTCCGCACTTCGTCTGCCACTACGGCAAATCCTTTGCCTGCTTCTCCGGCACGGGCAGCTTCCACTGCGGCATTCAGAGCAAGAATATTTGTCTGGAATGCGATATCCTCAATCGTCTTGATAATGCTGTGGATCTCTGTGGATTTGCTGCTGATTTTCTGGATTGCCGAGTTCATGTGCTGCATCTTATTGTTACACTCCAGGATACTGCTTCCGACCTCTTTTGAAATCTGGCTGGCTTTTTTTGCACCCATTGCCGTTTTCTGTATTCCGTCAGATACTTCAGTAATATGGGAAGCAAGGCGTTCCACAGCTTCGTTTTGCTGTAAAGAACCCTGGGAGAGCGCCTGTGCTCCGTCGGATACATAGCCGGAGCCCTCTGCAACCTCACCGGCTGCTGTATTGATCTGTCCCATCGTCTCATTGAGAAACCGCGAGATTAAGTTCAAAGAGTCTTTAATTTTAGCAAACTCACCGACGTATTCGTGTGAGAGGGTGAAATTCAGGTTTCCGTGTGCAATTTCCTGTAATTTTTCTGAAATTTCATTGATATAATCTACATATTGGCGCAGTCTTGTTACAGTACGGTCAAAATTACCTGCAAGTTCGCCGAGTTCATCGTTGGAACTGTAGCTGATGGTCTGGTTCAGCTCGCCTTCCGCAATTTTTGCTGCGACCCTGTTCAGTTCAGCTACCGGCTTGCCTATAATGTTCCGCACGAGAAGGATAATCAGGATGACTGCAACAATGACTGCAAAGGCAGATACAGAAAGCATCATGCCTGTCAGCATTTTCAGATCGCTGAGCACTTCGGATTTTGATACGTAGGATACGGCCATCCAGTCGCTTCCGGATACCTCTGCAACCTGTATGTAGGTGTTGTCATCATAGAGGGATAATCCGGTCTTCCCGTCTTTGATTTGTTTGGCTGCATATGCGTACATATCTTTACTGAATTCGTCGAGGCTGCGCCCGTTCATATCTTTGTCCCGATGCCCGATGATAGTATCGGTACGTGTATCTACAAGGAAGATTCCGCCGGTTTTCTCAAGTCTGATATTACTTACGATGTCAGATATGGAATCCAAATATACGTCGGCGGCGGCAACACCGAGAGTTTCCCCGTTGCTTTTCTTCAGTATTCCTGAGGCTCCCACTACATAGGACTGGCTGTCTTCATCAAAATATACATCCCCCAGAATAAAATCTTCTGACTGGATACCGTTTTTGTACCAGGATTTTTCCAGGGCATTGAACTCCGGTCCGGGTACAAAGGAAGCATGATATAAAGAACCGTCGGTCATTGCAACGTAAAGGCCGGCAGGATACGCTTTATTCTGGTCAACAGTGTGCCGGATATATTCCTTTATTTCCTCGATGTCCATGTCTTCATAAGAAATAGTGTCCCGCTGCATTTCAAGCATTGTCAGCGTTTTATTCATCCATGCGTTTGTTTCCTGAAGCGCTTTGTCTGTAGTTTCCTGGAGAAGATTTTCACTTTTGGCCAGCAGCGCGTCAGAAACACGGTTATATACGATCAGCAGAAGTACGGCAACCATAATTACGATTGTCACTACAATTGCTCCAACAAGCTTTCCTGTAATGCCTCCTTTTCTTTTTCTGGCTTTTACTGCCGTGTTATCTTTTGTTTTCATTTCTGCATCTCCTTCAAACATTGTATTTAGTTTCTGATGCCTTCCCTGTACATAAATTGTAGGTCTTCCTGCACACGGAGCGTACCATAGTCTATAAAAAATTATAAATGAATCATACAAAAATTACAATACAGCTATCATTGTTTTCGATATTTCAGACAATAATATCAATGAGTTTATTAAACAGCACATTATAAGGAAATATTTGTGCAAAATAGAATGAAGCTACTTTCAAAGACGGAAAGAAGGAACCTCTATTTGTGCAAAATGACTAAAAAATAAAATGGAAACAGGGGATGTACAGAGTGGAATTTGAAAAAAGTGAAAGAACTTTCAGAAGTGGATAAGTATATTGAAAATGATTTCTTCGTCGGATATACTGAGTGACAGAAACAAGGCAAGGAACAAGACAAGGAAGGAGCAAAGAGATGAAAGCGAATGTGGAACAATTGAAGGGCAGACTGGTGGTATCCTGTCAGGCTCTGCCGCATGAGCCTCTTCATTCTTCTTTTATTATGGGAAGAATGGCAGTTGCGGCAAAGGAAGGGGGCGCGGCAGGAATCCGCGCCAATACAAAAGAGGATATTAAGGAGATTCAGTCCCTGACAGATCTTCCGGTCATCGGGATTGTCAAGAGAGATTACAGCGACAGTCATGTCTATATTACGCCAACTATAAAAGAAGTGGATGAGCTGATGGAGGTTCAGCCTGAGATTATCGCAGTGGATGCTACGGGGGCGCTGCGTCCGGGGAATGTAACGCTGGATGATTTTTTCAGGCAGGTGAAAGAGAGATATCCGGATCAGCTTCTCATGGCCGACTGCTCGACTGTGGAGGAAGCAGTCCATGCAGATGAACTTGGATTTGATTTTATCGGGACTACAATGGTGGGCTATACCGAACAGAGCAAAGGGGACAGGATTGAGGAAAATGATTTTGAGATCCTGAGGAGGATTATTGCACAGGTAAAGGGGAAGGTAATCGCAGAGGGGAATATTGACACACCTCAAAAAGCAAAACGGGTCATTGAGCTTGGTGCATTCAGTGTTGTGGTCGGATCTGTCATTACAAGGCCTCAATTGATCACCAGGTCATTTACAGAGGCGTTAGATGCGCCACACGGAGACAGAGCATAATTTTTTAAGTCATAAAGGAACCCTTTCAACAAAATTTCAGAAAAGGAGAGAAGAACGATGAGAGACCTTAACAAGTACAAAGGAGTGATTCCGGCATTTTATGCATGCTATGACGAAGCCGGAGAGATCAGCCCTGACGGCGTGCAGGCACTGACAAAATATTTTGTCAGAAAGGGCGTAAAGGGAGTCTATGTGAATGGTTCATCAGGAGAGTGCATCTATCAGAATGTGGAGGACAAAAAGATTGTCCTGGAAAATGTGATGAAGGCGGCGGAGGGAAAGCTGACGGTCATTGCACATGTGGCATGCAACAATACGAAGGACAGCATGGAGCTGGCACGGCACGCAGAGAGTCTTGGTGCAGATGCTATCGCAGCCATTCCGCCGATTTATTTCAGGCTGCCGGAATACGCCATTGCAAAATACTGGAATGATATCAGTGCCGCCGCACCGAACACAGATTTTGTGATCTACAATATTCCGCAGCTTGCAGGTGTTGCACTTACTGCGGGGCTGTTTGCAGAGATGAGGAAGAATCCGAATGTGATCGGAGTGAAGAATTCATCCATGCCGGTACAGGATATCCAGATGTTTAAAGCACAGGCAGGGGAAGATTATGTAATTTTTAACGGGCCGGATGAGCAGTTCATCAGCGGGCGTGTGATCGGCGCGGAAGGTGCCATCGGAGGCACCTACGGGGTGATGCCGGAACTGTTCCTTAAGATGGATGAATATGTGAGGTCAGGGGACTTTGGAAAAGCCAGGAAAATTCAGTATGCGGTAAATGAAGTGATCTATAAAATGTGTTCTGCCCATGGAAACATGTACGGAGTCATCAAGGCAATCCTCAAGGTCAATGAAGGACTGGAGCTTGGAGGAGTGAGAGAGCCGCTACCTGCTCTCATTGACAGTGATAGGAAAATTGTGGAAGAAGCTGCAAAGATGATTCGTGATGCAAAGGATGCGTATCTATAAAGTGCAGGGCGAAGGCGCGTGTACCGGAACCGGCCGGGATGCACGCCGGACAAAAGAAAATGAATGAGAATCAGGAGGAGAGAAGATGCAAGGCTTTACAGTCATTGATTTAGTGATTTTAATTGTATATCTGGCGGCGGTATTGTTTGCCGGCCTTCATTTCGCAAAGAAGGAAATGAAAGGGAAAGAGTATTTTAAAGGAGACGGAACCGTGCCGTGGTGGGTGACCTCCGTATCCATATTTGCAACCTTATTAAGCCCCATATCCTTCCTGTCCCTGGCAGGGAATTCTTATGCAGGGACGTGGATCATGTGGTTTGCCCAGCTTGGTATGCTGCTGGCTATTCCGCTGACGATCCGGTTCTTCCTGCCGATCTACAGTAAACTGGATATCGATACTGCATACCATTATCTGGAGCTGAGATTCGGAAGCAAGGGGCTTCGGGTGCTGGGAGCTGTGATGTTCATTATATACCAGGTGGGTCGGATGTCTATCATTATGTACCTGCCGTGTATGGTGCTGGGCAGCCTTACGGGTATTAGTGTAAATCTGCTGATTATCATCATGGGCGTGATTGCCATCATCTATTCTTATACGGGCGGATTGAAATCCGTGCTGTGGACAGATTTTATTCAGGGATCGGTCTTATTGATCGGCGTCACTTTCGCGCTTGTGTTTCTGCTTGTACACATTGACGGCGGTGCAGGGGCAGTTATAAAGGCGCTGACGGAAGAAGGGAAATTCCTGGCGGCAGACCAGCCTGTTTTTGACATTAATATTCTGAAAGACAGTGTCTTTATTATGATCGTAGGCGCCGGCTTTAATACGATGGGTTCTTATGTTTCCAGCCAGGACATCGTACAGCGCTTTACTACGACTACTGATACAAAAAAATTGAATAAGATGATGCTCACCAATGGTGCGCTGTCCATCTTTATTGCAACCGTATTTTATCTGATCGGTACCGGATTGTACGTGTTCTACCAGCAGAATGCACTTCCTCCGGCAGCGGCGCAGGATCAGATCTTTGCATCCTACATTGCGTTTGAGCTTCCGGTAGGTATCACAGGCCTCCTGCTGGCAGCCATCTATGCGGCGTCTCAGTCCACTCTGTCCACGGGGCTTAACTCTGTAGCGGCAAGCTGGACGCTGGATATTCAGGCGCGTCTGTCAAAGAAGGAATTAAGCTTTGAAAAACAGACGAAAATCGGCCAGTACGTGTCTCTGATCGTAGGCATTTTCTCGATTGTCGTATCTATGGTCCTGGCAAACGGAGGAGTCAAATCTGCATACGAATGGTTTAACGGATTCATGGGGCTGGTGCTGGGTATTCTGATCGGGACATTTATCCTGGGAGCGTTTACAAAAGTTGCAAATACGTTCGGCGCGGCGCTGGCATTTATTGCCGCATCTGCAGTGATGGTGGGAATTAAGTATTTTACTCCGGCAGGGGCGGTTTCTATCTGGTCGTATTCTCTGATCTCTATTGCGGTGTCTCTTGTGGTGGGTATTCCGGCAAGCATCATCTGGAGAAAGGTGAAAAATGATACATCGGAACCTGCACTGAATACAACCGTGTACAGTAAATAATCGTGGGGAACATATCTTGTGAGATGGAAAGGAGAGCGGCATGATCTTTGGAAATATAAGGAGTCTTGAGGAGTACCTGTTTCTTGAGGGGGCGGTAAAAAGGTGCTTTGAATATGCGGGTGCACATGATCTTTCCGTTTATGAAACAGGGAGGCATGACATTGACGGAGACCGTCTGTTTGTCAATATCGTGGAATATGAGACGGTGGGGGCGGATGAGCGGTTCTGGGAGGCACACAGAGCGTATCTGGATGTGCACCTGATGCTTGTCGGTGAGGAGCAGATTGACTTGAATTTTATTCAGAACATGGATGTGAAGCCATTCATCCGGCAGGATGATTTCCTTCCGATGGACGGGGAGAAAAACAGCTCCGTCATATTGAGGGAAGGCGATTTCCTTATCTGTTATCCCAGTGACGGTCATCGGACGGCCGTTGCGGTGGATAGATCGGAGAAAATAAAAAAGGCAATTTTTAAAGTGCGTATATAACGTATATAAATAAGTAACAGTTCAGCCTACGCCATTCGCAAAACCGCACTTACGTGCTTTCCGTTGCTTTGCAACTCTTTTTGCTCATCATCAGGCGCTCCGCTCATAGCCGGTGTAACGTGTTCATTCATGCAAGCATGATTCACACGTTACACTGGCTATGGCTGAACTGTTACATAAATAATGAGATGCGCAACACATCAGATTGCAGAAAATACAGGAATATATTATAATAAAAGGAAAATGCCCGGGCTCGGAAGGACGAATGATACGGTACGGGCAGGAAGGGTTCCTTAAGATGCTTGAGGAGGAAGAAGAGTCATCATGAAAAAGTATGTAAGCATTGACATTGGGGGCACTGCGATAAAATATGGGCTCCTGAATGAGACGGGGGAGATCATAAGGCGGGGCAAGATGCCCACTGAGGCATATAAAGGAGGCCCTTCTATCCTGGAAAAGGCAGCGGGGATCGTGGAAGAGTTTGCAGAGACTGAAAAAATTCATGGTATCTGCATTTCTACAGCAGGTATGGTAGATACTGAAAAGGGAGAGATCATCCACGCCGCTTATTTGATTCCGCAGTATACCGGAACACAGTTTAAGAAAATCATGGAAGAGCGTTTTCACGTCCGGTGCGAGGTGGAAAATGATGTGAACTGTGCAGGGCTTGCGGAGGCGGTGACCGGCGTGTCAAAGGGGAGCAGCGTGTCGCTGATGCTGACTATCGGCACCGGGATCGGCGGCTGTATCATCATTGACGGGAAAGTGTTCCGGGGCTGCAGCAACAGTGCCTGCGAGGTGGGCTATATGCACATGGCAGGCAGTGACTTTCAGACGCTGGCAGCTGCCAGCATCCTTACCCGGAAGGTGGCGGAATGGAAAAATGAGCCGGAGAGCGCCTGGAATGGCTATCACATTTTTGAAGAGGCAAAAAAGGGAGACGAGTTGTGCATCCGGGCTATTGACGAGATGGTAAATGTGCTGGGGCAGGGGATTGCCAATATCTGCTTTGTTCTGAACCCTGAAGTGGTGGTGCTTGGAGGCGGCATTATGGCACAGGAGGAATATTTAAAGGGGCGCATGGAGGAAGCTGTCGGGAGATATCTTTTTCCGGTGATCGCTTCCCACACGAGGATCGCATTTGCGAAGCACCAAAATGATGCCGGGATGCTGGGTGCATTTTACCATTTTATGCAGAGAGACAAGGAATAGATGCGCAATGGAATATTATGTGAAGTCCGTAGTTCCGATGATCGAATCGAACTATGATAATTTTACAAATGTGGAGAAAAATATTGCTGATTTTTTTATACAGAACCGAAAAAGAGTGGATTTTTCTGCAAAGGCGATCGCAGAGAGGCTGTATGTGTCGGAGGCGTCTCTGTCGCGCTTTGCAAAAAAATGCGGCTATCGGGGATACAGGGAGTTTGTATATCAATATGAAGAAACATTTGTAGAGAAGCAGGAATCTATGACGGGCAATACAAGGATGGTACTCAACGCCTATCAGGAACTGCTGAATAAAACCTACAATCTTGTGGATGAGGCGCAGGTTACAAGGATCGGGCGTTACCTGAACGTGGCAGAGAGAGTGTTTGTGTGCGGCAAGGGAAGTTCAGGACTTACTGCGAGGGAGATGGAACTGAGGTTTATGAGAATCGGCGTGGATATTGACTCGATCCAGGATACAGATCTGATGAGGATGCAGGCGGTCTTTCAGGATCGGAGAAGCCTGGTATTCGGAATCAGTATCAGCGGTGAGAAGGAGGATGTCCTGTATCTTCTGAACGAGGCGCACAAGCGCGGAGCCCGTACGGTGCTTTTGACGGCGAAGAATAAAGGCATCTTTGACGAGTTCTGCGACGAGGTGGTCCTGGTGCCGTCTCTTAGATATCTCAACCACGGAAATGTGATCTCGCCCCAGTTCCCGATTCTGGTCATGCTGGATATTATTTATTCGTATTATGTGGATCAGGACAAGTTTGCCAAAGAGATTCTCCATGATAATACACTGAGGGCGCTGGAAGAGGGAAGTAAAAAAATAAATGCTGGGAGGGCAGGATATGATTATTAAAAATGTAAAGGTGTACACGGAAGACAAGACATTTGAGGACGGAGAGATCTTGATCCAAAACGGAGTGTTTGCCAACAGCCGGGCAGCAGGTGAGGTGCAGAAGGATGAAGAGGTGATTGACGGGGAAGGATGTTATGCTGTTCCCGGTCTGATCGACATTCATTTTCACGGCTGCAAGGGCTTTGATTTTTGTGACGGGACGAAGGAGGCCATTGCCGGAATCGCCAGATATGAGGCGTCTGTGGGTGTGACTGCCATTTCGCCTGCAACGATGACGCTTCCGGTGGAAGAGCTGGAGAGGATCCTTGCGGTGGGAGCCAGGTTCCGGGAAGAGGCAGAGAAACAGGATCGGGAAGGCCATGCCGGGGAGGCAGACCTGATCGGGGTCAATATGGAAGGACCGTTTATCAGCGAGAAGAAGAAGGGAGCCCAGGATGAGCGGAATATTATTACCTGTGATGCTTCTGTCTGCCGGCGCTTTCTTGAAGCCTCAGAAGGCCTGGTCAGATTCGTCGGAGTTGCGCCGGAGAACAGCGAAGATCCGGAAGCATTTATCAGGGAGATGAAAGATCGGGTTAATATTTCCCTTGCTCACACGAACGCAGATTATGATACGGCCATGGCAGCGTTTGCGGCCGGTGCAAACCATGCCGTACATCTTTATAATGCTATGCCGGCATTTACTCACCGTGCGCCCGGAGTTGTAGGGGCAGTAGCCGACAGCCCGCATGTAAATGCCGAACTGATCTGTGACGGAGTGCACATTCACCCTGCGGTGGTCCGCGCAACCTTCCGGATGCTGGGAGAGGACCGGATCATTCTGATCAGTGACAGTATGCGCGCCACCGGAATGCCGGACGGACGCTATACACTGGGAGGGCTTGATGTGGACGTGGCAGGTAACCGCGCGACACTGGTATCTAACGGTGCACTGGCCGGTTCCGCTACCAACCTGATGGATTGTCTGCGGACGGCAGTAAAGAAGATGGGGATCCCGCTCGAGACGGCGGTCGCCTGTGCAACCAGGAACCCGGCAAAGAGTCTTGGGGTGTATGATCAGTATGGCTCGATCACACCGGGGAAGAAAGGGAATGTGGTGCTGCTTGATAAGGATCTGGAGTTGAAGGCGGTTATTAAAGACGGAGCGAGACTTTCTGTATGATGATATAATGAAAAGCGGGTGTCGTAAAATCATCAAAATAAGGTGGTTGAGCGATGCCTTCAATGTTAGACTACTATACCCCAATATTGTATTTGATTAAAAGATTAGCACTTTTTTTTGTGTGAATTGTATGATAAAATTATAAGAGTTATGATGTATATTATATGCTTATGAAGGGCAGAGAGAACTTGTAGATGAGATAATTTTGTTTCGGCGGAGTTTCGTATTTAGGGCGGGCAGGTCTTTCGTGACCGGAGTGCACCGGAGAACCGATGAAGATGTGCCTGCTTTGTTGAAATCAGAGGTTAGTTATTGCTAATTGCTGTTGACTGTCAGAGGAGGAATGATGCTATGATATGGAATGTTATCCGGGGAATCCTGATCCCGTTTTTGGGAACCATGTTGGGAGCGTCCTGTGTGTTGTTTATGAGAAATAAACTGAATGCCTCTGTGCAGAGGTCGTTGACGGGGTTTGCGGCCGGGGTTATGGCGGCGGCTTCTGTCTGGAGCCTTCTGATTCCTGCGATGGACCGCTCTGCGGCCATGGGGCAGTGGGCATTTGTACCTGCAGTAGTTGGATTTTGGCTGGGCATCCTGTTCTTGCTTGTTTTGGACCGGACAGTTCCGCATCTGCATATGGACAGTAAGAGTGCAGAGGGACCAAAGAGCAGTCTGCAGAGGACGACGATGCTGGTACTTGCAGTGACTCTCCACAATCTGCCGGAAGGTATGGCTGTGGTCTATGCCGGATGGATGTCCGGAGAGGCGGGGATCACTGCTATGGGCGCCCTTGCCCTTTCTCTCGGGATTGCCATACAGAATTTCCCGGAAGGAGCTATTATTTCCATGCCTCTGAAAGCAGAAGGGGCCGGCAGAGGAAGAGCGTTTCTTTACGGTGCGTTATCTGGTGCGGTAGAGCCATTGGGTGCGGTGCTGACCATTCTGGCAGCCGGATATGTGATTCCGGTGCTGCCGTATCTTTTAAGCTTCGCTGCGGGAGCTATGATCTATGTGGTGGTAGAGGAGCTGATTCCGGAGATGTCTTCCGGACAGCATTCTAATATAGGTACCGTGTTTTTTGCCTTTGGCTTTACGGTTATGATGGCCCTGGATGTGGCCCTGGGGTAAAGGATTCAGAGGATTTTGGAACGGAAGTTCGTGTGTAGGAGGAAGAAAATGAAAAGTAAAAAAGTATTCGGTCTGATCGTTGCTGCTGTTTTAGCCGTAAGTTTATTTGCAGCAGGCTGTTCGGGAAAAGGGGATTCTGCGGAATCCGGAAGTGCCCGGGCCGGGAAGGGGCAGACAGAGAGCGGTCAGGAGGACAACGGAGGAACGGGCGGCGGTAATCTACAACAGAGGGAGGAGTCCGGTATCCGGGCGTCGCTTCGTTCGTTTGAGGCTGCTGCGCTGGATGGCAGCAGCTTTACCCAGGAGGATATTGCCGCAAAAGACGTGACGCTCATTAATTTCTGGGCATTGACCTGTCCGCCGTGTATCCGGGAGATGCCGGAGATTGCAGCATTTGCAGATTCTCTTCCTGATAATGTCCAGGTGGTAACAGTCTGCCTGGATGGCAGTACAGATGAGGAGTATACGAAAAGCATCCTGGATGAAGCAGGTTTTCACGGGGTGACTCTGATTGCCGCCGGCGGAGATCTCATGGATGTTATTTATGAGATTCAGTACACGCCTACGACAATCCTGGTGGATAAAGACGGAAATCTTGTCGGGGATGTCATTATCGGCGGGCAGGAGGATCTGGCCGGGACCTATACAGATGCGGTAAACCGGGCGCTGAAACAGATGGGGAAGGCGGAGATGACGGATGCAGAAGGGTAAAGAACAAACGGTCCGTGCGGCCGCGCGGTATGGGATTCTTGTGATATCCGTCCTTTTTATCGGGATTGGTCTTTTGAATCAGGAACATTTGGAGGTTTTACAGAAGGCGGTGAGGATATGTCTGGAATGCATCGGGATCGGGTAGGAGGAAAGAAGTTAAAAAGGATGTCCTTCCAGAGGAGTTTACAGGTGACTTCGGCGGTGCTGGTGAATGGATATATGGCCGGCTTTCGGGACGGAAGGATTTTTACGGGCAGGAGCAAAGCCCTTTGTGTTCCGGTTCTGAATTGCTATTCATGTCCGGGAGCCCTGGGAGCGTGTCCTCTGGGAGCTCTGCAGACTGCCATAGGAGCCAGGAGGCATTTCCCTTTTTATGTTCTGGGTACACTGATGCTTTTCGGGGTGATTTTGGGCCGTGCGGTATGCGGGCTTTTGTGTCCCTTCGGGCTGATACAGGATCTTCTTCATAAAATACCGGTCCCGAAATGGAAGGTGCCTTTTCGGATCGACAGTCTTGCAAGGTATGTCAAATACATGGTACTGGTTTTGTCGGTATTTTTGATTCCGGCTATTTTTGCTGCTGATTCCGGGATCATACCTCCGTATTTCTGCAAATATATCTGCCCGGCAGGGACACTTGAGGGAGGCATTCCCCATATGGCTGCCAGTCCTTTGCTCCGGGAGCTTGCCGGGGTGTTGTTTAGCTGGAAGATGCTGGTTCTGGCGGTGATACTGGCGGCATCTATGTTCATACATCGCCCGTTTTGCCGGTATCTGTGCCCTCTGGGGGCGTTTTATTCTCTGTTCAACCGGTTCAGCTTCTACCAGATGCACCTGGATCATCAGGCGTGCATCGGATGCAGGAGATGCGAGAGGGTCTGCCCTATGGAGGTAGAGGTGACAAGGGATATCAATGGCCCGGAGTGTATCCGGTGCGGAAAGTGCAGGTCTGTGTGCCCGACGGAGGCCATTTCGTCGGGATTTGTTAAGAAATGCCGGAGTCTGGAGCAGTCAGATACAAAATAGAGGACTGCAGGAGAGGAAACATTTGCAAAATCCTGCATCGGGAAGGGAGGAAGTGCTGTGGAGTATGAAGGACAGATCTGCCGTGCCCCTATGGAGCGAGGCTCGTTTATGCTGCCGGTTATGGTAGGCTGCTCTTACAACAGATGCCGGTTCTGTACGTTGTTCAAGCATCTGAAATACCGGATGCTTCCGATGGAGCAGATTGAGGCAGAGCTGGTGCGGGTAGAGCGGGCAGGAGGGAAGCCGGGGGTGATCTTCCTGGGGGACGGCAATGCGTTTGATCTTCCGGCGTCCCGTCTGTTCGGGATTCTTGAGATGATAAAAAGACATTTCCCGGATTGCCGCGCCGTTCATATGGACGCTACGGTAAGCGGGATCGGAGAGAAAACGGACCG
The DNA here is from genome assembly GCA_910578865.1 of uncultured Dorea sp. Classification (GTDB taxonomy): domain Bacteria; phylum Bacillota; class Clostridia; order Lachnospirales; family Lachnospiraceae; genus Dorea_D. Next base: position 37,572 of record CAJTRM010000015.1, read on the forward strand.
TGAGCTTGAACAGTTTTTTCAAATGGGAGTCCGCCACTTATATCTCGGGATTGAGAGCGGCCTTGAGGATGTGCTCTCATTTATGGAGAAGGATCACAGCATCGGGGAAGCCTGCAGGCAGGTGGAAAGGCTTAAGGCGGCCGGGTTGGTTTATGACGCCCATATTATGACCGGTGTGGCGGGAAGCGGCCGGGGGCTTGAGAATGCAGAGCAGCTGGCTCATTTTCTGAATCGGACAGGTCCTGAGAGAGTTATCAACTTTTCGATGTTCCTTCATCGGGATGCGCCTCTTTACCGGGAGATTGGGCGCGGAGCATTTCTTCCGTCAACAGAGCTTGAGAATCTGAAGGAGGAGAGAAGGCTTCTGGAGCTTTTGAAGCCGGGGAAAGACACCCGGGGATTCCTTCAGTATGACGGATTTCATGATTATATTGAGGTTCGGGTGAAGGGCACACTGCCACGGGATCAAGGGAAAATGCTCCGGATGCTGGACGAGGCAATTGCCCGTTATGAGAAGGAGGAGCCGTTGGTTGCCTACATAGAAGATCCGGTCTGGGCGCCTGTTTTGAAAGGGCCGGATTTTAGCTGACCGGCGGATAGAAATCAGAGGTGACGAGAGGTTATGGCTGGAAAACATAGATATAAGCATAGATATAAAAGACAGGATGGAGATAGAAGGAACACAGGAAGGAGCCGGGGCGCTAAAGGGCGGCTTGGCCGTAACCTGTCGGTCTCGGCAGTCCTTGTTATTTTGCTGGCGACAGGCTATCTGAAGCTGGAGGATATCCGCCTGCCGGCTGAATCGGATCCGAAGGAGATCGGTACTACGGTGTCCACCGGTGAGATGCAGGTGACTTTTCTGGATGTGGGACAGGGAGACTGCACCATTGTCCGTACGGAAGGGCATGCCGCTGTTGTCGATACCGGAAACAATGACCAGGGGGAGAAGGTGGTGTCCTACCTGGAGGATCAGGGGATCGATACACTGGATTACCTGCTTCTGACCCACCCGGATGCGGATCACATCGGCGGCGGGGACAATGTCCTGGAAGGCCTTGAGGTGAAAAAGGTGATTATGCCGGATGTGGAGAATGATACGAAGACTTATGATGAAGTGGCCGAGGATATTGAGAGGTATCAGGTGGAGGTCATACACCCGGAAAAGGGGGATACATTTCCCCTGGGAGACGCCGAGTTTACAATTCTCTGCCCGGAAGAGGAACTTGAGAGCTCCAGTGACATGAACGGCTCATCGGTGGGGATCAAGCTCGTGCACGGGGAAAATTCCTTTGTGATGTGCGGGGATGCAGAGGAGCGGTCAGAGGAAGCTATGGTAAAGCAGTTCGGCAGCGAACTGGAATGTGATGTGCTCAAATGCGGGCATCATGGGAGCAGTACCGCTACTTCAGACGAATTTCTCAAAAAGACAGATCCGGTATGGGCGGTGATCAGCTGCGGAACAGACAATTCTTACGGTCATCCTCACGCAGAGGTGCTGGATAAGCTTGAGCAGGCAGATACACAGGTTTACCGGACGGACCGGCAGGGGACGATCGTTGCGGTCAGCGACGGCAGTGAGATTGCGTGGGAATGCGAGAAATGATTTTATGAAAATGCTTCATAAAATTTTGTCCGCAAAATCCGCAAAATGTCTGAGCAATTTGCTTGACAAGAGTGAAAAATATTGTTATGATTAAAAACAGAACGCACTCTGTTTTTGAAAACATGTAGGAAGAGGTGCTATATGCAGAGAGTTTATTCATTAATTGTAGATAATAATCCTGGTGTACTGAGCCGGATATCCGGACTTTTCAGCAGACGGGGCTACAGTATCGACAGCATTACCGCAGGAGTTACGGCGGATCCCAGATTTACAAGAATTACGATCGTGGCAAGCGGAGATGAGCTGATTTTGTCTCAGATTGAAAAGCAGGTACGGAAGCTGGAGGACATTGTTGAGATCAAGGTGCTGGCTCCGTCAGAATCTGTTTACCGGGAACTCATCATGGTGAAGATCCGCGCTAATGCATCGGAAAGGGCGGAGATTATCTCGATCGCAGATATTTTCAGGGCGAAGATTGTTGATGTGGAAAAGGAATCCCTGATGGTGGAGCTTACCGGCAACCAATCCAAGCTGGATGCTTTTCTTAACCTTCTTGACGGGTATGAGATCCTGGAGCTTGCAAGAACCGGGATCACGGGCCTTGCACGGGGGATTAAGGATGTGACATTTATAGATTAGTGTACAGATACATATGTTTCGGTGCACGGGTGCCGCGGACAGCGCGTTAAAGGCAGCTGCTCTTAAATAAAGGCTTTTGGTCTTTATTTAAAATAAAAAGCAAATCATGTTTTATGAATTTATTTTAGGAGGAATGTTAAAATGGCAGCAAGAATTTTTTATCAGGAAGACTGTAACTTATCTGTATTGGAGGGCAAGACGATCGCAATCATTGGTTACGGAAGCCAGGGACATGCACACGCCCTCAACTTGAAAGAATCCGGATGTAATGTGATTATCGGACTCTACGAAGGAAGTAAGTCCTGGGCAAAGGCAGAGGCACAGGGGCTGACAGTATATACTGCGGCCGAGGCAGCAAAAAAGGCTGATATTATTATGATCCTTATCAATGATGAGAAGCAGGCTGCATTATACAAAAATGATATTGAACCGAATCTTGAGGAAGGCAATATGCTCATGTTTGCACATGGATTTAACATTCATTTCGGTCAGATCGTACCTCCGGCAAATGTAGACGTTACTATGATCGCGCCAAAGGGTCCCGGACATACTGTAAGAAGCGAGTATCAGGCAGGCAAGGGTGTTCCGTGTCTGGTGGCTGTAGAGCAGGATGCTACTGGCAAGGCGCTTGACAAGGCACTTGCATATGCGGCAGGCATCGGCGGCGCAAGGGCAGGCGTCCTTGAGACCACCTTCCGTACCGAGACCGAGACAGACCTTTTCGGAGAGCAGGCAGTCCTTTGCGGTGGTGTGTGTGCACTGATGCAGGCAGGCTTCGAGACTCTGACCGAGGCGGGATACGATCCGAGAAATGCATATTTTGAATGTGTACATGAGATGAAGCTGATCGTAGACCTCATTTACGAATCGGGCTTTGCAGGTATGAGATATTCCATCTCCAACACAGCAGAGTACGGTGATTATATCACAGGGCCGAAGCTGATCACGGCAGAGACCAAGAAAGCTATGAAGAAGATCTTGTCCGATATCCAGGACGGCTCCTTTGCAAAAGAGTTCCTGCTTGACATGTCAGAGGCAGGCGGCCAGGCTCATTTCAGGGCTATGAGGAAACTTGCGGCTGAGCATCCGGCAGAGAAGACCGGCGAGGAAGTGCGGAAGCTTTATAGCTGGAGTGATGCTGATAAGCTGATTAATAACTAATTTGGGTACAGGTCGGAAGACGTTTGGGTACATAGCAAAACGCAATTGGGGACGTAGTAAAGTTTAACTTTACTACGTCCCCAATTAACAACTAAAAAACAGCCACATGACGGTATGGCTGTTTTTTTAATGCTTTTATAATGAATTAAGCAATTCCGTTTACTGCTTTTGCAAGACGGGAGATCTTCCTGGAGCATGTGTTTTTGTGGTAAACACCCTTGCTTCCGGCTTTGTTGATCTCTACGGTAGCATCTCTTAATGCTGCCTTTGCAGCTTCTGCGTCTTTGTTAGCAACGGCTGCTTCAACTTTTTTTACATAAGTTTTTACTCTGGATTTCACTGCTTTGTTTCTTGCAGCTTTTGTTTCGTTTACTAAGATTCTTTTCTTTGCAGATTTGATATTAGCCATTTTGTCCACCTCCGATTCCTATATTTCGAATTTATTCTTCGATTCCAGTTCGTTAGAGCCGGACACGGACGTTCTAACGAAACATACGAACTTATTTTAGACTGTGAAAACGGTTCTGTCAATACATATTTCCCAAAATATTGCAAAAACTAGTACAACAAATAATAATATTCGCTGTACTGGCAATGATATGAGATAAAACTACGATTAAAGTGAGGGTATTGGCAGATGATCGAGAAATATAGCATAAGAACGGATCTGGCTCTGGAGCAAAAAGAACGATTCGAGTCAGATAATGTAGAAGTACAGGGTGTTGTGCTGGAAGAGGATTATGATGAGGAGCAGGAGATCAAAATTACGACAGTAAAGATTGAGACTGAGAATGGCGCAAAGACAATGGGCAAGCCGGTGGGGACATATATTACCATGGAAGCGTCCAACATGGCTGTGCCGGATGAGGATTATCACAGGGAGATATCGAAAAAATTAAAAGAGTTCCTGGCAAAGTTCGTAAAAGCGGATAAGGAGGAATACTCCGTCCTCGTAGTCGGGCTCGGGAACCGTAAAGTTACTCCGGATGCGCTGGGACCGTACGTGGTGGATAATTTAAATATTACCAGGCATATCGTCAAGGAGTACGGAAAGTACGCCATGGGTGAGGAGGAGATCCATCTGGTGAGCGCTATCGTCCCGGGAGTTATGGGACAGACGGGCATGGAGACGGTAGAGATCATCCGGGGGGTTGTCCGGGAGACCAGGCCGGACATGATCATTGCCATTGATGCGCTGGCAGCCAGAAGCTCCAGGAGACTGAACCGGACCATACAGATTGCAGACACGGGGATCAACCCGGGTTCCGGGGTTGGGAACCATCGAAATGCCATCACTAAGGAGACGGTGGGTGTTCCGGTGATTGCCATCGGCATTCCCACCGTGGTGGACGCGGCGACCATCGTCAATGATACGATGGAAAATCTGATCGCGGCGCTTGAGTCGTCAGAGACGCTAAGGGGTGTCGGTGTGGTGATGCAGGGCTATAACGCGGCAGAAAAATACGAATTGGTAAAGGAACTGATCTCTCCGCACCTGAACGGACTGTTTGTGACGCCAAAGGATATTGACGAGACGGTAAAACGGATCAGCTATACCATATCAGAAGCATTGAATCTCTTATTTGCAGAGGGACATGCACATATTCAGGAGTAATTCATCATATAGTATAAGGCGGTAACCATAAGCCCGGATCATGCAGCAGTCTGCCGGGCCTATGGAGGAAAGCCGCGGGCCGCAGCTTTCAGACGGAAGACCGGTCAGCCAATGGGCAAAAACAGACAGGGTGGAGTGGATGAATTGAAGCAGACAAGAAGAATAAGCCAGATGTTGATTATCATTACTTTATGCGTTTTAATCCTGTATCTGGGGTTTTACATAAGTGATTTCCATATTAAAGAGGCACCGTTTCAGCAGACGCAGATGAGCAGCTTTCTGATGAACCGGGCAGAGAAGGTCTGCCTGGCGGGATTTGTCTACCGCGCAGATGACAGTGCATCCTCTTTCAGTCATTGGGTGGCCGAGACTGCCATGGAGCTCATTCCCCTCGGCACTTTTGTGGAGGAGCAGGTGCCGGTGGATACGGAGATTGAAGACCGGGAAACCTATGAGATGATCCTGGCCAAACAGGCAAATGATGAAAATGCAGTAGATGAAAACGGCAACCTGATCGGAGAGGAGCCAGAGACAAAGCCGGTTCAGGCAACGCCTGCGGCTATTGATACATCACTGGAAAAATTAAAGGATTTTGAATATCTGACCAGCCACTTTTATACCGTAGACAGCAGTACTTCCATTGACGCCGGGCAGCTGGATGCCGAAAAGCTTTTAAATAAAGATATGAAGCTTGATACCAGTAAGGAAGGTCCGAAGGTTCTGATCTACCATACACACTCCCAGGAGGCATTTCAGGATTCCAGAGAAGGGGAGACCGGCGACACCATCATGGGGATGGGGGCCTATCTGACAAAGCTGCTAAACGAAACCTACGGGATCAAAACCATACACCACGAAGGAGTCTATGACCTTATTGACGGGAAATCAGACCGCAGCAAGGCATATCAGCTTGCAGAGCCCCAGATTCAGAAAATCCTAAAAGAAAACCCCAGCATTGAGGTGGTCATAGACCTCCACAGAGACGGGGTGGCAAATACCACGCATCTGGTGACGGATATCAATGGAAAGCCTACGGCTCAGATCATGTTTTTCAACGGGCTCAGCCGGACGAAGGCCAACGGAAATATTGCTTATCTGAGCAATCCCTACATAGAAGACAATCTCGCATTTTCCCTGCAGATGCAGATTGCAGCGTCCAAAGCCTGGCCGGGATTTACCAGGCACATTTACCTGAAGAGCTACCGGTACAATATGCACCTGATGCCGAAGACGCTTTTGATTGAGGCAGGCGCCCAGACGAATACGGTGGAAGAAATGAAAAATGCCATGGTACTCCTCGCAAGCACACTAGATAGTGTACTGATGCCATAAAATGTGTTTGAACTGTACTAGATTTTGTGCTAATATAGACGCAGTATGGAAAAGTATGCGAAAGGATATAGCAGGAATGGCAAAGAATAATACATATGATGCTGAGAGTATTACAGTATTAGAAGGATTAGAGGCGGTCAGGAAAAGGCCGGGAATGTATATCGGAAGTGTCTCCACAAAGGGGCTCAATCACCTGATTTATGAGATCGTGGATAATGCGGTGGATGAGCATCTGGCCGGGTGCTGCAGCGAGATCCGGGTCGTGCTGGAAAAAGACGGCTCTGCTACAGTATCAGACAATGGGCGCGGCGTTCCGGTAGGTATGCATGCAAAGGGAGTGCCGGCGGAGCGTCTGGTGTATACCACCCTCCATGCCGGCGGGAAATTTGATGATTCTGCCTATAAGACCAGCGGAGGGCTTCACGGTGTGGGTTCTTCCGTTGTAAATGCACTTTCCGTCTATATGGATGTGGAAGTAAGCCGTGACGGTTATATCCATCATGACAGGTACGAGAGAGGGGTGCCGGTGGTAGAACTGGTAGACGGTCTGCTTCCGGTGCTTGGGAAGACAAGGAAGACGGGGACGAAGGTGAATTTTCTCCCGGATGATACGATCTTTGAAAAAACAAGGTTTAAGGCAGACGAGGTGAAAAGTCGTATGCATGAGACGGCGTATCTGAATCCGGCGCTGACCATTACGTTTGAAGATCTCAGGGGAGATAAGAAAGAGAGGATCGTTTACCATGAACCCGACGGGATCCTTGGGTTTATCAAGGATCTTAATTCCAAAAAGGAGGCTGTCCAGGAGCCGGTCTATTTTAAAGGAGATTCCGAGGGGATTGAGGTGGAGGTGGCGTTTCAGTATGTAAACGAGTTCCATGAAAATGTCCTCGGCTTCTGCAACAATATCTACAATGGTGAGGGCGGAACTCATCTTACCGGGTTTAAGACAACCTTTACTACTGTGATCAATCAGTATGCAAGAGAACTTGGAATCTTAAAGGATAAGGATGCGAATTTTACAGGAGCGGACGTAAGGAACGGTATGACGGCCATCATCTCCATCAAACATCCGGATCCCCGTTTTGAAGGGCAGACCAAGACGAAACTTGACAATCCGGATGCGGCGAAAGCTGCCAGCAAGGTGACCGGTGAGGAGATCGTCCGCTATTTTGACCGGAATCTGGAAAATTTGAAAAAGGTGATCGGCTGTGCGGAAAAAGCGGCGAAGATCCGGAAGACAGAAGAAAAGGCTAAGACAAACCTCCTGACGAAGCAGAAATATTCTTTTGACAGCAACGGAAAGCTGGCAAACTGTGAGAGCAGGGACGCCTCCCGGTGCGAGATCTTCATTGTGGAGGGAGATTCTGCCGGGGGCTCAGCGAAGACGGCCAGAGACCGGATGTACCAGGCCATCCTTCCCATTCGAGGCAAGATTCTGAATGTGGAGAAGGCAAGTATTGACAAAGTGCTTGCCAACGCGGAGATCAAAACGATGATCAATGCATTTGGCTGTGGGTTTTCCGAGGGTTACGGCAACGATTTTGATATTACGAAACTGCGCTACGACAAGATTATTATTATGGCGGACGCGGATGTGGACGGAGCACATATTTCCACACTGCTTCTGACCTTGTTCTACCGCTTTATGCCGGAACTGATCTACGAGGGACATGTGTATATTGCCATGCCGCCCCTTTATAAGGCAATGCCGAAAAAGGGAGAGGAAGAATACCTCTATGACGACAAGGCGCTGGAGCGGTACCGGAAGAGACAGGAGGGGCCGTTTACGCTCCAGAGGTACAAAGGGCTTGGGGAGATGGATGCCGGGCAGCTGTGGGAGACCACTTTAAATCCTGAGACAAGGCTGTTGAAGCTGGTAGAGATTGAGGATGCGAGGATGGCTTCTTCCGTTACGGAGATGCTGATGGGCACAGAGGTTCCGCCGAGAAGGACATTTATCTATGAGAACGCCGCAGACGCGGAGTTAGATGTATAAAAGGGAGAAAGAGAAGATGCAGGATTCACAGATCATTCGGACCGAGTATTCGGAAGTGATGAAAAAATCATATATTGATTATGCCATGAGCGTAATTATCGCCAGAGCCCTGCCGGATGTGCGCGACGGGCTGAAGCCTGTGCAGAGGAGGACCCTCTACGATATGCATGAGCTTGGGATCCGCTATGACAGGCCGTACCGCAAATGTGCCCGTATCGTGGGGGATACGATGGGTAAATACCATCCTCACGGGGACAGTTCTATCTATGAGGCGCTGGTGGTGATGGCTCAGGAATTTAAAAAGGGGATGACTCTGGTGGACGGCCACGGGAATTTTGGCTCCATCGAAGGGGACGGGGCAGCGGCTATGCGTTACACGGAGGCCAGGCTTGCCCGGGTGACCCAGGAGGCATACCTGTCAGACCTTGACAAAGATGTCATTAATTTTGTGCCGAATTTTGACGAGACGGAAAAAGAGCCGGAGGTACTGCCGGTGCGACTCCCCAATCTTCTCGTAAATGGTGCGGAAGGTATCGCCGTAGGTATGGCAACCAGCATTCCCACTCACAACCTGGGGGAAGTGGTCGATGCGGTCAAGGCCTATATGAAGAACGATGAGATCAGTACGAGAGGGCTGATGCGCTATATCAAAGGGCCGGATTTCCCTACCGGCGGCATTGTTGTGAATAAGGATGACCTGGTAAATATTTATGAGACCGGTACCGGCAAGATCAAGATCCGCGGGAAGGTGGAAGTGGAAGAGATGAAGGGCGGGAAGAAACGCCTGGTCATCTCCGAGATTCCGTATACCATGATCGGTGCGGGAATCGGTAAGTTCTTAAATGATGTGTGCGCGCTGGTGGAGAGTAAGAAAACCAGTGATATCGTTGATATTTCCAACCAGTCGTCCAAGGAAGGGATCCGCATTGTCATCGAGCTGAAGAAGGGTACGGATGTGGAAAACCTGACCAATATGCTTTACAAAAAGACCCGTCTTGAGGATACTTTCGGCGTCAATATGCTGGCAGTTGCGGACGGAAGGCCGGAGACGATGGGGCTTAAGAGAATCATTGAGTATCATGTGGATTTTCAGTTTGAACTTGCAACGAGAAAGTATAAAAACCTTTTGGCAAAAGAGAAGGATAAAAAGGAGATTCAGGAAGGTCTTATTAAGGCCTGCGACGTCATTGACCTGATCATTGAGATCCTGCGGGGGAGCCAGTCGGTGAAGGATGCCAGGGAATGTCTGACGAAAGGGATTACGGAAAACATTAAATTTAAATCCGGCATCTCCAAAAAGATGGCCGCCATGCTGCGCTTTACGGAGCGGCAGGCCAATGCCATCCTGGAAATGCGTCTGTACAAGCTGATCGGCTTGGAGATTGAAGCTCTGATGAAGGAGCATGAGGCAACTCTTGCCAATATTGCAAAATACGAAGACATTCTCAGCAACTACGACTCTATGGCAGATGTGATCATTCAGGAGCTGGATCATTTTAAGAAAGAGTTTGCAAGGGCGCGTCGGACGGCTGTGGAGAACGCGGAAGAAGCCGTTTATGAAGAAAAGAAGATAGAGGAACAGGAAGTGGTGTTCCTGATGGACCGGTTCGGCTATGCCAAGACCGTGGATCTGCCTACCTATGAAAGAAATAAAGAGGCAGCGGATACAGAGAATAAATACATTTTAAGCTGCCTGAATACCGGCAGGCTGTGCGTATTTACCAATGACGGGAAGATGCATCAGATCAAGGTGCCGGATCTTCCTTTTGGGAAGTTCCGCGATAAGGGGCTTCCCATTGACAATATAAGCAATTATGACAGCTCCAAAGAGGAAATCGTCTATATCTGCGACAGTGAACAGATGCGCTGTGCAAGGCTTCTGTTTGCCACCAGGCAGGGAATGGTCAAAAAGGTGGAAGGGCAGGAGTTCCAGGTGGCAAAGCGCACCATCGCGGCCACGAAGCTTCAGGCTGAGGATCAGGTGGTGAGCGTCCAGGTAATCGCGGACAACCATCAGGTGGCGCTTCAGACCCGAGGCGGATATTTTCTAAGATTTCCGGCGGAGGAAATTCCTGAGAAGAAAAAGGGAGCGGTAGGCGTCCGCGGGATCAAGCTTAAGAAAAACGACGAGCTTGAGAACGTGTATCTGTTTGAGGAGGGGACGGAGCTTAAGGCTGTGAACGGCGAGAAGGAGATCTTGCTGAACCGGCTGAAGGCGGCGAAGCGCGACGGAACAGGAACTAAAGTAAGAGGTTAACGGATGAAACTTTTGTATGCGGAGGATGAGATCAGTATGTCAGAAGCCGTGGCGGATATTCTGACGTATCATAATTATATTGTAGATGCCGTGTATGACGGGGCTGAGGCGCTGGATTATGCACAGTCAGAGCAGTATGACGGAATAATCCTGGATATAATGATGCCCGGCCTTAGCGGCCTTGAGGTCCTTAAAAGACTTCGGAGTGAAGGGTGCAGGACTCCGGTTCTTCTGCTTACGGCGAAAGCAGAGATTGAGGATCAGATCCGGGGACTTGATCTTGGGGCGGATGACTATCTCCCGAAACCGTTTTCCATGGATCTTCTGCTTGCCCGTGTGCGTGCAATGCTTCGGCGCAGGGAAGAATTTACCCCCGACATTTTAAAGTGCGGCAATCTTTCCCTGAATCGGCAGAACTATGAATTGTCGGTCGAAGAAAAGTCCGCAGTCCTTACAAAGCTTGAATATCTGCTAATGGAGCTTTTAATGCTGAATAAAGGGATCTATCTTTCTACAGAGGATCTTCTTGTGAAGGTATGGGGATACGATACTGAGGCGGAGCAGGGGACAGTGTGGGTGTATATCTCTTATCTGCGGAAACGGCTCCAGGCATTGGACGCTGATGTTGTGATTTCTGTGAAACGGAATGTGGGGTACACATTGGAGGTAGAAGCATGATCAGGGTACTCCGTAAAAAATTCGTTATTACGGCAATGACTGCCATTACGGTGTTGATTTTGTTTATGCTTGGCACTATCAATGCCGCTAATATTGTGATGGTGCGCAAAGAGATTGACAGGACGCTCCACATGATCTCCGAGAATGAGGAAGCTTCCGGAGATCCGGCGCGTGTGCCGGCAGCAGAGCCTGTGCGCCCGCGGCTGCCTGTGGATATACCGAAGAACGACTATGATACATGGATGTCCTCTAATTTTTTTGTCGTTCGCTTTGACGGGGGCGGCAATATTGTTTCTAAGGATACCAGCCGCACTTCAGCGGTGACAGAGGAGGAGGCTGAGGAGCTTGCCGTGGAGGTATATCACAGCGGAAACCTGGCAGGAAAGAGTGGAAAATTTCATTATCTGATGCGGGAGGTCCGCGGGGGAGGCGGAACATCCATTGTCTTCCTGGATAGCTCGGGAGAGCGGTTTTCCTATTTTCGGGTACTGTTTTTGTCTGTTGCTGCGGGGCTTGCCTGCTGGGGGATTATGCTTGTATTTGTGATGCTGCTGTCCCGCAAAGCCATCCGGCCTGTGGCGGAAAATATCGAAAGACAGCAGCAATTTGTGACCAATGCAGGGCACGAAATTAAAACCCCCCTTGCCATCATCCGGTCTAACACCGAGGCCATGGAGCTCTATATAGGGGAGAATAAATGGAGCAGAAATATTAAAGGCCAGGTGGAAAGGCTGAACGGATTGATGAATAACCTTCTCATACTTGCACGTATGGAAGAACTTGGGGGAGAAGCCAGGAAAGAGACTTTTCCTCTGGATGGGATCTTTGGGCGGGTGGTCAGAGAGTTTGCCCAGCCTATGGAGGCCAGGCATATACTGGTTCAGACAGAGATACAGCCGGATATGTTCATATCTGCGGATCAGGGGCAGATCGAACGGTTGATTGTTCTTCTTCTGGATAATGCGGTAAAGTATACAGATGAAAATGGGAAAATACAGGTGAGCCTTGCCAGAGAGGCAGGCCTGGTCCAGATGCGGGTTCAAAATAGCTGTGAGCGCCTTCCGGACGTGGCGGCGGATCAGTTGTTTGACCGGTTTTACCGTGGGGATACTGCCAGGACGCAAAAGAACGGGGGATATGGGATCGGCCTTTCGGTGGCGCGCTCTATTGTGCGGGCCAATGATGGGCGGATTCGTGCAGAATATACAGGGGAAAACAAGATCAGTTTTATTGTACATTTTAAATCAGTACCTCCTGACGGAACATAGACAAATCAAAAAATGGAGATCAAGGCAGAAAGAAGCTGCCGGAAAATAGCAGGGTATGTGTCGGAAACGGACGCATATCCTGCTATTTTTGTGTGGCTGCTGTTTTCTAAGCTTCAGTTAAGGTTAAAAGAGTATACTGTGCAGCGGATCAAATATTAAAAAAGGAGGGAAAGCCATGAATGCTCGTCATGAATGGAAGCATGAGATAAGGTTTGCAGATATCCTTGCCCTTCGTTCTGGACTAAAGGCTGTAATGTCTCCGGATCCCCATGCCGTTAACGGAAGGTATGAAGTGAGGAGCCTGTATTTTGACAGCCCTGCGGACCAGGCGTTTTTAGACAAGGTAAATGGCGTAGACAGACGGGAAAAATTCCGCATCCGTTATTATAACGGAGATCCTTCGTTTGTTGTGCTGGAGAAGAAGAGCAAAAGAAACGGGCTGTGCACGAAGGTGCAGGAACGGATGTTTCTGGGCGAGGCCCGGGCCGCTTCGGACGGCAATCTGGAGAAACTGGCAGGCTGCAGCAGGGAGCTTATGCAGGAATTATATTGTAAGATGTGCTGCCAGGGGCTTCGGCCAAAAACCATCGTAGATTACACAAGAGAACCATTCATCTATGAACCCGGAAATGTCAGGGTTACGCTGGATTATCATATCCGCACCGGAATCCATTGCATTGATTTTCTGGATCCGGACTGTATGATGGTTCCGGTCCGCGATGCACCGATGATCCTTGAGGTAAAGTGGGATGCGTTTCTGCCGTCGGTGATCCGGGATATTATTCAGATTCCGGGTACACATTCAGCGGCATTTTCTAAATATGCTGCCTGCAGGATCTACGGGTGACACACTTTGTTAAAATACAGGGAAAAGATTTGTGGCAGATTAGGACAATATTTCACATGAAGAATAGGAGAGTGACAGGAGTATGAGTTTTCAGGATATTTTTAAATCAGGTTTTTTAGAGAATATAGCAAGTGTATCAATTTTAGATATGGCAATTTCTATGATACTGGCATTTGGCATCGGTATGTTTATTTTTCTGGTCTATAAAAAAACATTTACCGGCGTTATGTATTCTTCCAGCTTTGGAGTAACCCTTGTGGCGATGACAATGATCTCCACACTGGTTATCCTGGCGGTAACTTCAAATGTAGTGCTTTCTCTCGGTATGGTAGGTGCACTTTCTATCGTTCGTTTCCGGACAGCCGTCAAGGAGCCTCTGGATCTTGTTTTTTTGTTCTGGGCGATCGGCGCCGGCATTGTGCTGGCGGCAGGAATGATTCCCCTTGCGGTGTTCGGCAGTGTTGCTGTTGGCGTTATCTTACTGATCTTTACGAATAAAAAGTCTTACAGCAACCCGTATATTGTTGTGCTTCACTGTGAAGGGAACGACAGTGAGGGGGCAGCGGTTGAGTATTTGAAAAGCCAGGTAAAGCATTGTGTGATCCGGAGCAAAACGGTTCGGAAGGAGATGATTGAGCTTCAGATCGATATTCGGATAAAGGGTGATAATACCGGTTTTGTGAACCATCTGTCTGCAATGCAGGGGGTAGGAACTGCTGTACTGGTCAGCTATAACGGGGATTATATGGGATAGTGGAGGAGTAATTATGTCTACAAATAAACACATTGATAAAATCTGCTGTGCCGCCATCATAACTGCCGTACTTCTGACGTTGGTTTTTATGAATGGCAGGGAGCTGGGACTTTTGGAAGTCTCGGCAGTAAAAGGGTATGAGAGCCGTCTGTTTGATACAGAGACGGTACATACGATTAATATTGTAATGGATGACTGGGATGGTTTTATAGATACATGCACCAATGAGGAGTATGCAGCCTGTTCGGTCGTTATTGATCAGGAGGCATATAAAAATGTAGCTGTCCGAGCCAAAGGCAATACTTCGCTGATGCAGGTGGCAGGATACGGCAATGACCGATATAGTTTTAAGATTGAGTTCGACCATTATGACAGCGGCAAAAGTTATTATGGGCTTGATAAATTAAGCCTGAATAACATCATACAGGACAATACTTATATGAAGGATTATCTCACCTATCAGATGATGGAAGGGTTCGGAGTGGATGCCCCGCTCTGCAGCTATGTGTACATTACAGTAAATGGCGAAGAATGGGGATTGTACCTGGCGGTAGAAGGGGTGGAAGAATCATTTCTTGAGAGAAATTACGGCAGTGGATACGGGGAACTTTACAAACCGGACAGCCAGAATCTGGGCGGAGGCAAGGGAAACATGCTGGGTGATATGAACGATGAGGCGAATGACAGTGATGTCTCGCTCCTGTATTCAGATGACGAATATGACAGTTACCAAAATATTTTTGAGAATGCCAAAACAGAAATTGAGGATGAAGATAAAGACCGGCTTATAGCATCTCTCAGGCAGCTGAACCAGCGTGAGAACGTGGAGGAAGTTGTGGATGTGGAAGAAGTGATCCGATATTTTGTGGTACATAATTTTGTCTGTAATTTTGACAGTTATACTGGTTCTATGATTCATAATTATTATCTGTATGAAGAGGAGGGCGTGCTGTCTATGATTCCATGGGATTATAACCTTGCATTCGGAGGATTTCAGGGCGCAAAGGATGCCTCTGACCTTGTGAATTATCCTATAGATACACCGGTATCCGGAAAAACAGTGGAATCCCGTCCCATGCTGGCATGGATTTTTGCGGATGAGGAATATACGCAGTTGTATCACCGGTATTTTGCAGAATTTATAGAGCAGTATTTTGACGGCGGGGTTTTTGGTGAGATTCTTTCCCATGCAGCAGAACTGATTTCTGCTTATGTAGAGAAAGATCCTACGAAATTCTGTACCTTTGACGAATATAAGAAGGGCGCGGAGGTGCTGGAGCGCTTTTGCCTGCTCCGTGCAGAGAGTGTCCGCGGGCAGCTTGACGGCACGGCCGCATCGTCCGCTGACAGTCAGGCGGAGAATACAGGCTCCCGGGTTGATGCTTCTGATCTGAATATTTCAGATATGGGAGTCATGGAAAACATGGGAGGTCAAAGAGAGGCGTCCGGTGACCAGAAAGAACCGGGGCCGGGCGAAAGGGTTCCGGAAGAGGGCTTCCCGCAAGATCAAATGCCGGAAGTAAGCCCTCCGACGCAAGAAGTGCCTCTGACTGACGGGGGTGCGGATCAGAAAAAACAATGGTTTCTGCTTGGCAGCAGTGCGGGGGTATTGCTTGCCGGTCTTTTGTTTGCCGGCCTGTATAGAAAAAGGAGATAAAGGAGATAAAGGCGTCGTCGAGTTGAATGACAGTCCCGAATGTGCTATAATCAAAGAAATTTTGAAGAAAACGGACAGATTAGGAGGACAGCATGAACAGACGGGACTGGGAAAGATATGGTGAGGACATCCGCAGAACGGTGCAGGATGCCATTGATACCCGGGATTTCAGAAAATTGAATGAGACGATTACCAATACAGTGAATGATGCAGTAAGCGGGATCACCCGGACGATCAAAAACGGTGGATGGTATAACAACCGGGGATCCGGTGCTTTCGGCCACAGAGAGTACGGGCGGGGATATCAAAGCACCGGCGGATCAGGGGGTGCTTCTTTTGAGTATGGACAGCAGCAATATGCTTATGGAATACCTCCGGCCTATCCCGGGCAAAATACAGTCGGGCTGTACCGCAGGACAGGCTTCCACACGGCAGGAGGAATCCTGTTGTCTGTGGCGGGGCTTGCGGGGGCCGGATGTTTGTTCGCCCTGGCAGGAATGTACCTTTACAGACTGCTGGATCTAGGTACAGTCGGTGTGTTTCAGTGGATTGTCGCCGGTCTGTTTTTTGTGTTTGGAACCGGCGGGCTCGGCCTGTGCAGATGGGGGACGGTGATCCGCAAGCGTGTCAGGCGGTTTCGCGCTTATATACGGATGATCGGACAGAGAGAATACTGTAATGTGCGCGAACTCTCGGACGGTATCCACAAAAGTGTAAAATATGTAGTGAAAGACCTGGAATATATGATTTCTAATGGCTGGTTTCTTGAGGGGCATCTGGACGAGGACAAAAAATGTCTGATGGTCAGCCACCGAATGTACGATCAGTACCTGAACATACAGGAAGACAGGAAGAAGAGCAGGCAGGAGGAATATAAGCAGCAGGAAAATGCACACAGGGAAGATCCCAAGAAGGAGTCGCAGGAGCGGACGGATGTGTCAGAAGACAGAGGACTCTCTCCGGAGGTGCAGAGGATCATTGACGAGGGAGACCGGTATATCCAGAAGATCCACAGATGCAATGACGCCATCCCCGGCAGAGAGATCTCGGCAAAGATTTCCCGTATGGAGACCGTGGTGGACCGAATTTTTGACCGGGTAGAGCAGAACCCGGAATCCGTGGATGATATCCGCAGGCTGATGGAGTATTACCTTCCGACGACGGTGAAGCTTCTTGAGGCCTATCAGGAGTTGTCCGCCCAGCCGGTAGACGGTGATAATATCCGTGCGTCCATGAAGGAGATCGAGGATACGCTGGATACGCTGAACGTTGCGTTTGAAAGGCTGCTGGACAATCTGTTCCAGGATACGGCCTGGGATGTGTCCTCGGATATATCTGTACTGCAGACGATGCTTGCCCAGGAAGGGCTTACGGAAGACGGGATGAGAAAGTAAAACAACGGAGGGATTATGAGTAACGAATTTGAAAGTTTCCAGACAGTTCCTGAGCTTACGCTGGAGCCGTTTGCGGAAGAAAAAGCAGTTGAAGTAAAAAAACAGGAACAGGTTTTTGATGACAGTATTTTGTCAGAAGAGGAAAGAAGGGTAGTGCAGGCATTTGCAGCGCAGATTGACCTGACAAATTCTGCGGCGGTTCTGCAGTACGGTGCAGGGACGCAGAAAAAAATGGCAGATTTTTCCGAGTCGGCCCTTGAAAATGTCCGCACAAAGGATTTCGGGGAAGTGGGAGACCTTCTGTCTGATGTGGTGAAGGAACTGAAAGGGTTTGAGGAGGAAGAAAAGGGTATGTTCGGAATTTTCAGGAAGACCTCCAATAAGATTCAGTCCATGAAGATCAAATATGCAAAAGCCGAGACGAATATCAATCAGATCTGCAAAATGCTGGAGTCTCATCAGGTTCAGCTTCTCAAGGATATTGCGATCCTGGATAAAATGTATGAGCTGAATCTTACGTATTTTAAAGAGCTGTCTATGTATGTTCTGGCGGGAAAAAGAAAGCTTGAAGAGGTAAGAAGCACAAGCCTTCCCGAACTTTTTAGAAAGGCACAGCAGACAGGGCTTGCAGAGGATGCTCAGGCAGCCAGGGATCTGGACGCCATGTGCAGCCGTTTTGAAAAGAAACTCCATGACCTGGAGCTGACAAAGACCGTATCTATGCAGACTGCCCCACAGATCCGTCTGGTTCAGGGAAATAACACCATTATGGTGGAGAAGATTCAGTCTACGATCGTTAATACGATTCCTTTATGGAAAAGTCAGATGGTGCTGGCTCTTGGAGTGGAGCACTCGGCGCAGGCTGCCGCCGCACAGCGTCAGGTGACGGATATGACCAACGAACTTCTTAAGAAAAATGCGGACAAGCTTAAGATTGCCACGATAGAGACTGCCAGAGAATCTGAGAGGGGGATCGTAGAGATTGATACGCTGAAGCACACAAATGAAACATTGATCTCAACGCTTGATGAGGTGATGCAGATTCAGCAGGAGGGGCGCAGGAAGAGAGCTGAGGCAGAGGCTGAGATCAGGCGTCTGGAACAGGAGCTGAAAGTAAAGCTTCTTCAGGTGCAGGGATAGCAAAAAAACCTTGCATTTATAGGGAAGTGGTGCTATACTTACCTATAGTTACATAAGAATCCGGCAGAAGAGTGAACGAAAGTTCACTCTTCTTTGTTGGGAAGAAAGGAAGTTTAACATTGTCAAAAAGAGAAATTTATGAACAAAAGACAGAAGAGATTCTGATCCCTATTGTGGAAGAGTACGGGTATGAGCTGGTGGACGTGGAGTATGTGAAGGAAGGCAGTACCTGGTACCTCCGTACGTATATCGACAAGCCGGGCGGAATCAGTATTGACGACTGTGAGAAGGTGAGCCGCAGATTGTCCGATATCCTGGATGAAAAGGACTACATTGACGACACGTACATTATGGAGGTCAGTTCTCCAGGACTTGGCAGGCCTTTAAAGAAAGAGAAAGATTTCAGGCGGAGCCTTGGCAGGGAAGTGGAAGTCAGGACTTACCGCATGACAGATAAACGGAAAGAATTTACCGGAACCTTAAAAAGCTATGAGGAGGGTACGGTGACGATCCAGATGGAAGATGAAACCTTAAAAACCTTTGAGAAGGGCGATATAGCGCTTATTCGCCTGGCGTTTGATTTTTAGATTAACAGGAGGAGGATCATAATGAACACAGAATTATTAGAGGCGTTGAATATTTTGGAGAAGGAAAAGGATATCAGCAAAGAGACTTTGCTGGAAGCAATTGAGAATTCTCTGCTGAGTGCCTGTAAGAACCATTTTGGAAAGGCAGACAACATTAAGGTGATCATGGACCGGGAAACCTGTGATTATCAGCTGCTGGCAGAAAAGACTGTGGTGGAGGACGTGGAGGATCCCCTGGAGCAGATCAGTGTGGAGGATGCAAGAAATATTGACGGCAAATACGAAGTCGGAGACATTGTCCAGATTGCTGTCGAGTCAAAATCTTTCGGACGTATTGCGACGCAGAATGCCAAGAATCTGATTCTGCAGAAGATCCGGGAAGAAGAGCGCAAGGTCGTATATGATCAGTATTTTGAGAAAGAAAAGGATATCGTAACCGGTATCGTACAGCGGTATGTAGGAAGGAATGTAAGTATCAATCTCGGCAAGGCAGACGCCATGCTGACGGAAAACGAACAGGTAAAGGGAGAAGTCTTTAAACCGACAGAGCGGATCAAGCTGTATGTGGTGGAAGTAAAGAATACGACCAAAGGGCCGAAGATCCTGGTATCACGTACGCATCCGGAACTGGTGAAACGCCTCTTTGAGTCTGAGGTGACAGAGGTCAAGGAAGGCATTGTGGAGATTAAGAGCATTGCAAGAGAGGCGGGAAGCAGAAGCAAGATTGCCGTGTGGTCCAATGATCCGGATGTGGATCCGGTAGGCGCATGTGTGGGAATGAACGGAGCGAGGGTAAATGCCATCGTCAACGAGCTTCGCGGCGAGAAGATTGACATTATCAACTGGAGTGACAATCCGGCAATTTTGATCGAGAATGCGCTGAGCCCGGCCAAGGTTATTTCCGTTATGGCAGACCCGGATGAAAAGTCGGCCAGTGTTATCGTGCCGGATTATCAGCTTTCTCTGGCGATCGGCAAGGAGGGGCAGAACGCAAGACTTGCCGCAAGGCTTACCGGCTACAAGATCGACATTAAGAGTGAGACGCAGGCCATCGAGTCCGGAGAGCTCCCGGAGAATTATATGGAACTGAGCGAAGGCGTATACGAGCAGGAAATGTATGAAGAGGGCTACGAGGAAGGCTGCGAAGAGGCATATGGTGAAGAGTACAGTGAAGACTACAGTGAAGACTACGAAGAAGAATAGAAAAGCGCCAGTGCGCCAGTGTGTAGGCTGTCAGGAAATGAAAAATAAAAAAGAGATGATCCGGGTCATCCGCACGGCAGACAATGAGTTTTTGCTGGATGCCACAGGGAAAAAGAACGGAAGGGGCGCTTACATCTGTCCGGATAAAGAGTGTCTGTCCAAAGCAATCAGGAATAAAGGCCTTGAACGTTCTTTTAAGCAGGCAATTCCGCAGGAGGTCTATGACACACTGGAAAAGGAGATGAAAGAGATTGGGTCAGAGTAAAGTTTTGTCACTTATCAGCCTGGCTACAAAAGCGGGGAAGGTTGCAAGCGGCGAGTTCTGCACAGAAAAAGAAATAAAATCGGGGAATGCCTCGCTGGTAATGGTAGCGGGAGATGCATCAGATAACACGAAGAAAAGGTTTCAGAATATGTGTGACTTTTACAAAGTGCCGATCTGTTTTTATAAAGATAAAGATACTCTGGGGCATGCAATGGGAAAGGAGTTCCGTGCATCCCTTGCAGTATTGGATGAGGGGTTTGCAAAGGGAATCAGGAAACACATTGACACAGAAGATAACTAGGCTGCATAAAGGAGGTAGTGTATATGGCAAAAATAAAGATCTATGAGTTGGCGAAGGAACTGAACATTCAGAGTAAAGAAGTGATTGAGTTCCTGAAAGCCAGAAGTATAGAAGTAAAAAATCATATGAGTGTACTCGAAGAAGGGGACGCGGGGCAGGTTCGGAAAATGTTTTCCAGATCAGGAAGCGGTTCACCGGCCAGGCAGGAAGCCCCGGCCGGCGGGGCAGCACCTCAGAATCAGGAGGAGCAGGCAGGCAGGCCGGTATCCCAGAAGCCGGCGGGAGAAGCTGAGAAACCCGCAGAGGCGCCTAAGAAAAAGAATATCGTGCATGTGTTCCGTCCTCAGAATACGCAGAACGGTGCAAAACAGGGCAGACGTCAGGGAGGAAAGTCCGCAATGCCGCAGGGGCGTCCCATGCAGGTAAATAACGGGCGTCCGGCGAAGGGACAGATGAACCAGCAGGCGGCAAAGGCTGCACAGCCGGAAAAACCCGCAGTGAAACCGGCAGAAAAACCAGTAGAAAAGCCGGTGGAAAGGCCGGTATCAAAATCAATGTCAAAGCCGGCAGAAAAACCGATGGAAAAGCCATCGGAAAGGCCGGCAGCAAAGGCGGTTCAAAAGCCTCAGGCAAGACCGGCAGAGAGGCCTTTGTCCCAGGCGGGAGTACAGGCGCAGCACGGAGGTGAGAGGCGTCCGGCACAGGATCGTCCGGACAGAGATCACCGTCCGTCAGGCATGCGTTCCGGAAGGCCTAACGGTGACAGAAATGACAGAAACGATAGAAATGACAGAAACGACAGGAGAGACGGCAGGCCGCAGGGAGACCGTCCGGACAGAGACAGGAGGCCGTTCGGAGACCGGAATGACAGACCGGGCGGAGACCGAAGAAATGACAGAAGAACGAATTCTTCCAGTATCCCGGCTCCAGAGACACCGGCACAGAAGCCTCAGCGCAGCAATAAAGGCAAGGGCAAGGAAGATCATAAGAAGAAGGATTACCGCCATGAGGAAGAGGAGCGGCTGCCAAAGGGTAAAAAGCAGATGCATAAGCCGCAGCCTAAGGAGCAGAAGCAGCAGGAAGAGATCAAGTCAATTATAATTCCTGAAGTTCTTACAATCAAAGAACTGGCAGATAAGATGAAGATCGTCCCTTCTGTGATTGTGAAAAAGCTTTTCCTGCAGGGAAAAATCGTGACCGTAAACCAGGAGATCAATTATGAGACGGCAGAGGAAATTGCTCTGGAGTTTGAGATCCTCTGTGAAAAAGAAGAGGTCGTGGATGTGATAGAGGAACTTCTGAAGGAAGAGGAAGAGGACGAAAAGAAGATGAAGAAGCGTCCTCCGGTAGTCTGTGTTATGGGTCATGTAGACCATGGAAAGACTTCTCTTCTGGATGCCATCCGCGATACCAATGTGATCAGCGGAGAAGCAGGCGGGATTACACAGCACATCGGCGCTTATGTTGTAGATGTGAACGGAGAAAAGATCACGTTCCTTGATACACCGGGACATGAGGCGTTCACGGCTATGCGTATGCGCGGTGCAAGCTCTACAGACATTGCGATCCTTGTAGTAGCGGCGGATGACGGTGTGATGCCGCAGACCGTGGAGGCGATCAATCATGCAAAGGCGGCGGGAGTTGAGATTATCGTAGCCGTCAATAAGATCGATAAACCGAGCGCCAACGTTGAGCGTGTGAAACAGGAACTGACAGAGTACGAACTGATCGCAGAGGATTGGGGAGGAAGTACTGTTTTCGTTCCGGTATCTGCAAAGACCGGAGAGGGTCTTGAGGAGCTGATGGAAATGATCCTGCTCACCTCAGAGGTTCTTGAACTGAAGGCAAATGCCAACAGACGTGCAAGAGGTCTTGTACTGGAGGCGCAGCTGGATAAGGGAAGAGGACCGGTTGCTACCGTCCTTGTGCAGAAAGGTACCCTTCGTGTGGGAGATGCTATAGCGGCAGGTTCTGCACACGGCAAGGTCAGAGCTATGATGGATGATAAGGGAAGGCGTGTGAAAGAAGCAGGGCCTTCTGTGCCGGTAGAGATCCTGGGACTTAACGATGTACCAAATGCAGGCGAAGTATTTGTAGGCTGTGCCAACGACAAGGAAGCAAGAAATTTTGCAGAGACCTTTATTTCCCAG
This sequence comes from uncultured Dorea sp., assembly GCA_910578865.1. GTDB lineage: Bacteria > Bacillota > Clostridia > Lachnospirales > Lachnospiraceae > Dorea_D. The sequence continues at coordinate 60,422 of CAJTRM010000015.1, forward strand.
AGCAAGGTGAAGCTTCTGGAAGATACAAAATCCAAACTGTCGCTGGATGATCTGTTTACTCAGATCAAGGAGGGCAACTTAAAGGAGCTTGGCATTGTTGTAAAAGCAGATGTACAGGGATCAGTAGAGGCCATTAAGCAGAGCCTTCTGAAGCTGTCCAACGATGAAGTAGTCGTTAAGATCATTCACGGCGGCGTCGGTGCAGTCAACGAATCGGATGTCAGCCTTGCATCTGCGTCCAATGCGATCATTATCGGATTCAATGTGCGCCCGGATGCAACTGCAAAGGAAACGGCGGACCGTGAGGGCGTCGATATCAGGCTTTACCGTGTCATCTACAATGCCATCGAGGATGTGGAGGCAGCCATGAAAGGAATGCTGGATCCGGTCTTCGAGGAGAAAGTACTCGGGCACGCAGAAGTGCGCCAGACATTTAAGGCATCCGGTGTCGGTACGATTGCAGGCTCTTACGTACTTGACGGGACATTTGAAAGAGACTGTTCTGTCCGTATCACAAGGGACGGTATTGTAATCTATGAAGGAGCGCTTGAATCACTGAGGCGTTTCAAAGACGATGTCAAGGAAGTCAGGGCAGGATATGAGTGTGGGTTTGTATTTGCAAACTTTAACGATGTCAAGGAAGGAGACCAGGTAGAGGCATTTAAGATGGTCGAGATCCCGAGGTAAGAGTTTAAAAGGCCTTATCCTGACATAAAAGAAAGGAAGATAATTTGAAAAAACGTAGTATAAAGAATACAAGGGTAAATACAGAGGTTCAGCGGGAGTTAAGCGGTATTATCCGGGGAGGCATCAAGGATCCCCGGGTTGCCCCGTGGACATCCGTGGTTGCAGCGGAGGTTGCCCCGGACCTTAAGACCTGTAAGGCGTACATCAGTGTCCTTGGAACCGAGGAGGAACAAAGAGATACACTTGCAGGCCTCCAGAGTGCAGAAGGGTATATCCGCCGTGAACTGGCGCGTACCCTGAACATGCGTAATACGCCGCAGATCCGTTTTATATTGGATCAGTCCATAGAATATGGTGTCAATATGTCTAAAAAGATTGATGAAGTAACCAGAGGGATGACAGTGGAAGGTGATGACGATGCTGAATAGAATTCTTGCACAGGCAGAGGAAATAGCCATCGGCGGACACGTAAGGCCGGATGGGGACTGTACAGGTTCATGTATGGGGATGTATCAGTATATCAGAGAGAATTATCCGGAAAAGACGGTTCATGTTTATCTGGAGGATATTCCTGAATCGTACCGGTTTATCAAGGCTGCAGAAGATATCAGGCATGAGATTCCCGGAGGCAGGGCATATGATCTTTTTATATGCCTTGACTGCGGGGACAAAGAGCGCCTTGGATTTTCAGCCCCCCTTTTCGGGCAGGCAAAGCGCACATTTTGTATTGACCATCATATCAGCAATCAGAGCTTTGCGGATGAGAATTATATTGTCCCGGATGCCAGTTCTACTTCGGAGCTTGTCTATCAGCTGCTTGACAAGGCTAAGATCAGTAAAGAGGTGGCTGAGGCGTTATATCTTGGAATTATCCATGATACCGGGGTGTTCCAGTATTCCTGCACGGCTCCGTCAACGATGAGGGCGGCTGCTGATCTGATGGAGAAGGGCGTGGATACGTCTGCGTTGATCCAGGACACTTACTATGAGAAGACTTATGCCCAGAACCAGGTGCTGGGCCGTGCGCTGCTCGAGAGTATTCTGTTTATGGATAAGAAATGCATTGCAGTGTACATAAAGCAGCGGGATATGGAATTCTATGGAGTAACACCGAAGGACCTGGACGGGATTGTAAGCCATCTTCGCAATACGAAGGGGGTAGAAGTTGCTGTTTTCATGTATGAGACGAAACCGAGTGAATATAAAGTAAGCCTGCGTTCCACCCGGAATGTGGATGTCAGTGTGATCGCACAGTATTTCGGGGGTGGAGGTCATAAAAAGGCCGCCGGTTTTACAATGACAGGGCAGCCGCTGGACGTGCTGAATAATCTGTCTGTGCAGATCGCCCACCAGTTGGGGGAAGAGGTATGATACACGGTATTATCAACGTATATAAGGAAAAGGGTTTTACTTCTCACGATGTGGTGGCAAAGCTGAGGGGAATCACAGGACAGCGGAAGATCGGCCATACCGGGACTTTGGATCCGGATGCAGAAGGAGTTTTGCCGGTGTGCCTCGGCAGAGGGACTAAGGTGTGCGGCCTTTTGACGGAAAAGAATAAGGAGTATGAGGCTGTGCTTCTTCTGGGCATTGAGACAGATACCCAGGATATTACAGGATCTGTGCTTCATAATAGGAGCACGGAGGGACTCACAGAGAGCAGGGTGCGGGAGGCGATCCGGTCATTTGAAGGGGATTATGACCAGATACCGCCGATGTACTCAGCCTTGAAGGTGGGCGGAAAAAAACTCTGTGACCTTGCCAGGGAAGGGAAAACGGTAGAACGTAAATCCAGGAGGATCCGTATTTTTGAGATTGAGATACTGGAATTATCGATTCCAAGGGTACGGATACGTGTCAGCTGTTCCAAAGGAACCTATATCCGTACTTTGTGCCATGATATCGGACAGAAGCTTTCCTGCGGAGGATGCATGGAGGAATTGATCCGTACAAAGTCAGGGCAGTTTGAGCTTGGGGAGGCATATACCCTGAAACAGATTGAAGCTTTTCGGGATGCCGGGACTCTGGATGAGATTGTACTTCCGGTTGATCAGATGTTTCCGGATTATGCCGGGATGGCGGTGAAACCGCAGTATGAGAAGCTGGCATACAATGGGAACCCTTTTCCTGTTAAGGCCCTTGAGAGACTGTGCCGCCAGGACGGTCAGAACAGCCGGCCGTCTGCCTCCGGACCGGATGCAGCAGCTGTTGTGCGGGTGTATGACGGAAGAGGCCGGTTTATCGGATTGTACCGATACAGGAAAGAAAAAAAAGATTATACAATCGAAAAAATGTTTTTTGACAAAGAAGATTTATAATGAGAGGAATTAGAATGCAATATATTGAAGGTCTAAAAGAATACACAGACACCACAAGATCAGCAGTGACCTTCGGGAAGTTTGACGGGCTTCACAGAGGCCACCAGAAACTGGTGGAGAGAGTGAATGAATTCAAAGAGCAGGAAAATGTAAGAAGTGTCCTCTGCACTTTTGATATGAGCAGAAGGCAGATCCTTATGACAGCACAGGAGAAGCGCATATATCTGTCGGGGAAGCTTGATTATCTGGTCAACTGTCCGTTTTCGGATGATTTCCGGCACTTAAGCGCCGGGGATTTTGTGGATAAAGTAATCAAAGGTGTCTTCCACGCAGACTATGTAGTGATAGGTACGGATTTTCAGTTTGGGTACGGCAAAGAAGGAGATGCCGGTTTTCTTAAGGAACACGAAGAGCAGTACGGGTATCAGACGGTTGTCGTGGATAAGGAACGTTATCATGGACGGGAGATCAGCAGTACCTATATCAAGGAAGTAGTACAGGAAGGGGACGTGGAGCTTGCATTTGTACTTTTAGGGTATCATTATGGAGTCACCGGAATTGTGGAGCATGGAAAAGCTCTGGGAAGAAATCTGGGCTTTCCTACATTTAATGTAGAATGGCCCCGGGAAAAGATGATACCGCAACGGGGCGTGTATGTGAGCCGAAGCCTGGTGGACGGCGTCTGGTATGGAGGAATCTCCAACATAGGGGTGAAGCCTACCGTATCCGCAGAAGGCCGGGTATTGATTGAAAGTTATCTGTTCGGTTATGAGGGAGATGCCTATGGCAAGACGGTATACACAGAGCTGCTGAAGTTTTGCCGTCCGGAACAGAAATTCAGGAGTGTAGAAGAGATGAGGATATACATTAACCGGGATATTGCATACGGAAGAAGTTACTTTGAAGGATAAAAGTTAAAGGAGAATACAGATGGATATCGTGACATTTTTCTCACTGCTTGGGGGACTCGGCTTGTTTTTGTTCGGAATGAAGGAGATGAGCGACGGGCTTGAGAAAGCGGCGGGAGCCAGAATGAGAGGGATCTTGGAGTTTTTTACCAAAAACCGTTTTGTAGGAATGATGGTTGGCCTTATATTTACGGCGATCATACAGTCCTCCAATGCAACTACGGTTATGGTGGTGAGCTTTGTAAATTCAGGGCTGATGAATCTGATGCAGGCTACGGGGGTAATCCTCGGTGCGAATATCGGTACGACGATTACCGGACAGCTGATTGCGTTTAACCTGTCGGACGTGGCGCCGTTATTTGTGATCGTCGGCGTAGTTATGATGATGTTCTGTAAGAAGGCAAAGATAAAAAGGTTCGGAGAAGTCGTACTGGGATTTGGGATTCTGTTCATGGGTCTGAGCACAATGGGAGGAGCGCTTACCTCCATCAAGGATTCTCCGCACATTGTTGACTTTTTGAAGTCCCTGGAAAATCCGCTGGCAGCAATGGTAGTCGGTTTTTCAATTACGGCTGTCCTTCAGAGCTCCTCGGCGACGGTCGGTATTGTTATCCTGATGGCATCCAAGGGGCTCCTGGAATTTACGATATGTCCGTTTTTGATCCTGGGGTGTAACATCGGAGCATGTGTATCTGCGCTGGTTGCAAGTCTTGGAGGGAACAAAGATGCAAAACGTGCGGCGCTGATCCATTTTCTGTTTAATGCGATAGGGTCGGCCATAGCATTTGTGATCCTGATGGTGGCATTAGGTCCGGTTACAGGCGGCATCTTACAGATATCCGGGGGGAATCCGGCGCGTGCGGTTGCCAATGCACATACTCTGATCAAGGTTTTTGAAGTCGTTCTCCTGTTCCCGTTTATGGGATGGATCGTGAAAGCAACCTATAAGCTTGTTCCTGGAAAGGATGTGGATCAGGAGGATGAGTATCAGCTTCTCCATATCGGGGGTAAATCTATTATCTCACCAACCACGGCGGTCCATGACGGAATTAAAGAGATCGAGCATATGGGGAATATGGCGATCACCAACCTTCAGAAGGGAATGAAAGCTCTGTGCGAGCTGGATGAGGACGCGTTAAATGAGGTGTACAAGCGGGAAAAATATATTAATTTCCTGAATCGCAGGATTACGGATTATCTGGTGAAAGCGAACGAAACCGAACTCCCTCTGGCCGATGCAAGCCTGATCGCGGGCCTTTTCCATGTAGTGAATGATATCGAGCGTGTGGGAGACCACGCAGAGAACTTTGCAGATTCGGCCAACCGAAGGATAAAAGAAGGGATTGAGTTCAGCGACAAGGCCAAGAGACAGTTAAGCGACCTGATGGAAAAGGTAGTTGTTATTTTGAAATATTCCCTGGATATGTTTACATATGGTAATCCAAAGCATATGAAAGAGATCTTGAGGCTGGAAGATGAGATTGATGCCATTGAGAAAAAGCTGCAGCGTTCTCATGTGAAACGCCTGACAAAAAATAAGTGCACGCCGGAAGCGGGCATGATATTTTCTGATACCATATCCGGCCTTGAACGTGTGGCCGACCATGCTACCAATATTGCGTTTGCTATTGTGGAGCCTGTCCCGGATATAGATGACGATGATGACGAAATATAAGAAATACCGCTTTACTTTGACCGAAGGATATGCTATACTTTCCAAGGTGACAGCCGGCATTCGGTAACCGGACTATACTCCGACCGTTACTTAATGCCAGGCGGTGTATGACAGTGAAAATAAGGAGGAAACGACAATGATTTCAAAAGAGCAGAAAGAACAGATTATTAAGGACTACGGAAGGTCAGAAGGAGATACCGGTTCTCCGGAGGTTCAGATTGCGATTCTGACAGCAAGGATCAATGACCTGACAGAGCATTTTAAGGCAAACCCGAAGGATCACCATTCAAGGAGAGGTCTTCTTAAGATGGTCGGACAGAGACGCGGGCTTCTGGCATATCTGAAGAAAGTAGATATTGAGAGATACCGTAAGCTGATTGAGAGACTCGGCCTTAGAAAATAATTTTAAATAAGAAGATGGATACCCCGGCTGGAAACGGCCGGGGGTTTTGCTTACACCGGAGTGGCAGCGTGAAAATAGTAGTAGCACATTTCTGTGTTATATGCTATAATATTTAAGATTGTGGACAGGGAAGCTACACCCGAGACCACTGAAAAGCATATTTGCCTTTCAAAATGTGTTTTTCAGTAGTTTCGGTGTTCCCTTTCCCCAAAATATTTGAAGCAGAGGAGAACACTATGTACAAAAAATTTGAAATGGAGCTGGCCGGAAGGACACTGTGCGTTGATGTGGACAGAGTTGCAAAGCAGGCAAACGGCGCAGTTCTTATGCACTACGGAGACACGACCGTGCTTTGTACGGCAACCGCATCAGAGAAACCAAGGGAAGGAATCGACTTTTTCCCGTTAAGTGTTGAATACAATGAGAGACTGTATTCTGTCGGGAAGATTCCGGGAGGATTTAACAAAAGAGAAGGAAAAGCATCTGAAAATGCCATCCTTACCTGCCGTGTCATTGACCGACCTATGAGGCCTTTGTTCCCGAAGGATTACCGCAATGATGTAACCTTGGAGAATCTGGTATTGTCTGTGGACCAGGACTGCTCTCCGGAGCTTACCGCTATGCTCGGAGCGGCAATCGCCACAAGCATTTCCGATATCCCGTTTGACGGCCCGATCTCTACGACCCAGGTAGGCCTGGTTGACGGAGCGTTTGTGTTCAACCCGACGGCTGAGCAGAAGGAAGCTTCTGAGATGGCGCTTACAGTTGCCTCCACCAGGGAAAAGGTCATTATGATCGAAGCAGGCGCCAATGAGGTGCCGGAGCAGCAGATGATCGAGGCGATCTTTGCGGCTCATGAGATGAATCAGAAGGTGATTGCGTTCATTGACACGATCGTTGCAGAGTGCGGCAAGGAGAAGCACACATACGAGAGTTGTGCAGTGCCGCAGGAATTGTTTGAGGCAATCAAAGAGATCGTTCCTCAGGAGGCAATGGAAGAGGCTGTATTTACAGATGAGAAGCAGGTGAGGGAAGAAAATATCCGCCGGATCACTGAGAAGCTGGAAGAGGCATTTGCAGAAAAGGAAGAGTGGCTTGCGGTGCTTGGAGAAGCAGTTTATCAGTATCAGAAGAAGACTGTCCGCAAGATGATCTTAAAGGATCATAAGCGTCCGGACGGAAGGGCGATCGACCAGATCAGGGCTCTGTCCGCAGAGATTGACCTGATTCCGAGAGTCCATGGCTCAGCCATGTTCACCCGCGGACAGACACAGATCTGTACCATTACGACGCTGGCGCCTCTTGCAGAAGCGCAGAGGCTTGACGGATTAGATGAAGCAGAGACTTCCAAGAGATATATGCACCATTATAATTTCCCGTCTTACTCTGTCGGCGAGACAAGGCCGTCCAGAGGACCGGGACGCCGGGAGATCGGCCACGGCGCGCTGGCAGAGCGTGCACTGATTCCGGTGCTTCCGGATGAGAGTGAGTTCCCGTATGCCATCCGTACAGTGTCTGAGACATTTGAGTCCAACGGCTCCACCTCCCAGGCGAGTATCTGTGCTTCCTCCATGTCATTGATGACGGCAGGTGTGCCGATCAAGGCTGCGGTTGCAGGAATTTCAGCAGGTCTGGTAACCGGCGAAACAGATGATGACTATCTGGTGCTTACGGATATCCAGGGACTTGAGGATTTCTTCGGAGATATGGACTTTAAGGTTGCAGGTACCCACAAAGGTATCACGGCAATCCAGATGGATATTAAGATTCACGGACTGACGAGAGCCATCATTGAGGAGGCCATTGCAGCGACAAAGAAAGCAAGGACTTACATCTTGGATGAGGTGATGGGCAAAGCGATCGCACAGCCAAGGCCAGAGGTGGGTGAGTACGCTCCGAAGATTATCCAGATGCAGATCGATCCTCAGAAGATCGGCGACGTGGTCGGACAGAGAGGAAAGACCATCAATGCTATTATTGAACAGACCGGGGTTAAGATCGATATTACGGATGACGGAAGCGTATCCATCTGTGGTACAGATGCCGCAGGAATGGATGAGGCAAAGAAGCTCATCTACATTATCGTGACAGACTTTGAAGCCGGACAGGTTCTGGAAGGAACGGTAGTCAGCATCAAAGAATTCGGTGCATTTGTAGAGTTTGCACCGGGCAAAGAAGGAATGGTGCACATTTCCAAGATTTCCAGGGAGAGGGTGAACCGCGTAGAGGATGTACTGACACTGGGCGACAAGGTGAAGGTTGTCTGTCTTGGAAAGGATAAGATGGGAAGATTCTCATTCTCTATGAAAGACGTAGCAGAATAAAAAACAGATATGAAATAAACGGGGCCCGCAGCTTTAGGCGGATACCCATAAGGAAGTAAATAGAATTTCCGGAAAAACCGGCGTGGCGGAGGTCACACCGGTTTTTCTGTCAGTAGTTCCGGTTTGGCAAGTGGAATCCGGATTTTCCCCACATAGGTAAAATAGACTTCAATCGTGACATGTTTCTTCCCGCCGATTTTCTCCGGGCTGTGGATCACGATTTTTTCAATCAGCTCATTTACCGTAGCTGCGTCCAGCTCCTGCAAATCAGAATACCGGTCAGCAAGCTGGAGGAAACGCCCCACATCGGCAATTTGTCCGGCTTCATTTTCAATTTCCCGTTCCAGTGAAACAGCAAGCCGCTGAATCTCCGCCTGCTCCGTCTCATACTGTGCCGAGAGCTTTTGAAAGCGGAGGTCGCTTAATTTCCCAAGCACGGAATCTTCATAAAGCCTTTGGATGATCTTGTCCAAATCCTCCATACGCTTCTGCGCCCCGGAGAAAGCTTTCCGCTTCTGCGTCAGCTCCGCTTTCCGGCTGGCCTCGTCCTGCGCCAGCATTTCCTGTGTGAAATCATCCCGGAACAGACGCACATAGGTCAGTGTTCCCTGAATACATTCCAACACCCGCCTATAAAGCGTAACCTCCCGGATATAGTGGATTTGGCAGGAACCTGTATTGCTCTTGTAGTTGGAGCAGACGAAATGGTCCTGAGACTCATCCTTGTAAGTATTACAGGTACAGTAATAGAGTTTTGCTCCGCAATCGGCACAATAGACAAGACCGGAGAAAATGCTGGTTTTCCCTGTCTTTGTCGGCCTGCGTTTGTTGGCTCTTAACGTCTGTACCCGTTCCCATTGTCCCCGCTCAATGATCGCCGGCTGCGTATCTTCAAATACCCTCCGGTTTTCTTTCGGGTTTTCCATCCGCTTCTTGAATTTGAGGGATTTGGTATAGGTCTTGAAGTTGACGGTACAGCCGGTATATTCCGGCCGCTCCAGTATTCCAGCGACAGACTTCGCACACCACTGGTACAGGTTATCCGGCATGGACCATCCTTTCTGTCTGGCGTTATACGCAGTAACCGTCAGTACCCTGTCAGCGGTCAGGACTTTTGCAATCTGCATGGGGCCTTTGCCCGCAATGCACAGGTCAAAGATACGCCGCACTACCTTTGCGGATTCCTCGTCTACAATCCATTTCTTTTTATTCTGTGGGTCTTTCACATATCCGTAGGGCGGATTGCTGGCGATGTGTTCCCCGGCTTCTCCGCGCATTTTTACGACAGCCCGGATTTTTTTGCTTGTGTCTTTGGCGTAATAATCGTTAAATACATTTTTGAACACGGCGAAGTCGTTTTCGCCCTTTGCACTGTCCACATCATCGTTGATGGCGATAAACCTGACATCGTAGGCGGGGAAGATGAAATCCTGCAGCCGCCCCATATAGGAATACTCCCGGCCCAGACGGGACAGGTCTTTGACAATCAGGGTGGAAACCGAATAGTCCTCCACATATTTCATCATTTCCTGAAAGCCGGGTCTTTGGAAATTTGTTCCTGAGAATCCGTCATCCACGAAAAACATGGGATTGCGGAATCCGTGTTCCGCCGCATATTTGGATAATAACGCCTTTTGGTTGGTGATGGAATTGCTCTCCCCATCGAGAGCGTCGTCCTGGCTTAGACGGCAATATAACGCTGTGAGCTTATCTGGCTGCTGGTTCATAGTAGCTCCTTTCCTCCCGTATATCGGGATAACAGCCAGGTAAACGGTTGCCTATATTATAACGCGTCATTCCTCTTTTTTCAGCAGCTTTCATTCGGTTTCCTCCAAATTTCCCGCCATGATACGGCGCAGCTTGTCCAGTACGCTTTCCGCCCCTCCCTCCGCATAATGGGGAATGGTGTGGTAGACAGTATTCCCCTCAACGGCAATCATTTCTTCTGTGCTGAAATCAAACTCGAAAACGCCGTCTTTGAAATGCTCTGCCACACGCTCGGCAATTTCCGGTTTCAGATTTTTTGGAAGTTTGCTTAAATCCACAGGCTTACGCAATCCCATCACGCTCCTTCCCTGCAGGCAAAATATTCAGCGTAATGACCGCCGGACGGCCAAGCCCCTGCTTTCTGCGGAGAATAAGGCCACGGCGTTCTAATTCCTGAAACGCCCTGGTCGCCACCTGCCTGCTCCTATGCAGTTTCCCTTTTGCTTCTTCCAGCGTAAAGTAGAGACGAATCCGCCCGTCCGGCTCTATGTATCCGTTTTCTCTGGAAATACCCGCCCGGTCTAAGAGCAGGGCATACAGTACCTTTGCATCGTTGGATAAGTCCATCGGCACCAGAAAGCGGGGAAACGGCAGATAGGGCGGTACGCCGCTGTCCTCTTTGTAAGGCGTCAAAAAATCATTCTGCATTATGTACTCCTGTTACAATAAATTTGCCCCATAAATGTGGCAGCCAGCCACAGGCGAGGGACATCTCATGCCAAAGCTGTTAGAATGGAGGGGCAATGGTCTGACTTTCAACTCCAAGAGCGAAGCGCTCGTTGGAAAGTCCGTCAGCCATCCCCCCATTCGCAGCGTTCGATTTGTGCAGGTAGAGCAACCGCTCGCGTCAGCAAACAGATGGAATCGGTGATGAGAAAAGGATGGGTTACCGTTGTAATCAAGGTATCAGGAGGATTCCAAAATGTATGCTGTGGGAGTGGATGTTTCTAACGGGTGGAGCACCGTAGCGGTACTCCGGTCGAAAACGGATATTGTGATCCGTCCGTTCAATGTGACACACAATAGCCAGGGGTTTGCCAATCTTTTAGAGAAATTGGGCGCCCTGGATGGTGAAGTCAGGGTAGTTATGGAGCACACTGGCAATTATTATGAGTCTATCGCCAATGTGCTGCACGAAAACGGCCTGTGGGTCTCAGCGGTCAATCCCCTGCTGATCAGGAACTATGGCGACAATTCTCTGCGCAGCGTCAAAACCGACAAGGCGGACGCCAAGAAAATTGCCAGATACACCCTTGACAATTGGGAGGAACTGCGGCAATATACACCTATGGATACCATACGTTACCAACTCAAAACCCTTAACCGCCAGTTCCATCTGGCCAGCAAGAACCGCACCGCCTGCTCCAATAACCTGATCGCCCTGATGGAGCAGTCCTATCCCGGTGTACGCTCTCTGTTCAGCAGCCCTGTGCGTCCAGACGGCAGCCAGAAATGGGTGGATTTTGCTAATGCTTTCTGGCACGCGGACTGCGTTGCAAAGCTCAGCCTAAACGCTTTTACCGTGAAATACCAGAAGTGGTGCAAGCGCCATGGCTACAATTTCAGTACGGCAAAAGCCGCTGAGATTCACGAGAATGCCCGGACGTTGTTTCCTCTGGTTCCAAAGTCGGATACCACGAAGCTGCTGGTGAGAGAGGCTATAACTCAGCTCAACACTATCTCTCATACTGCCGAAGTATTCCGTGCTGAAATGAACCGGTTGGCATCCCAGCTCCCTGAGTATGAGGCCGTCATGGCCATGACCGGCGTCGGCCTTTCTGCCGGCCCCCAGCTCATGGCGGAGATCGGCGATGTGCGCCGCTTTGCACAAAAGAGTTCTCTGGTAGCTTTTGCAGGCATCGACCCGGGCAGGAACGATTCAGGCTCCAAAGAGTCCAATAAGGGCAGAATCGGCAAACGCGGTTCTCCTCACCTGCGCAAGACTTTGTTTGTCATCATGTCCATTCTGCTTCAACTGAAACCCGTTGACGATCCTGTGTACCAATTCCTGGACAAGAAGCGTTCTGAGGGCAAACCGTTCTACGTCTACATGACCGCCGGAGGCACCAAGTTCCTGCGTATTTACTATGGCAGGGTCAGGGATTCTCTTAAAGAGAAATGTCTTTGGGACGAGCCTTTGACGGACTGACAGAAACAATCTTTTCTTCCTGACTGCCGCTTTTGGGCGGCAGTCTGTTTGCTGTGTTCACTTTTTCCATCCACTTTCTTTCATTTTTTGGCTTAGGGGGCTTGACTTTTTATTTGCAGGCTTTCCATCAATCCATCCCTGATTGATTGGATTGATATTGACTATCTTGTTATTAACTTCTTCTCTTTAATTTCCGTCTAAATATGGGCCGTCAAGACCGTCTGGAAATCCGTCGCCGGAAAGAGAGGAATAGGGCTGCCCGGAGCGTCTGGTTTTCCAGTCTCTGAAAATCCAGTATTGGAGAATCCCATATAGGTAAAAATAGCAAAACCGGTAAATTTGCAAAGTAGAAACCAACACCTATCCGGGAAAATCCCGTTTAGGTTAAAATCGTCCTGCGGACAGTTAAAAACAGGTTTTAGAGGGGAGCAGGGGATTTATCCCTCATGCCCGTTGACCGCAGCCTGAAATGCCAATAATCTCAAGGCTTTTTTGCTTCTAATTGTCCGCATAGGAGCCGCCTTTTCCTGTCGCTGGCTGTTTTCTGCCTGCGGTGGACTTTCTTTGCACAGAGCTTACAGTATTTCGCCCGGTTGGAACCGGGGAGGAATGATTGGCCGCAGACCACGCAGCGTTTTAATTCCTCCCGAAACAGCAGTGCCGTTTCCAATGGCTTGTCCAGCGGCAGGACAGCGCAGCGGAACCATTTGCAGAGAAGCGAATAGGAAATACTCTGGACGCAGACACATTCCTCCTCGTCGTCCAGAAGAATACAGTTTCCGTTATCATAGTTGCAGCACTCGTGTACCAGTTTACGCATTCGGCGGTACTGCGGATAATTCATCACCGGAATCTGATTGTGGATAAAAACGCCTCCTTCCTACCGTAAAAAATATCCCTCTACTATACATTTCATTTTTGAGGGGAAATAGGGCGGTCAATTTTGCACAAAAAATATCTTTCTATTATTCAATTCATTTTTGAGACGAAATTACGGGGGCATTTCGCAAATTTCACAAAAAATTCATAATTGCCGTATACAGGTAAGCAGTTATAAAATAATCCCCTCATATATCCGTACATTTTTAAGGGGAAAGTTGCCGTCTGCATAAAAATTTGTCAAAAAAACCCGCCGCAGATGTTCCGCGGCGGCAAGCTCTTTTATTTCTCTGTATGCGGTATATCAAATTTATATCCAACACCCCGCACACTGATAACATATTCAGGCGCTTCAGGTGCAATTTGAAGTTTCTGACGAAGGCGGCTCAACAGATTATGAATTGTTTTCGGTGTAACGTCAATATATTCTTCACCCCAAACATGGTAAGCTATGGTTTCAAAAGTTAAAACCCGTTTCCTGTTGACAATCAGTAAGTGGAGGGCATCGAATTCTTTAGCTGTTAATTCTATCTCCTGACCGCTGACACACACCGTTCTTTCCTCCAGGCAAAAATACAGATCACCTTCCCGGATTTCCAATAATGGTTGAACTGAACCATTCTGGAAACCGTGACATTTAGAAACAGTACATAGGAAAATATCGGGAAAATCACTCAGATTTTCTCTATTAAGAATATACTGCAATAAATCTTTCTGCTGCTCTGTATCAAGCAAAGCAAACAATTTTTCTCCAATTTGTCTGCCGGATTCAGATATATCCAATACGGCTAATTTCCCATGTCACCACCTCCTTCAAATCAACTTTATTTCAAGATTTTTACCATTATTTTGAATCTTCAACAAAATACATAATTCTCCGTATCAGCTCTGGAATATTTATACCTCAAAATCCTCTGATTTGAAATTACAATAATATCTTCCCTTAGTCTCTGTAAATTTTAATACGCAATAGTCAGGGTCAGTCACTCCTTCTTTATAATACGCAGTATCGCCATCTTGCCAAATTCGCTCTTTTGCCTCTGCGGTTTCCAGCACTTCCATTGTTCCAATCAGACTAATACCGCGGAAGAAGCGTTTATCAATAAAATAAACGCTTGCTTTGCTGTTCTTCTTGAAATACTTTACTTTATTTGAAGACGTATTCGTCGAAAACCAAATTGTCTTAATTCCGTTTCTTTCTCTAGGTTTTAGCATTGCCTTTGTAATTGGATAACCGTTATCATCTACATAGGCGATAAAACTTGTACTTGCCTTATCAATAATTTTTCCGATAGTTTCTTCTGGATTTCTCATCATAATAAATTTCCTCCTAAACTGTGATTTTTCAGTATGCCAAACTGTGATTGCGCACCTATTCATCGGCTCTGCGTCTATGCGTCTGGCTCTGTGATAATGTTTTGTTCTCCCCTATAAACACCGATTTATAGTATTCGTTCCTATTTCTCAAAAACTACAAAAGCACATTCGTAAGGATGGGCGCAATACAAACTTTCTCGCTTATCAGCTAATATACTTCTCAGTATAAGTTGAAAATCTCCGCCACCTGATAAAATCATGTATTCTGCCGCAAAAAATAGTAGTAACTGATTTGTCATCACCGCAACCACTGCACCCCCACCTCCTAAAACCAATGTAGGCATAGCAGTTCCTAACAGATATTGCCACTTTTTCAACGGTTCGAAGCAAGTGCAATATGGAGATAAAGTACTCCAAACGATTCCGAAATCAATCGCATGAAAATGATTTTTTGCAAAAATCCCCCAGGTAATTCCATGTATCAGCTCATGCACGATAATCAGGCATAGAATAAGCAGAGGCAACGCCACAGCATATCCCCAGGAAATACCATCTAAATTAAAACCATTCACATTATTGTAGAGCCAAAATGCTAAAGCCATAAATGGCAGCATAATTAAAAGACATAAAGGCTTTGCCTGTTGTGTATTGATAATTATATTTTTCGTTTTATATCCTTTTTGCTGCATTTCAGAATTGAATTTTTCAAAGTCACTTTTACGTTTTAATTCTTTTTCTGTTAATTTTCTTTTATCGTTATCCATAGATAAGTCCTCCAAATTTTATACGCTTATTCCATAGCCCGCATTTGTTCAATCAGGGATTGCTTTTTCTGTCTGCGAATTGTCCATACAGACAAGATTATCTCCATTCCGAACAACACCAGAATGAACAGGCCCATTTCCAAAACAGGGAATTTGTAAGGTACTACATTTCCTGCAAAAGCACCTATGCTCATTTTTCTGCAAGCAAAGATGGAAGCCGGAAGCCCAACGATCAGCGTCGCCAATGTTGCAAAGAGCGCATAGCACAGCCCCTCGCAGATGTTCATTTTACATAGCTGCTTTTGGGTCAGACCGATGGAACGCATAACACTGTTTTCTTGCTTTCGGGCTATCTGGTTAGAGAGTGTCGTGTTAATCAGGTTGATAACGCCAAAGAGGAATACCAGCCATGAAAGTACCTCCATGCTGCCAAATGCAAAGGAATTTGTCATTTCTTCATATTCAATCACTGTATTGATTTCATCTAAGGCAATATTACTATGGCTGGCAACAATATTTTTCAATTCAGCCCCCACATAGTCCGTTTTTTTCGGGTCGTTCACGATGCTCCATGAATAATCGAAAGAAGCGATTTCCGGGTGCAGTTCATGGAACAACGCTTCTGGTGCAAAAAGAGTCGCTCCATCTAAGTGCATCCTGCCATGTCCTGAATATGCCTTTGCGGGAGCATATAACCCCGATATAGTAACAGAAACAGATGGCTGTCCCTCTCCAAAAGAAATTTCAACCATTGAGCCAACCCCCATATCTTCATTCTTCTTTACCACATTATAGTCAATTACAATACTACGAGAATCTGTTGGCATGGTTCCCGCTGTCAGAGCTGCTTCAACGATCGCATAATTCTGGTCGGTCAGCATATCACACATACCACCAGTAACAAGGCGCTGTTCCAAGCAGAAGTACAAATCGCCCTCCTGGATCTCTGTTAATGGCTGATCTGATTGCCTTGGAATGGAATACTGACCATAAAAGGCAGGATAGCATGGAGAAAGGACACTATCAGATTCAGAATTTTTACTTTCTGAAATAAAACGCTCCAATTCTTTTTGCTGTGTCTTTGTGAGAAGCGCAAAAAGTTTCCTGCTATAAATGAGCAAATATAGAAATTTGCACAAAACTACCCTACCAATTTCAAAACAGCTTCAAGTGACGCACCATTTTTTATGAACTGGTGCAGATTACCGATTCGCTCTGTTTTGACTTGATCTTGAAAATACCAGTATCCTTCCTCGAAGGTATTGTATTTCCCGGAATACATACAGCACATGTAATGAACCAATGACATAATCAGCCAGTACCGCTCGATTCCCTGCCGTGAGCGGATCTGATATTTGTCCAGCGCGAGTCTGTTTTTGCTCTGACGGAAAAATAATTCGATTGCCCACCGTTCTGTATATGTGTCAAGGATTTCCTGTGTGGATA
>CAJTRM010000016.1 GCA_910578865.1 uncultured Dorea sp.
TTCAGTTGTCAATTTTCAGTTAGAATCACATTCATTGAGATTCCGAGAAGTTATTGTACGTCCGATTCCGGGGAAGGAGAGTAGTGCATCATGGCGGCATGGTCGGCAAAAGCGCACAAAGGCTCAAAGCTGTCGCGGATGTACCCCTCCTGGGCAGCCCGGAAGCCGGTCAGCTTCTCAATGGAACTCAGCTCCGTGATTGTTTCTTTGTCATAGTTGTTTTTGATCCAGTACATGAATTTGGTAACGGCCACCCCGTCCTTAATATGTGCTTCCCTGATATTCTCAAGCTCCACAGGATTTTTCATAGCTTTCATAAGAATAGTGGGATTTGCTGCCTCCACGATCTTACAGGGGATATTTTTGTAGAGTGCGTAATTCATCTTCATAGGGTCGATGAGGATGGTCTCGGAGGCATCCAGAGTTTTGATGTCTTCATATATATCATTGTAAGGATGTACAGATACATTTATTTTTGCAAATTCCGACAGGATCTCTTCGGTTAATTTTGACGGATCTACATATAACTGTACGCTGTCCATCTTAACGATGGCATAGGACAGGAGCAGAGGAAAGAAATCAATATCATCCCCCCGGACATTCAGAAGCCAGCAGACGTCGTCCAGTGATGCGATCGCATGGACAGTGGCGCCGTGATCGTTCATTACCCTGCGTACCCGTTCAAGCTTGGAGGCAGAACTTTCTCCGGAGTATGCTTCCTCCAGGAAAAAGGCCGGTTTGTCCGAGAGGGGCGGACGATCCTCCCACACAGTGTCAATCAGGTCTTCGGAGTAATTGATATGAATCTGCTTTTCTTTCAATGCCGTTTCGTATTCCTGCCCCTCGCCCATGGAGAGGACACGTCCGTCAAATGCGACAGTGCCTCCGGCCGGCACTGTATCTGCCAGATATTCCGTAACAGTGGGAGTGTCTCCCACAAACATTTTCATCAGGCGCACTCCGCTTCCTGACAACTCGTTTTCAGCCTGGAAAAAATATCTTCCGTCTGTCCAAAGGCCGGCATCCTCCTTACAGATTACGGCGGTGCCATAAGATCCGCTGAACCCTGTAATAAATTTCCGTGCTTTAAAATGTTCCCCAACATATTCACTCTGGTGAAAATCGGCCGTAGGGACGACATATGCGTCGATGCCTTTTCCATCCATCAGGGAGCGCAGCCTCGCAATTCTTTCTGATACATTCATTTTGAAAACCTCCTTTAATGTTTGAAAATAGGGTGATACAAATTCCCTTTTTAATAATGTACCATAAAACAAAAAAAAGCGCTATTGTTTCGTCAGGAGTTGATAATGTGTCTGTTTTTTGCCGTTCAAAATAATAATATTGTGAAAATGTGGCGATTTAGATAAAAAAATATATAAATTATAAAATAAATATAAAATTAGTGAAGATAATGCTTAAGATTTTCTTAAAAGAAGATATTGTGTTTTTCGTCATGTTGTGATACTATAGCTATTGGTAAATGCTTTTGTTTGTGATGTTTTCCCAAACGAAAGCAAAATTATATAATTGGAGGGTTAAACTTATGGAAAAAACCAAAAAAGGGTTTCCATTTGGCTTCTATGTATGCTGTCTTTCTTTTTCCTTTGAGCGACTTGCATACTATGCAGCAAAATGGGGTGTCTCAATCTTTATCGCAGCAGAGGCGGTAAATGGTGGATTAGGGCTTGACAAGTCTGTAGCGGCTTCCATGTCTGCCAACCTGGTAGCACTTACCTATATCACACCGATTATCGGAGGTTATATTGCTGACCGTTGGGCAGCCCCGCGTCTCCTTGTACCGATCGGAGAGATCCTGATGGGAGCTGGTTACCTGTGTGCATGGAAGGCAAATGGTATCGGAATGATCTGGGCTATGGTTATTCTTGTTGCAGTAGGTACAGGCTTTTTCAAGGGCAACGTATCCGGTATCAACGGACGTCTGTTCCCGCTTGCTGACGAAGATGAACTGGATACTGTATTCAGTCTTCAGTATTCTTTCGTAAACATCGGTTCTTTCTGCGGAACAACATTCCTGTCACTTCTTGCAGGTGTTGCAGGTTACCGTATGTTGTTCTTAGTCTGCGGTATCGCATTGTTTGTTGACTGTGCATGGTGGATCTTTGGTATGAGGTTCTTCGGGGATGCAGGTAAGAAACCATTCCTGATCGACAACCGTGTAGAGGATGTTGAAAAAGCTGAAAAAGACACCGCTCCGCTTACAAAGCTGGAGAAAAACCGTGTGATCGCTATCCTGATCGTAACAGCATTTTCCGGTATTTTCTGGCTGATCTGGTACATGGTATACAATCCGGTATACTACGAGTTCGGTCCTACAACAGAAGCAGGTCTTGGCTGGGCAAACTGGAACATTGGTTCCTTTACAATGCCGACTGCATGGTTTGACTCCATGAACGCTCTTCTCTGTATTATCCTGTGTCCTGTATTTGCAGGAATCTGGGCAAAGATGAGACAGCGTCCGCAGGGAGATATGGGTATGTTCAAGAAGACAGCTCTTGGTATTATCATTCTTGGATTTACTCCTGCAACCATGGTACTTGCAGCAATTCTTTCAGGTTCCGGAACAAAGGATCCGGTAGGTATCTGGATCATTATCCTGACAGCTGTATTTATGACTGTAGGCGAGGTTATTTTCTCACCTCTTGGAAACTCATTTATCAACAAGTATGCTCCTAAGAAGCTTCTTGGTACACTGCTTGGTATCTGGCCGCTGGTTATTTTCTTTGCTGGTAAAGGAAATGCCGTGCTTTACAACTGGCTGTCCAAGTTTGATTTCATCAAGGCTTACGGCGGAGTAGCTATCGTTGTTATTGTCTGTGGTGTTATCATGCTGATGTTCTCAGGCAAGGTTGACAGAATGGTAGAAGACAAATAATTAAGTTCTTACATAAGCCGGGATACCGTAAGGTAGTTAGAGATTAGCTATTAAGCGGTGTCCCGCTTTTTTCAATTGTCAGCGGACAGACATATGAATGTGCAGGCGGGAGATTGCCGGACTTACACAGATGCTGGCGCTGCATTTAGAAAGGAAAGATATATGACGTATAATTACCGCGTGACCTATGAAGAAACGATTGAATCACTGGAAGATATCTGCGAACTTTTTCATGTGGATAACAGTGATCTGACGATGAAGTTTGTCATTGGGCTCATAGGAATGATTGTGTTGGTAATGATGTTTATTTATGGGGATCCGGGGGACGGTACTCCGTGGGGGATCTTGGTGTTCCTTCTGAAGTTTTTGATTGCCTGGGTGTCGCTTGGAATTACTGCGATTATTTTGAACCGGACAGTTTGGAGGAAGGCGGTAAATGCCACCGCAACCGGAGATGCAGAAATTATGTATCAGCACCGGAAGGCCAAGAACGGCAAGACGGTCATCGCACAGATTGATTTTTGTGAAGATCGGTTTGAAAGTGTGACAGAGCTTAAGACCCGCGCGTTCGGGTACGACAAGGTTGTGAAGCTTCTGGAAACGGAGCGGGCGTTTGGTCTGGTGGTAAAGACAGCCGGGAATTCAGTGGGAAGCGTGAAGTCCATGGTGGGCTTTCCGAAGAGCGCTCTTTTGGATGCGGATATTGAGGAACTGAAAAAGTTTCTTCTTGAGAAATGTCCCGGGGTAAAAAACAGAATAAAGAAGTTTTAAATTGATTAAATAAGAACATTCCTGCAGAAGCCGGAAATCTGGAATTTTGGTTTCTTTCAAGAGGATGTTCTTTTTTTGTTTCCATATTTCACAAGCAAGTGTGAAATGCAGAAAAATTGTTGCAGTATGGCTGAAAAGGGACTATAATATAATTGGCATAAATTTGGTTTTACTTTTAAAATATGTAAGAAAATGGAGGGCTACAATATGGGCAACATGGCAACAGAAAATGCAGCCTGCAGCCGGATTACAGAACTATTGGATGCAGGAAGCTTTGTTGAGATCGGCGGCGCTGTGACAGCAAGAACGACTGATTTCAACATGCAGGAAAAAGAAACTCCGGCAGACGGTGTTATTACCGGATACGGATTGATTGACGGGAATTTAGTATATGTATACAGCCAGGATGCTTCCGTATTGAATGGAGCAATCGGTGAAATGCATGCAAAGAAGATTGCGGGTATTTACGATATGGCAGTGAAAATGGGAGCTCCGGTGATCGGTCTGATCGACTGTGCCGGGTTCAGGCTTCAGGAAGCAACGGATGCATTGGCGGCGTTCGGGAACCTGTATTTGAAACAGGTAATGGCATCCGGGGTGATTCCGCAGATTACGGCAATTTTTGGGACATGCGGAGGCGGTCTTTCCGTGGTGCCTGCTCTTGCAGACTTTACCTTTATGGAGGATACAAAGGGGAAATTGTTCGTGAATTCCCCCAATGCCGTTGCAGGTAATCATATATCAAAATGTGACACATCCAGTGCAAAATACCAGAGCGAGGAGGCAGGCCTGGTAGACGGCACGGGAACACAGGAAGAGATACTCTCAGATATCCGCTCGCTGGTTTGCCTGCTTCCCTGCAATAATGAAGATAATGTATCCTATGAGGAATGCACAGACGACCTGAACCGTGCATGCACAGGGATCGAGCATATTGCAGAAGATGCGTCTGCCGCGTTGGCTTCTATATCCGACAGCCAGATCTTTTTTGAGGTGAAGAAGGATTTTGCCAGAGATATGGTGACAGGCTTTATCAGATTAAACGGAATGACGGTGGGCGCAGTTGCCAACCGGTCTAAAATATATAGCGAGGAAGGGGAAGTGCTGGCTGTATTTGACGGGACTTTGTCAGCAGACGGAGCAGGAAAGGCGGCAGGATTTGTAAAATTCTGTGATGCTTTTAATATTCCGGTGCTTACGCTTACCAATGTATCGGGCTTTGCGGCAAGTGAGTACGATGAGAAGCATCTTGCGAAGGCAGTGGCAGGGCTGACCGGTGCGCTTGCAGATGCCACAGTGGCGAAAGTAAATGTAGTGACCGGAAAGGCATTCGGGAGCGCATATGTTGCCATGAACAGCAAATCTATAGGTGCAGATCTGGTGTATGCATGGCCTGTTTCTGAGATCGGAATGATGGATGCCGGCCTGGCGGCAAAGATCATGTATACAGATGCAGATGCTTCTGTGCTGAAGGAGAAGGCTGCCGAGTACAGGGAGCTTCAGTCAAGCCCATATGCAGCGGCAAGAAGAGGATATGTGGATACTGTCATTGAACCTGAGGATACAAGGAAATATGTCATCGGCGCATTTGAGATGTTATTCACGAAAAGAGAAGACCGCCCGATGAAAAAGCATGGAACGGTTTAGTGAGGTGAGGCAAAGTGAAGAAAAAAATAAACTTAATGATCTGTATGCTTGTACTGCTCTTTAGCTTTACCGGATGTGCGCGCACAGAAGAACAGGTTGAGTATAATGAGGCAATGATGGGGCAGGTGACGGAATTCCTTGTTGAATACTGTGCAAATGCAGATGAGGCAGTTATTGAACATTGGAGAGGACTGTCGGAATTCAGGCTCCAGCAGGAGCTTGCGGGGGCAGAGCTTCCCTTTACGCCGGAGAGCTTCCTTGCAGCGCTCGACAGCTTTGAGGCAGGCGTGGAAGAGTGCGGGGCTTATATCGAACACGATGATTTTGTCTATGAGGCATCCAAGGACGAGCTGAGGGTGACGGCAGAGGCGCAGTTTGAAAAGCGTGAGGCCACACTGACCTTTATATATAATGAAAAGTTAGAGCTTGAGAGCATGACGGTAGACGCCAAGTTTACGACGGCTGAGATTTTGAAGAAAGCGGGCCTTAATACATTGCTCGGAATGGGGACGGTATTTTCAGTATTGATCTTTATTTCCCTGATCATCTCCCTGTTCAAATATATTTCGGTATTCGAGAATGCATTTAAAAAGCAGCCGAAGGCTACAGAAGAGCCGGCCAGAGAGTCGGAGAGTGTGCCGGAGGAGGCTGCTTTCGATGAAGCGGATGATACGGAGCTGGTTGCAGTTATTGCAGCTGCAGTCGCAGAGTATGAGGGAACAACTACGGACGGATTCATAGTAAGAAGCATCAGGCGCCGTCCATCAAATCAGTGGAAATCATAGGAAAGACGAGGAGGAATTAAAATGAAAAATTATACAATCACAGTAAACGGCAATGTATATGATGTAACAGTGGAGGAAAACGGGGCAGGAGCAGCACCTGCAGTCAGGACAGCAGCTCTGAAGGCTGTACCAAAGGCAGCGCCGAAAGCGGCTCCGAAGGCAGCGGCAGGTGCAGGTTCCATTGAAGTGAAGGCAGGTGCGGCCGGAAAAGTATTTAAAGTGGAAGCAAGCGTGGGGCAGAGCGTGAAAAAAGGCGACGCAGTTATTATCATTGAGGCAATGAAGATGGAAATCCCAGTTGTAGCTCCGGAGGACGGCACCGTTGCAAGTATAGAAGTAGCAGTCGGTGATGCGATTGAATCCGGTGCAGTTTTGGCTACATTGAACTAATGTGAAATAGATTCCTTGTGGATAAACACGACTGGAGGTTAAGAAATGGAATATATAACAACAACATTGGGAAACCTCATGCAGCAGACGGCCTTTTTCGGTCTCAAAGGAGGCAATCTGGTCATGATTGCCGTGGCATGTTTTTTCCTGTATTTAGCAATTCGACATGGGTTCGAGCCTCTGCTTTTAGTGCCGATCGCATTTGGTATGCTGCTGGTTAATATCTATCCGGATATTATGCTGCATATTGAAGATTCAGCTAACGGGACAGGCGGTCTTCTCTATTATTTCTTCCTTCTGGATGAGTGGGCCATTCTTCCGTCTCTGATCTTTCTTGGTGTAGGCGCCATGACGGACTTCGGGCCTTTGATAGCAAATCCGAAGAGCTTCCTTCTGGGGGCGGCAGCACAGTTCGGTATTTTTGCTGCTTATCTTGGGGCAATGTGGATGGGATTCTCGGATAAGGCAGCGGCTGCAGTATCTATCATCGGCGGGGCCGATGGACCGACGTCCATTTTCCTTGCAGGCAAGCTGCAGCAGACGGCCATCATGGGGCCGATCGCCGTGGCCGCTTATTCTTACATGGCGCTGGTTCCGGTAATCCAGCCGCCGATCATGAAGCTTTTGACGACGGAAAAGGAGAGGAAGATTAAGATGGAGCAGCTCCGTCCGGTTTCCAAGTTAGAGAGGATCCTGTTCCCGATCATCGTTACGATCGTAGTATGTATGATCCTTCCGACGACAGCGCCGCTTGTAGGTATGCTGATGCTGGGCAATCTGTTCCGCGAATCAGGAGTAGTAAGGCAGCTCACAGAGACGGCGTCAAATGCCCTGATGTATATCGTAGTTATCCTTCTCGGCACGTCTGTCGGCGCAACGACCAGTGCGGAGGCGTTCCTGAACTGGGATACGCTGAAGATCGTTGCACTGGGACTGGTCGCATTTATGTTCGGAACCGCCGCCGGCGTGATCTTCGGAAAACTGATGTGCATCGCAACGCATGGCAAGGTAAACCCGCTGATCGGTTCTGCCGGTGTGTCCGCAGTTCCTATGGCGGCCAGAGTTTCACAGAAGGTTGGTGCTGAGGCGGATCCGACCAACTTCCTTCTGATGCACGCAATGGGGCCAAATGTTGCCGGTGTTATCGGTACTGCAGTTGCAGCCGGGACATTTATGGCGATTTTCGGAGTAATGTAATAACTATAATATGGAGGAAGAGATAATGGCAGAAATGGAAAAGAAACCAATTAAAATAACAGAAACCATTCTTCGTGACGCGCACCAGTCCCTGATCGCTACACGTATGACGACCGAGCAGATGCTCCCGATCGTGGATAAAATGGATCAGGTAGGATATCATTCTGTAGAGTGCTGGGGCGGGGCTACCTTTGACGCATCCTTACGTTTCCTGAAGGAGGATCCGTGGGAGCGTCTGCGGAAATTCCGTGACGGATTTAAAAATACAAAGCTTCAGATGCTGTTCCGCGGGCAGAATATCCTTGGATACCGTCCGTACGCAGATGATGTGGTAGAATATTTTGTACAGAAATCTGTTGCAAACGGAATTGATATTATCCGTATCTTCGACTGCCTGAATGACCTGCGGAACCTTCAGACAGCAGTAACTGCGGCCAATAAGGAAAAGGGAGAGGCTCAGGTAGCGCTTTCTTATACTCTGGGAGATGCTTATACGCTGGAATACTGGGTGGATATTGCGAAAAGGATTGAGGATATGGGCGCCAACTCTATCTGTATCAAAGACATGGCGGGGCTTTTAGTTCCATATAAGGCAACGGAGCTGATCGGGGCGTTAAAGGGTGCTGTGAGCCTTCCGATCCAGCTTCACACCCACTATACATCCGGAGTGGCTTCTATGACTTACCTGAAAGCGGTAGAGGCAGGTGTGGATGTGATTGATACTGCAATGTCACCATTTGCGCTCGGAACGTCTCAGCCGGCGACAGAGGTTATGGTTGAGACCTTTAAGGGGACACCGTATGACACCGGGTATGACCAGAATCTGCTTGCAGAGATCGCAGACTACTTCCGCCCGATCCGTGATGAGGCGCTGGAGAGCGGCCTCTTAAATCCTAAGAATATGGGAGTTAATATTAAGACCCTGCTGTATCAGGTGCCGGGTGGTATGCTCTCGAACCTGACATCTCAGCTGAAGGAGCAGAATGCAGAAGATAAGTATTACGACGTTCTCGAGGAAGTGCCGAAGGTACGTAAAGACCTGGGAGAGCCGCCGCTTGTGACTCCGTCCTCTCAGATCGTAGGCACGCAGGCTGTATTTAATGTGCTGATGGGTGAGCGTTACAAAATGGCAACAAAAGAGACAAAGGATGTGCTCAGCGGAAAATACGGTGAGACAGTCAAACCGTTTAATGAGGAAGTAAGAAAGAAAGTCCTTGGAGAGGATGCTGAGATTATTACTTGCCGTCCGGCTGACTTGATTCCGGATGAGCTGGATACTTTGAGGAATGAGATGGCAAAATGGAGCCAGCAGGACGAGGATGTGCTTTCCTATGCACTGTTCCCGCAGGTTGCCACAGACTTCTTTAAGTATCGTGAGGCTCAGCAGACAAAGATCGATCCGAATGCGGCAGATACAGAGAACGGGAGTTACCCTGTATAGACCTGCCGGAGCAGGCAGCGCCGGCAGGTGTGGACTGTAATATAAAAATAGCATTGTTGGGGCAACCCTCCAGTGCTATTTTTAAGAAGAGGAATAGGATGTGTTATGGGTAATAAGAATGAATTGCTTCAGAAGATTGACGAGGGGTATTCAAAGTTCAGCAAGGGCCAGAAGAAGCTGGCTGATTTTATCCGGGAGGAATATGATAAAGCAGCATTTCTCACGGCGGCAAAGATGGGCGAGGAAGTGGGAGTCAGCGAGTCCACGGTGGTGCGGTTTGCCATGGCGCTTGGGTATGACGGATATCCGGGATTTCAGAAGGCGCTGGGAGAGATGGTGCGGACAAAACTGAATTCCATACAGAGGATGGAGGTTACCTACGGCCGGATCAGCCAGGGAGAGATTCTGACTTCTGTTCTGCACTCGGACATCGAGAAGATTAAGCTTACAATGGAAGCAATCGACCACGAGTCGTTTGAACTGGCGGTGGACACTATATTAAATGCCAGAAGGATCTACGTGGTAGGCATCAGAAGCTGTGCCCCGCTTGCGAGTTTCCTTGGATTTTATCTGAACCTCATCTGTGAGGATGTGACGGCCGTGAGTACCAATAGCTCAAGCGAGATTTTTGAGCAGCTGCTGCGGATCGGAGGAGAGGACGTCATTATCGGCATCAGCTTCCCAAGATATTCTATGAGGACATTGAAGGCGCTGGAGTTTGCAAGCAATCGGAAAGCAAAGGTGATCACATTGACGGACAGCATCCATTCCCCGATGACGCTGTATTCTTCCTGTAACCTGATCGCAAGAAGCGACATGGCATCTATCGTAGATTCGCTGGTGGCGCCGCTTAGCGTTGTAAATGCACTGGTAGTAAGCCTTTGTATGAAAAAACAGAAAGAAGTAATTACAACGCTCGAAATGCTGGAGCAAATCTGGGATGAGTATCAGGTGTACAGCAAGGACGAGCTGAATATGGTGGATGATAAGGTGGAGCTGTCCGGAAGTGTTCCTCCGGAGGATAAGGACGGGGCGTATGAGTAAGGTTCTGGTTATAGGAGGAGGAGCAGCCGGGATGTTTGCGGCAATTACAGCTGCAAGATGCGGACATCAGGTGTTTCTCTATGAAAAAAATGAAAAACTAGGCAAGAAACTTTTTATTACCGGCAAAGGGCGGTGTAACCTTACAAATGCCTGTGATATTGACACACTGTTTTCCGCTGTCGTCAGTAATTCCAGATTTTTGTACAGTAGTTTTTATGGATTTACAAACCAGGATGCCGTTGATTTTTTTGAAGGCATCGGTTTGAGAACGAAAGTAGAGCGGGGAAACCGGGTGTTTCCGTGTTCTGACCATTCCTCTGATGTGATCCGCAGCCTTGAGAGAGAGATGGGCCGTTTGGGAGTTGAACTTCATCTGAACACAGAAGTAACCGGTGTGGCGGATGAGAACGGGGAGTTCCGGCACCTGATTCTAAGAGACGGAGCCAGGGTGGCAGGAGACGCCTGTATTGTGGCTACCGGAGGCCTGTCCTATCAAACGACAGGCTCTACGGGAGACGGCTATCGCTTTGCCAGACAGGCGGGACATCAGGTGACGGAGTGCCTGCCTTCTCTTGTACCTATGGAGGTGAAAGAAAGCTGGCCTGCAAGACTGCAGGGGCTGTCTCTTAGAAATGTCAGGGCATCAATCTATGACGGCAGGAAGAAAGTGTATGATGATTTCGGAGAAATGCTGTTTACTCATTATGGCGTCAGCGGACCTTTGATGCTGAGCGCCAGCAGTATTGTGTCAGGAAGATTGAAGAAAAAGGAATTACAGCTTTATATAGACCTGAAGCCGGCTCTGTCCGATGAGACGCTTCATCAGAGGGTGCTGAGGGATTTTGAAGAAAACCAGAATAAACAGTTTAAAAATGCAGTTGGAAAATTATTCCCGGCCAGACTTGCGCCGGTTATGATAGAATTAAGTGGTATTCCTTCCGAAAAAAAGGTAAATATCATTTCCAGAGAAGAACGGCAGGAGTTTGTCCGGCTGATCCGGCGGCTTCCGGTAACGCTTACCGGACTTCGGGGCTATAATGAGGCGGTTATTACCAAGGGAGGCGTCAAGGTCAGAGAGATTGATCCGGCAACCATGGAGTCAAAGCTTGTAAAGAGGCTTTATTTTGTGGGGGAGGTTCTGGATGTGGATGCCCTGACCGGGGGATTTAATCTGCAGATTGCATGGTCCACAGCCTATGCGGCAGGCATGGCAATCGGAAAGGAAAAGAAATAAAGACGGGTGAGGTGACAATATGGGATATAATGTGGCAATTGACGGGCCGGCAGGCGCGGGAAAAAGCACAATCGCAAAATTAGTGGCGAAGGAAAAAGGATTTGTTTATGTCGATACGGGGGCGATGTACCGGGGGCTTGCCATCCATTTCCTGGATCAGGGGATCGGAGCAGATGAGGCGGAAAAGATAACAGAAGCCTGCAGGGGTGTGGAAGTAACAATCCGTTATGAAGATGGACAGCAGCAGGTATATGTAAACGGGAAAAACGTTACCTTCAGGCTTCGGGAGGAGGCCGTGGGAAATATGGCGTCCAAGAGCTCTGCCATCCCTGCGGTGCGGGCCAAGCTTTTAGAACTTCAGCAGGAACTTGCAAAAACCCAGGATGTCATTATGGACGGCAGGGATATCGGCACCTGTGTACTTCCCGATGCGGACGTAAAGATCTTCCTGACGGCCAGTGTCGATACACGCGCCCGGCGTCGTTATGACGAACTGAAGGCAAAAGGGATCGCCTGTGATCTCCATGAGATCACAGAGGATATTGTGGAGCGTGACAGGAGGGATTCTACGAGAGAGATCGCCCCGCTTAAGCAGGCGGAAGACGCAGTTCTTCTGGACAGTTCTGATATGTCCATTGCGGAGGTTGTGGCTGCAATCACACAATTATGCAGGTAGAGGCAGAGTTTAAGTAAGACCATACCCTCAGTGACAGAGGAAAGGAAAGAAGGAGTCTGTATGAAAATAGAACTTGCCAGGACAGCCGGCTTTTGCTTCGGCGTAAAGCGGGCCGTAGACACGGTATATGAACAGGTGGAAAAGAACCGGACAGAAAAAATATATACCTACGGGCCGATCATTCACAATGAGGAAGTGATCAGGGATATGGAGCGCCGGGGAGTCTGTGTTTTAAACAGCGTTTCGGAACTGAAGGAACTGAAGGAAGGGGTCGTTATCATACGTTCTCACGGGGTGCCGGAGTCGGTGTATGATCTGTTGGAAAAGAAAGGACTGGCTTTTGTAGATGCCACCTGCCCTTATGTGAAGAAAATACACAGGATCGTCCGTGAGAAAAGCCGGAGCGGGGCCCATATCATAATTGTAGGAAACGCGGAACATCCCGAGGTAGAGGGGATCCGCGGATGGGCGAATGAACCGGCGACAGTCATACAGACGGCAGAGGAGGCAGAGTCATTCTGCCTGGCGGATGGGAATCAGAAGATTTGCATCGTATCCCAAACGACATTTAATTACAATAAATTCAAAGATATAGTTGAAATTATAGAAAAAAAGGGGTATGATATAATTGTTTTAAATACGATTTGCAATGCGACGAAAGAGCGTCAGGAAGAGGCTTACGACATTGCAAAGAGGGCAGGGGCTATGATCGTGATAGGCGACAGGCGCAGTTCCAATACCCGTAAGTTATTTGAAATATGCAGCAATGCATGTGCGGATACGTACTATATACAGACACTTGACGATTTGGATATGAATCAATTAAGGTCCGTGGAAACAGTAGGTATTACAGCAGGGGCATCCACGCCCAATAATATAATTGAGGAGGTTCAAAATAATGTCAGAATTAACTTTTGAACAAATGCTAGAAGAGTCTTTTAAGACAATTAGAAATGGAGAGGTTGTAGACGGTACTGTTATTGACGTTAAGCCGGATGAGATTATCTTAAATATAGGGTATAAGGCTGATGGTATCATCATGAGAAGTGAATATACCAATGAACCGAATGTGGATTTAACAACGATGGTATCTGTCGGCGACCAGATGACAGTAAAAGTGTTGAAAGTGAATGACGGGGAAGGCCAGGTGCTGTTGACATATAAGAGGCTGGCGGCCGAGAAGGGAAATGAAAGGCTGAAAGAAGCTTACGAAAACCATGAAGTGCTGAGAGCTCCGGTAGCCCAGATCCTTGGCGGAGGCTTAAGTGTTGTCGTTGAGGAGGCAAGAGTTTTCATTCCTGCAAGCCTTGTGTCTGACACTTATGAGAAAGATCTGAGTAAATATCAGGATCAGGAGATTGAATTTGTAATCAGTGAATTTAATCCGAGAAGAAACCGTGTGATCGGAGACAGGAGACAGCTTTTGGTGGCTGAACGTGCAGAGAAGCAAAAAGAATTATTTGAGAGACTTCAGGTTGGAGATGCCGTAGAAGGAACTGTGAAAAATGTAACCGATTTCGGTGCTTTCGTTGATCTCGGGGGCGTAGACGGATTGCTGCATATTTCTGAAATGTCCTGGGGCCGTGTAGATAATCCAAGAAAGGTATTTCAGGTTGGAGATGAGTTAAAGGTACTCATCAAAGACATTAATGATACAAAGATTGCGTTAAGTCTGAAGTTCCCGGAGACAAATCCGTGGGCAAATGCAGCGGAGACATATGCGGTAGGCAATGTGATCGAAGGAAGAGTTGCAAGGATGACCGATTTTGGTGCCTTTGTGGAACTTGCACCGGGTGTGGATGCACTTCTTCATGTTTCTCAGATCTCAAGGGCACATGTGGACAAACCGTCAGATGTGTTATCTGTAGGTCAGATAATTGAAGCTAAGGTTGTGGATCTTAACGAGGCTGACAAAAAGATCAGCCTGAGCATGAAAGCATTAGAACCAATGGAAGAAACTGTAGCAGAAGGCGGAGATGAAGTCAGTGAAGATGTTGCTGAATAAGAATCTGGAACTTCATAAAATAATGGCAGTAACAGGATAGAGGCTTTCTAAGCCTCTATCTTTTGTATGTTAAAAAAACAACGAGATGTTTGTGGAAATATACAATAAAATGCCGATATTTACTGGATAAATGGGGCGTTTTCATGTATAGTATATAAAGAGATCAAAGGAAGGAAGGAAAAGAGGATGGCATTGTTGACATTTAAGGGTGGTATTCATCCGGATGATGGCAAGAGCCTGGCAAAAGAGAAGGCAATTGTCGAAGTGGCGCCAAAGGGGGATCTGGTATATCCTGTTTCCCAGCATATTGGTGCGCCTGCCAGTCCGGTAGTAGCGGTTGGAGACCATGTTTTGAAGGGCCAGATGATAGCGGAGGCGGGCGGATTTGTATCTGCGCCGATCTATGCTTCTGTATCCGGGACAGTGAAAGCTATTGCCCCGCGCCTGAATCCAACCGGAGGAACGGTGAACAGTATTATTATTGAGAATGACGGGGAGTACAAGGAAGTAGAATACCCGGCTGTGAAACCGCTTCAGGAGATGACGAAGGAAGAGGTTCTTAATGCGATCGGCCAGGCGGGAGTTGTAGGTATGGGAGGAGCAGGTTTCCCTACCAGGGTGAAGCTTTCACCGAAGGAGCCCGATAAGATTGAGTACATTATCGCAAACTGTGCAGAGTGTGAACCATATATCACAGCAGACTACAGATGTATGTTGGAGATGCCCGAGAAGCTTGTCGGAGGCATGAAGATCGTCCTTTCGCTGTTTGATAATGCGAAAGGTATTTTCGGTGTAGAGGACAATAAGCCGGATTGTATCGAGAAACTCAGAGAACTTACAAAGGATGAGCCGCGTATGGAGGTTCTGGCATTAAAGACCAAGTACCCGCAGGGCGGAGAACGCCAGCTGATCTATGCAACAACAGGAAGGGCGATCAATTCTGCTATGCTTCCTGCGGATGCCGGGTGTGTCGTAAACAATGTTGCGACATTGATCAGCATTTATCAGGCGGTGGCAGAGGGCAGGCCGTCTATGGAGCGTGTAGTTACAGTGAGCGGCAACGCAGTAAACGAGCCGGGCAACTTCCGTGTTCCGTTTGGGATCAACCAGGCAGAGCTTGTGGAAGCAGCAGGCGGATTTAAGAGCGAGCCGGAGAAACTGATATCCGGCGGTCCTATGATGGGATTTGCGATGTTTACACTGGATGTACCTGTAACAAAGACTTCTTCATCCATTCTTGGTTTTACCAAAGACGAAGTCGCAAAATATGAACCTACGGCATGTATCAACTGTGGACGCTGTGTGGACGCATGTCCGAGCCGGCTGATTCCGTCAAGGCTTGCGGATTATGCGGAGCACCATGACGAAGCGGCATTTACGTCCCATGAGGGAATGGAATGTATGGAATGCGGTTCCTGTAGTTTTGTATGTCCTGCAAAGCGCCATCTGAAGCAGGCGATCGGTTCCATGAGAAAAATTGCACTGGCAAATCGCAAGAAAAAATAATATGAGAGAAAGAGGAAGAGGTGAATTATCGTGAGTGAGAACAAAGTTAAACTGTCATCTTCACCACATATTCGTGACAAAGTTACCTCCGGCAATATTATGCTTATGGTTGCCATTGCACTTTTGCCGGCTTCAGCCTTTGGAGTATGGAACTTTGGGATGCCAGCATTGATCATGCTGGTCACAACAACTGTGACAGCAGTTCTGACAGAGTACATATATGAAAAACTGATGCATAAAAAAATTACGATCAACGATTTCAGCGCCGCAGTTACCGGCCTTCTGCTTGGGCTTAATATGCCGGCTACAGCGCCGTGGTGGATGGGCGCACTGGGCAGTGTGTTCGCAATTCTGATCGTAAAGCAGCTGTTCGGAGGACTGGGGCAGAATTTTATGAATCCCGCACTTGGTGCGAGATGCTTTCTGCTGATTTCTTTTACCGGGCAGATGACAAGATTTGTCTATGACGGTACCACAGGGGCTACCCCGCTTGCAGTTTTAAAGGAGGGGGGAACCGTAGATTCCATGGATATGCTCATCGGTACAATTCCGGGAACGATCGGAGAGACTTCTGTGATTGCAATTATTGCAGGCGCGATCTTCCTGATCCTGATGGGGGTTATCGACCTTCGGATCCCGGGCACTTACATTGTGACCTTCGTAATCTTTGTCGGTATTTTCGGACAGTTTACCAAGGCAGGTGCAGGACTTTTTGATCCGCAGTACATTACTGCACATCTTTGCGGCGGCGGTCTGATGCTGGGGGCATGGTTTATGGCAACGGATTATGTTACATCCCCGATCACCAAAAAAGGCCAGTATGTATTCGGAGTCCTTCTTGGTATCCTGACCGGCCTGTTCCGTCTCTTCGGCGGTTCGGCGGAAGGAGTCTCTTATGCAATCATCATCGGCAACCTTCTGGTTCCGCTGATTGAAAGAGTTACTCTTCCAAAACCATTCGGTAAAGGAGGAGAGAAATAATGAATAAGATTATTAAGAATACAGTAATTCTTACATTGATCACTTTGATTGCCGGTCTTGCTCTCGGGTTCGTGTATGAGATTACGAAAGATCCGATCGCACAGGCGAAAGATGATGCAAAGAAAAAGGCGTGGCAGGAAGTATTCCCCGAGGCGGATATGAATGATTTCGTGGCTCAGGAAGTGGATCAGGCTGCAGCGGATGCCGCCATCAAGGCAGTAGGAGCCAATGCAACGGTAGATGAGGTCTGCAAGGCGGGCGAGGACGGATATGTGGTTACCACAACGTCCAAGGAAGGGTACGGCGGCAATATCCAGATTACCGTAGGTATCACGGCGGACGGTACGGTGAGCGGTATTTCGATTCTGTCCATCAGCGAGACGGCCGGACTTGGCATGAAGGCAACAGAGCCGGCGTTCTATGGACAATATGAGGGAAAACAGGCAGAGAAGTTTGCAGTGTCCAAGGACGGCGGAGAAGGAGAGCCCATTGATGCGATCAGCGGTGCGACCATTACGTCAAGGGCTGTAACGGCGGCTGTAAACGTAGCGCTTGCATATTATCAGAACGGGTTTTAGGAGGTAGTGAATATGAGTGGTTGTACTGAAAGAGTATATAATGGTTTAGTAAAAGAAAACCCTACCTTCGTCCTGATGCTTGGTATGTGTCCGACACTTGCTGTCACCACATCAGCCATCAATGGAGCTGGTATGGGGCTTTCTACGACAGTCGTATTGGTATTATCCAATATGCTGATTTCCATGCTGCGTAAGATTATTCCGGATTCTCTTCGTATCCCGGCATTTATTGTAGTCGTAGCATCCTTTGTAACGATCGTACAGTTTCTTTTGGAGGGATTTGTTCCGAGTCTCTATGATTCACTTGGGCTTTACATCCCGCTGATCGTTGTTAACTGTATTATCCTGGGGCGTGCCGAGAGCTACGCGTCCAAGAACGGCGTGCTGCTTTCTATGTTTGACGGAATCGGTATGGGACTTGGTTTTACGGTGGGTCTTACAGCTATCGGTATTGTCCGTGAGCTGGTCGGCGCCGGAAAGATTTTCGGCTATCAGCTTCTTCCGCTTGCCGATGAGGCGGCCGGAAAGGGAGGCTATGTGCCGGTAACCATCTTTATCCTGGCTCCGGGAGCGTTCCTCGTGCTGGCAGGGCTTACGGCTCTCCAGAACAAGATGAAGAACAATGCAAAGAAGAAGGGCAAAAAAGTAGTAGAGACAGCTTCCTGCGGAGAGGGCTGTGCGTCCTGTACAAACAGTGCATGCGGCGGCAAAGTATTTCCGACAGGGAATGAAGAGTAGGAGGAGTACATAGATGAAAGAATTATTGATTATTGCAATTGGTTCCGCACTTGTAAATAACGTTGTACTCAGCCAGTTCCTTGGTATCTGTCCGTTCCTCGGCGTTTCCAAAAAGGTGGAGACGGCGTCCGGCATGGGCGGTGCGGTTATTTTCGTTATTACGATTGCATCCTTTTTTGCAGGTTTGATTTATAAGTTTATTTTGGCACCGTTACATTTTGAATACCTGCAGACGATCGTGTTTATTCTTGTAATTGCAGCGCTTGTCCAGTTTGTTGAAATGTTCCTTAAGAAGGCTATGCCCTCCCTTTATAATGCGTTGGGTGTGTATCTGCCGCTGATTACCACAAACTGTGCAGTGCTTGGTGTTGCACTTGCAAACGTTCAGAAAGAATATTCACTGCTTCAGGGAGTGATCAACGGCATCGGCATTTCCGTAGGTTTTGCCATTGCCATTGTGATACTGGCAGGGATCCGTGAGAAAATGGAATATAACGATGTGTCAGAGTCTTTCCAGGGAACTCCGATCGTACTGATTACATCAGCACTTATGGCAATCGCGTTCTTTGGATTCTCTGGACTGATATAGGAGGAGACAGACTATGAGTATAACAGGTATTATAATAGCTGCTGCAATCGTAGGCGGCACCGGATTATTCATTGGTGTGTTCCTTGGAGTTGCAGGAAAGAAATTTGCAGTAGAAGTAGATGAGAGAGAAGAGGCAATCCTTGGCGTCCTCCCGGGCAACAACTGTGGAGGATGCGGATATGCAGGATGTTCCGGACTTGCGGCCGCCATTGTAAAGGGAGAGGCTGAGATAGGCGCCTGTCCGGTAGGCGGCGCCCCAGTTGCGGCCAAGATCGGTGTGATCATGGGGCAGGAGGCAGGAGAGCAGGTTCGGCAGGTTGCATTTGTAAAGTGCGGCGGCACCTGTGAGAAGGCGAAGCAAGAATATGAATATCACGGGCTTAACGATTGTATTATGGCAAATATGATGCAGGACGGTGGACCGAAGGCATGTAATTATGGATGTCTTGGCGAAGGTACCTGTGTGAAGGCATGTCCGTTTGATGCGATTCACATTATTGACGGAGTTGCTGTGGTGGACAAAGAAGAGTGTAAGGCCTGCGGCAAATGTATCGCTGTATGTCCGAAGCATCTGATTGAGCTTGTACCGTATGCTCAGAAGCATCTGGTGCAGTGCAGTTCCAGGGACAAGGGAAAAGATGTGATGCAGGCTTGTTCTGTGGGCTGTATCGGATGTAAAATGTGTGAAAAAGTATGTGAATTTGATGCCGTAAAGGTTGAGGGCAACATTGCACATATTGATCCGGAAAAATGTACAAACTGCGGGAAATGTGCAGAGAAATGTCCGAAAAAGGTTATTTTGTAGATTTGGAGAACAGTATGAGACGATCTTTGAAGAAGGTCATATCCGAAGGGACAGACAGATTCATAAAAGATATAAAGTCGGCAAAATGGGTGATTATTGGAATAATCACCTATTTTGTGTTATTAAGAAGGATGGTCGGAGGAGTCTGTCCGCTTGTGAAGGCTACCGGGTATCCATGTCCGTCCTGCGGACTGACAAGAGCAGGACTGAAGCTGCTGGAGATGGATTTTGCAGGGGCATGGCAGCTTCATCCTTTTATCTATGCAGCAGTATTTTTGTCCGTTCTGTTTGTCCGGGACCGGTATATTCTTGGCAGGACAGACATGGAGAGGCTGAAAAAGCTTTTGACAATCTGTATTTTTGCAATGCTTGTGTTCTACGTCTACCGGATGTGCAGATATTTTCCGGGAGTTCCGCCTATGAGTTATTACAGTGACAATCTTCTGCACCGGATGAGGGAAATGCTGGACGTTCTTCTGCAAGCGGGGAGATCGTCTATATCTTGATTACCTGATGCTGGTATTCGTTGATAAAAGGCGTTTTGAATTTGTCGGTAATGATACTCTCATACAGATTCGATGCAAAGATATCGTGCTGCAGCATGGACAGACCAGTATCCGACAGGGCTTCTGCGCGGGCGGGCCGGGTAATAAGGGGCACTTTTGCAGATTGCTTTAAGACGGACAAGATGTTGGTGCTGTCTTTACGGAAGCCCAGGATATGTGCATACTGACAATATCCGGCTTTTTGATAAGCCTTCAGGTCTGAGGCAGTGATGCCGAGGATGATATGCATCAGACAGCGGCTGATTCTTGCGTATGTCAATTCTCTTGTCTTCAGCAGGCTGCAGAACTGGCTGAAAGACAGGAATTCACCTGCCCGGTTTATGATCCGGTTGGCCAGATCCTCAGATATATCCGTATATTGGGTCAAGGTTTCCTTTGTTTCTGATAAGAGGCGGTACTTTAAAAGCAGTGAAAAATCATTGGCATATACGGGATAACGTGTATGGAAATACTCTTTTAATATTTGTAAACAGGAGTGAGGAACCTGATCTTTCAATTTCAGCAGCACACCGGGGGGCGCAGGTCCGTCGGTCAAACTGTATTGCGTCAGCCTGGGAAAGTCCTCGCCGTATGCCAGAGCCTTACGGATCGCGGCTGCGGAGCTCAAAGATGGAAGAAGCTTTTCGTCATGATATCCGGAGATGACGCGGCGGATCGTGCAGCATCGGATCGTGCTGTTTTTTTTGTAAAGTGCTTTCATGTATTCAATGCCCAGGATATTATTGGGCTGTTCCAGAATCATATCGAGGGTCCCGTCCTTGAAGTATGACTTTAAGGCAGCCTGTCTTGCCCGGGGGTAGGACAGGCCAGATTTTAGATAATTTCTAAGAAGGACACTGTATTCCTCAGGTTCATCCGCCAAAATCTTTGCTATTTTTCCAAGGGATTTTACGTCCCCGCATTCACTTCCGAAGCATATGGCGTCCACGCAGCCCAGAGCATCCAGAAGTGCTATAGCTCCCTCGGCGAAGTATTCGGCACTGCCGCAGGCAAAGAAGACCGGAAGTTCAAAGACGGCGGCTACTCCGGCTTCCAGTGCGGCGAATGCCCGCAGACGTTTTGGCATCATGGCCGGAATACCGCGCTGTACATAATTTCCGCTCATCACAACAATAACAGTGTCGGCCCCTGTGACTTCCCTGGCCTTTCGGATGTGGTACAAATGTCCATTGTGAAAAGGATTGTATTCGGTGATTAACCCAACGACTTTCATAAAGAATCTCCTTGTATATCTTTTTGAAATTTATTATACTATAGAAGTATTATGTTAGCAAATGTCAGAAAGGAGGGTATATATGCACACAAAAGATTTGGAACGTGTGACGGCAGAAGAGTGGGGAGATGACGTTGCCCAGAGTGAGTTTGACCACGACTATAAGGAAGAACTCACCGAAGAGCGTATTCTTGAGATGCTTGAAAAGCGGCAGTTCAAGGAACTTAAGGAAGAACTTGAGAATAATATGTACCCGGTTGACCTTGCGGAGATCCTGGAGGAGTTCGGACAGAAGCAGCTTGTGATGGTATTTCGTCTGCTTGTAAAGGAGGAGGCCGCAGAGACATTTGCGTATATGAACAGTGATATGCGTGAGATACTGATCAACGCACTGACGGATTCAGAGCTTGAAGAAGTGATGGAAGAGATGTACCTGGACGATACGGTGGATGTCCTGGAGGAGATGCCTGCCAATGTGGTAGATCGTCTGCTCCTTGTGACGGATGAGGAGAAGCGCGCCCAAATTAACCAGCTTTTACAGTATCCGGAGGACAGCGCCGGGAGTGTTATGAATGTGGATTACATTGCACTCAGCCAGGAGATGACAGTGGAGGATGCGATTCTTAAGATCCGTCAGGTGGGGCTGAACCGTGAGACCATCTACACCTGTTATGTGACGGAAAAAAGGCATCTGATCGGCGCCGTGGACATTAAGGATCTTCTGACTACCGGTGAATCCAGAAGTATTGAAGAGATTATGGATACAAATATGCTCTATGCCCAGACGACGGACGATCAGGAGGAAGTGGCCAGGATGATCATGAAATATGGTCTGATCGCTCTTCCCATTGTTGACCATGAGCACTGTATGGTGGGCATTGTCACCGTAGATGATGCCATGATCGTATTGCAGGAGGAGGAGACAGAGGATATCAGTATCATGGCCGGGGTGAACCCTAATGAAGAATCTTATTTCGGGACGACGGTGACGGAACATGTAAAAAGCCGTCTGCCATGGCTGTTAGTGCTGATGCTGTCTGCGATTGTGACACAGATGGTCATGAACCGGTACAATAGTGCTCTGGCGGTGATGCCGCAGCTTGCGGGTTTTATTCCTATGCTGACGGGAACCGGCGGAAACTGTGGTTCCCAGAGTTCCACACTTATGATCCGTGGACTGGCTATCGGTGAGATTGAGTTCGGAGATTTGCTGAAGGTGATCTGGAAGGAGATAAGGATTGCTGTCTGTATTAGTATTATCCTTGCAGTGGTAAACGGAGTCCGCATCATGCTGATGGGGCAGGGGGATGCAACGATGGCTCTTACCATCGGCATCACGATGGCCTGTACGGTTGTGATCGCCAAGGTGGTGGGGTGCACATTGCCCCTTGTGGCGAAGAAAGTGGGGCTTGACCCGGCTCTTATGGCAACGCCTCTGATCTCTACCCTGGTGGATATCAGTACGATCAGTGTATATTTTGCGATCGTGAGTGTAGTGTTTCGGTTGTGATTTTACAATGGGGAAATCAGTTGAAGTGCAACGTTTATTTCCACGGTTTATTTCTACTTTAAAATTAAGTAGAAACGGAGTAATTAGAATTAAATATTAAAAGGTATTATGGTAAAATATAGAAGATGTCATAAATAATTTTTATGGCATCTTCTGCGTCTGGTTTTGTGTACCAAAACGCAGAATCTAATATTTGCATATTTGTGGAATGAAAGGAAAAGAGACATGAAGTCGATCAAGTCAAAAATTCAAATCAGTATGTTGTCAGTTGTATTGGTCGGCGCTGTGTTGATCGGAGTGATCACAGCCCTTCTGAACGCCAAAGGGATTGACGCCGTCATGACAAAGACTTTAGGACCGGCTGCCCAGATGGCGTCGGACGCGGTGGAATGGCGGATGGATAAGTACTGGACGGCGCTGCAGGAAGCGGCTGCTTCTGACATATTCAGACAGTCTGATCCTACGGCCCCGGAATTGATTCCCGTTCGGGAAGACATTGCTCAGAGAAATGATTTTCTTTATACAGGAAAAATGGATGCCGACGGATTTTCTTCTACCGGTTACAGTTATGCTGAAGAAGAGTATTTCCAGAAATGTAAGGAGACTATGAAACCCTACATTTCTGATATAAT
Source organism: uncultured Dorea sp. (assembly GCA_910578865.1). Taxonomy (GTDB): domain Bacteria; phylum Bacillota; class Clostridia; order Lachnospirales; family Lachnospiraceae; genus Dorea_D. Next base: position 23,205 of record CAJTRM010000016.1, read on the forward strand.
GAATGACGGAAAGCAGATGATTTTTCTGCTGGAAGTTCCTATTGTTGAGAACGGTCAGTTTGCAGGTGCGGTCTATGGCGGGATCAGCGCTGACTTTTTATCAGACATTGTAGTCAATCTGGCGATGGGAAATGACGGTGTAGCCTATGTGCTGGACAACAAGGGGAATGTGATCGGACACCGGGAGCGTTCTATTGTAGAAGAGGGATCCAATATGATCGAAGCAGCCAAAGGAGATTCCAGCCTGGAAGACGTAGCTTTGGTGAACCAGCGCATGATCGAGAAAGAGACCGGCTTTGGAACTTATAAATTGTATGGTGATAATAAATTCGTAGGGTTTGCTCCCATTGAAGGAAATCAGGAATGGAGTATTGCGATCGAGACCAGTCAGAGAGAGTTTAAATCTACGCTGGATCGCAGTATTCTGCTGACGATCCTGGTGGTGATATTAGTGGTAATTGCTACGTTCCCCGTGGCGGTGAAGGTGGGACGGTCTATCTCCAACCCTATCCGTGCCTGTGTGAAACGGCTGGAAGGGCTGGCTGAGGGCGATCTGAAGACTCCCACTCCGGCAGTAAAATCCAAAGATGAGACGGCGGAACTGACAAAGGCTCTGGACACTACCGTTCACCGCTTAAATGAAGTAGTACAGGATGTATCCCACCATTTGGGAAAAATGGGGCAGGGAGATTTTCGTGAGAATATTACGCGTACATACTGGGGAGATTTTGCGGCGATTGAACAGTCTATCAAGGCAATTCACAGTTCCTTGAAGGATACTCTCGTTCAGATCACACAGTCGGCTGCAACGGTGGAAACCAGCGCAGGACAGGTGTCTAATGGGGCGCAGTCTTTAAGCCAGGGAGCTACCGAGCAGGCAAGCGCGGTTCATGAGCTTTCTGCTACTGTCACTGGAATTGCAGAGAGTGCAAAGCAGACGGTAGAGATAGCGGGAGAGGCAGGTCACTATGTGAACCAGGCAGGCGCGCAGTTGAATACCAGTGTGGATTATGTCAAGGAGCTGAACGCTGCTATGGAGAAAATTTCCGGTTCTTCCTCTGAAATCCGGAAGATTATTGATACGATTGAAAGCATTGCATTTCAGACCAATATTTTGGCTCTGAATGCCGCTGTGGAGGCTGCCCGGGCAGGAAGTGCAGGTAAAGGGTTTGCTGTAGTATCCGATGAAGTACGCAATTTGGCCGCAAAGTCTGATGAGGCTGCCAAAGCCACAAAGGAACTGATTGAAGGTTCTATAGCTGCCGTTGCGGAAGGCGGACAGGTGGTGGATAAAGTGACGGAATCGCTGGATAAGACCAGTTCTATCGCCGGAAATGTCACTATGAAAATGAATGAGGTAGTGGAGGCAATAGAAAGTCAGACTGCTGCTTTTGAGCAGGCGACAGAAGGGATTGATCAGATTTCATCCGTGGTTCAGAGCACCTCTGAAACTTCGGTGCAGAGTGCTGCCACTGCCCAGGATCTGTCAGAGCAGTCCCGTTTGATGAACAACCTGACGCAGAGATTCCGATTGAATTAAATACTTGTATTCTTTATTCTTTGATTCTCTTATGTCCTGAAGCTTTACTTTTTTCTTGACAATTAATACCGGGGAGGGGTATTATAATGGTGAGTATAAAGGGGGATATATGAAAGGAAAAGGAGTCAATGTGATGAAAAGAGGTATGAAAAAGCTGTTTATTTTGTCTCTGTGTATCTGTACAGTTATGGGGCAGACAGTGTATGCTCAAGGTGAAGCTGCCGGAGAACCGGGAACAACGGAGGCTTATGAGCAGAAAGAGGAAGGATCGGAAAGCATACAGGAAAGTACACAAACGGTGGAAAAAGACAACAAAATGAATACTGTGGAATCAGATGAGAAGGTGCAGTCTGGAAGCGGAACACAAGCCCGGGCAGATGGTGTGGAGATTAATGCAGCAAATTTCCCGGATGAGAATTTCCGTGATTATGTTAGTAAGCAGTTTGACACAGACGGAGATGGGAGTCTTTCCGCGGATGAGATCAGTGCGGCTGTGGAAATTAATGTATATTTTAAAGATATCGCTTCTTTAGAAGGAGTAGGGTACTTTACTTCATTAAATATTTTACAGTGTTGTGGCAACCAACTGAAAAATTTGGATGTAAGTAAAAATACAAAATTGACATTTTTAGAGTGTAGTAGCAATGAACTGAAAAACCTGGATGTAAGTAAAAATGTAGAATTATCTGTATTATCCTGTGCTGAAAATTCGTTGTCTAGTTTGGATGTAAGTAAAAATATAAAATTGACGTCTTTAGAGTGTAGTAGTAATCAACTAAAAAGTTTGGATGTAAGTAAAAATATAGAATTAACAAGTCTGGTTTGTGCCTACCAAAGTCTGACTAGTTTAGAGGTGAGTAAAAATACAAAATTAGAACTTTTGAGTTTACCTGGGAATCAATTGACCAGTTTAGATGTAAGTAAAAATACGAATTTAGATAGTTTGCTTTGCAGTGCGAACCAATTGAAAAATTTAGACGTGAGTAAAAATACGGATTTAAAGTATTTATATTGCAATGATAATCAGTTGACAAATCTGGATGTAAGTAGAAACATAGCATTAGTTCAGATAATATGTAGTGATAATCAGATAATGGATTTGGATATAAGTAAAAATGTGAACTTACAATGGTTACAATGCGAACAGAACCGGCTGACAAGCCTGGATGTAAGAAATTGTACTAAACTTGAAAAACTACATGTTCGTCCTTTGACAAAATCAAAAGTTCAATATACAAAGGAGCCAGCTGAATTTCTTTACGGTACAGAAACCGATCGGGATACCTCAGAAATTATCACTAATACCAACCCCTCCGAAGTTAAAGCTGATATATCAGAGATCCTTTCGGACAAGATTTTTAAAGCATTTAACATAGACCCGGACAAAGTCAAAGCTGAAATTGTTGTGACACAGAAAGAAGCGGAGAAAAAGAATAAAGAGTACCTGACAAACCTTGCAAACCAGTCCGGAGACACTGTGCTGAAAGTGTATGATGTTGTGATGGATCTGTATGTAGACGGTAAACACAAGGGGAATATTACAGATGATTTTGGGAACCTGAAATTGACCTTTTTCGTAGGGACCGAATATGCCGGGCAAAAGGTAGTTGTGTACCAGCTTCACGGGGATGAAGTGATCCGGCATAAAAATAAAGTTGTTAAGAAAGATGGTACCGTCACGATCACAGTTCCGAAATTATCGACTTTTGCGGTGGCACTGCAGGATTCTGATGGAACAATTATGAAAAACACTGCAGGGAATCATATTATAAACCGGTCGCCGCAGACAGGAGATTCTGCGAATATAGTATTTTGGTCTGTATCAGCAGTTTTTGCAATGGCTGTATTTTTGATGTCCGCCACAAAAGTGAAAAAGAGGAAATCATAAACCGGTTCTTTGGGTACCTTACGTAAGGATGTACTTAAAAATGCACATAAGTTTCTCTAAGAGACCTTGTTTACAAGGTCTCTTTGTATTATAATGAAAATACTGAGAATATATGGAAAGGAGTCTATTGATCATGGGATTTATAGATGAAATCAAGGCGAAAGCAAAAACATGCAAAAAGACAATCGTCCTTCCTGAGACAGAGGATATCAGGACTTATGAGGCGGCAGAGGCTGTACTGAAAGAAGGCACAGCTAATCTTGTCCTTGTGGGAAGCGAAGAGGAGATCGCGAAAAACAAAGGCTCTTTTGATATCAGCGGTGCTGTTATCGTAGATCCTGCAACGAACCCGAAGACAGATGAATACATCGCAAAGCTTGTGGAACTCCGTCAGAAGAAGGGGATGACCGAGGAACAGGCAAGAGAGCTTCTTCTTAATAACTATCTGTATTATGGAGTTATGATGGTTAAGATGAAGGATGCTGACGGTATGGTATCCGGCGCATGCCATTCTACCGCAGATACCTTGAGGCCGTGCCTCCAGATCTTAAAGACGAAGCCGGGCACGAAGCTGGTATCCGCATTTTTTGTAATGGTAGTGCCGGATTGTGATATGGGGGCTGACGGAACATTTGTTTTTGCAGATTCAGGCCTTGAGCAGAATCCGGATCCGGAGAAGCTTGCAGCGATCGCACTTTCATCTGCAGATTCCTTCAAAGCACTTACCGGGAAGGAACCGGTGGTAGCTATGCTTTCATACTCCACAAAGGGAAGTGCAAAGCATGCAGATGTGGATAAGGTAGTAGAGGCTACCCGCATTGCGAAAGAGAATGCACGGGAAGGGCTTCTGCTTGACGGAGAATTCCAGCTTGATGCGGCTATCGTACCTGAGATCGGACAGTCCAAGGCTCCGGGAAGCCCGGTTGCAGGAAAAGCAAATGTACTTGTGTTCCCGGATCTTGATGCAGGAAATATCGGGTACAAGCTTGTTCAGAGGCTTGCAAAGGCTGAGGCATACGGACCGCTGACACAGGGGATTGCGGCACCGGTGAATGATCTTTCACGCGGATGCAGCGCAGCGGATATCGAAGGTGTTGTTGCAATTACAGCTGTACAGTGTATGGCAGAGGAAAACTAAATTATCATAAATAAAGAGAGGTAAAACAAATGAATGTATTAGTTATCAACTGCGGGAGCTCATCTTTAAAGTTCCAGTTAATCAATTCTGAGACAGAGGCAGTTCTTGCCAAAGGACTTTGCGAGAGGATCGGAATTGACGGAAGTCTTACTTATCAGCCGGAGGGCGGAGAGAAAGTGAAATCAGACAAGGCTATGCCGACGCACACGGAGGCGATCCAGTTTGTGATCGACGCATTGACAGACGGGGCAACAGGCGTAGTGAAAAGCCTTGATGAGATTGGGGCAGTAGGACACCGCGTGGTGCATGGAGGTGAGAAATTTGCCAAATCTGTAGTGATTACAGATGAAGTTCTTGCAGCAATCGAAGAGTGTAATGACCTTGCACCGCTCCATAATCCTGCGAACCTGATCGGTATCCATGCATGCCAGAAATTGATGCCGGGTACACCGATGGTAGCTGTATTTGATACTGCATTCCATCAGACAATGCCGGAGAAGGCATATCTGTACGGACTTCCGTATGAATACTATGAGAAATACGCTGTAAGGCGCTACGGCTTCCACGGGACAAGCCACAGCTTTGTATCCAAACATGCAGCTGAATTCCTTGGACTGGATCTGAAGGCTTCTAAGATCATTGTTGCACATCTTGGAAACGGTGCATCCATCAGTGCTGTTTTAAATGGAGAGTGTGTGGATACTTCCATGGGTCTGACTCCTCTGGAAGGCCTTGTGATGGGAACCCGTTCCGGCGATATGGATCCGGCGATCATGGAGTATATTGCAAAGAAAGAGAATCTGGATATTGCAGGTGTGATGAATGTGCTGAATAAGAAATCCGGTGTGCTGGGTATTTCCAACAATCTTTCCAGCGATTTCCGTGATCTGGAAGAGGGCATGGACAGCGGCAACAAATATGCAAAGGCTGCTATGGAAGTGTTCTGCTACCGTGTAGCAAAATATATCGGTTCCTATGCCGCTTCCATGAACGGTGTGGACGCTATCGCATTTACGGCAGGTATCGGCGAAAATTCAGGTACTGTCCGTAAGATGGTACTTTCTAACCTTGAATATCTTGGCATTACTGTTGATGAGGAAGCCAATAAGAAACGCGGCGAGGATCTGGTGATCTCCACAGCGGATTCTAAGGTGAAGGTAGCAGTTATTCCGACGAATGAAGAGCTTGCTATTGCAAGAGAAACTGTTGCATTGGTTTAGAATTTGTTTAAAACGATGCTTAAAAAATGGTAACAGTTCAGCCTGCGCCATTCGCAAAACCGCACTGGCTATGGCTGAACTGTTACAAAAAATGCCTAAAACAGGTAAAAACAGGTTGACAAAAGGGTTTAACATGGTATAATTATTTAAGTGTGAATAGGGGTGACAATATCAATGTTATTAAACCTATCCGGTGTCTTATCTGAGCAGCATAAGCCTGTAGATGAGATCGTTTCCTGTTCAATGGACGAGTTCTGGATGAAGTCCGGCGCATATCCTGTTGTTTCAAAAGAGGATGCCCATATCCATGTTGAATATGCGGGGAGCCAGAGACTCAGGATCCATGGGACATGCCGCCTTACGGTGGAGATTCCGTGCGGCCGATGCCTAAAAGCGGTTCCGGTGGAATTTCGGTTGGATTTTGAAAAGGAAGCGGAGAGTTCTGCGGCAGAGCAAAGTTCAGAAAAGACAGATCAATTAGATGAAAATAATTATATTGACGGATATTTCCTTGACGTAGACAAATTACTCTATAATGAGATATTGGTAGGATGGCCGATGAAAGTTCTGTGTAGCGAAGACTGTAAAGGGATTTGCAGCGTATGTGGCCAAAACCTGAATGAAGGTGCCTGCGACTGTGAAGATACAGGCCTCGATCCAAGAATGTCAGTTATCCGCGATGTTTTTAAGAATTTTAAGGAGGTGTAACCTATGTCAATTTGTCCAAAGAATAAATCTTCCAAAGCAAGAAGAGACAAAAGAAGAGCAAACTGGAAGATGAGCGCGCCAAATCTCGTAAAATGCAGCAAATGCGGCGAGTTAATGATGCCTCACAGAGTGTGTAAGGCTTGTGGCTCTTACAACAAAAAAGAAATCATTCCACAGGACTAAGAAGCAGATGAAAGCTTTCCGGATTACGGAAGGCTTTCTTTATTACTATCGAGGAATCAGAAATGTACATGAGAAAAAAATACACGGGTCAGAATGTCTATGACGCCCTTCAGGAACGCCTGAAGTTTGTATTTGAGGAATTTGAGAATGTTTTCGTGTCATTTTCAGGAGGAAAGGACAGTGGGCTGCTTCTGAACCTGACGCGGGATTTTCAGCGGAAATATTATCCGAACAGAAAGATCGGAGTTTTTCACCAGGATTTTGAAGCACAGTATACGGTGACTACAGAGTATGTAGAACGTACTTTTGAACGGATCCAGGACGAGGTCGAGCCTTATTGGGTCTGTCTCCCCATGGCTACCAGGACAGCGCTGAGCAGCTATCAGATGTACTGGTATCCATGGGATGATACAAAAAAAGAGTCCTGGGTGCGTCCCATGCCGAAGCATCCATACGTGATTAATCTGGAGCACAATCCAGTGACTACCTATCGATATCGGATGCACCAGGAGGATCTGGCCAAACAATTTGGCCGCTGGTACAGGATGTCCCACGGCGACAGGAAAACGGTCTGTCTGCTGGGGATCAGGGCCGATGAATCGCTGCAGAGGTATAGTGGGATTCTGAATAAAAAGCATGGCTATATGGATAAATGCTGGATCAGCAGACAGTTCAAGGATGTGTGGGCGGCATCTCCTATCTATGACTGGTCAAACAGTGATGTGTGGCATGCAAATTATTTATTTGGTTATGACTATAATAAGTTGTATGATCTTTATAATATGGCGGGACTGAAACCCAACCAGATGCGTGTGGCATCTCCGTTCAATGATTATGCGAAGGACAGTCTGAACCTGTATCGTACAATAGATCCTGAAATATGGGCAAAGCTGGTGGGAAGGGTAAAGGGTGCTAACTTTGCATCGATCTATGGGAGAACAAAGGCTATGGGATACCGCAGCCTCACGCTTCCGGAAGGGCACACATGGGAATCATATACCAAGTTTTTACTGGACACGCTTCCTGCCCGCCTGAGAAATAATTATGTCAGGAAATTCAACACCTCCATTAAATTCTGGCACACCAAAGGGGGCGGACTTGAAGAGAATGTGATTCAGGAGCTGACGGATCATGGATATCATATCCGGCGCAATGGCGTTTCCAATTATACGGTGATGAAGAACTCCCGTATCATATTCCTTGATAAGATCCCGGATCATACGGACGATATCAAGTCTTCCAGGGACATCCCCAGCTGGAAGCGGATGTGCTACTGTATTCTGAAGAATGACCATATCTGCCGTTTTATGGGATTTGGCCTTACAAGGGAACAACAGAGGCGCGTAGATGCACTCAAACGTAAGTACAAAAAGGTAGGTGAATAAAATGGCTTTTAAGAGTCCCGTATATAATGTGCTCGCAGTTCCGATCGAGAAAATCGTTCCAAATACATATAATCCTAATGTGACTGCACCGCCGGAGATGAAACTCCTCTATGACAGTATTAAGGAAGACGGTTATACCATGCCTATCGTCTGCTATTATGTCAGGGAAGAGGATATCTATGTGATCGTGGACGGATTCCACCGTTACCGTGTTATGCTGGATTACCCTGACATACGGGAGCGTGAAGGCGGAATGCTGCCTGTTTCAGTGATCAATAAATCTCTGGATAACCGGATGGCGAGTACGATCCGCCACAACCGTGCCAGGGGGAGCCACGATGTAGACCTTATGAGCAATATCATTAAAGAATTGCATGAGCTTGGAAGATCAGATGCATGGATTTCCAGGCACCTGGGCATGGATAAGGATGAGATTCTGAGACTTAAGCAGATTACCGGTCTTGCGGCGTTATTTAAAGATGTAAAGTTCGGTGAGGCATGGCGTCCGGTTGAAGATGAATTTTATCAGGAAAGTCCGGTAGCAGAGTGCAAAGAAGCAAGCAGCGAAGAGAAGATCTATGATTATAAAGAGCTGCAGATGTAAGGAAATGATCTCTTACATCTGCAGCTCTGATTGTTTTATTCTTCACTGGCTGTATCTACCAATACGATATTGGAATCACCGTTCTTAGCCTGTTCGATGACAGCTGCTTCCAACTTCTGAAAGGAGGAGTAAGATGAGGTTGCCCCGCTTAAGGCGTCGATTTCTTCTTCCCCTTGTTTCTCCAGAAGTTCACCTGCATAATAGCGCATATATTCATTGGGGTATGTGCCGGTAACGCCTAACATTGTCTGCATATAAGCGTTATCCCAGCTCTTGATAAAACCGCTTGCATTTTCCGCATTGTATTCTACGGAAACAATGCGTCCGCCCTTAACTATGATTGTGATGTATTCTTTCCATCCATGGCTGAACTCCGAAGCCTGGGCCGTATAGTAGCCGTCCTGAAGGCCGGTCGTTTTGCCGCAGGCGGTCAGCAATATAGTTAACAGCAGCAGGAGCAGTGTTCTGTGAATGATCGATTTCATCTGTTGCGTTCCTCCTTCAAAATAAAGTTTTTCACCTGAGCCTGAAGTTTTTCGGCTTCCCTTGCCAGTAATCCGCTGGATTGTTCGGTGCCCTCTGCATTTTGCAGATTTCTGTCGGCAATAGCAGAGATTGTTTCAATTCGTTCCTCCATTGTAACCAGGGCACTTTCCTGATCGTCTACGGCTATTACCAAACGATCTGAGATCTCGCTGATCTGAGAGGAAACGTTGGAAATAGCCTCCAGTGAGCTGGCGGTATCGGCATTCAGAGTCACGCCGGTATCAATGATAGCCCTGATATTTTCTATCATATTAGTTGCGTTTTTAGCTGCTTCTGCACTCTTTACAGCAAGATCCTGTACTTCGTTGGCTACGACGGCAAATCCGCTGCCGGCACTTCCTGACCGTGCCGCTTCCACAGATGCGTTGATTGCCAGTATATTAGTCTGAAAAGCAATATCTTCAATGGCCTTGGCAATTTTTGTAATCTCAAGTGCATTTGAACTGATGTCATTCATCGTTCCGGACAGAGCAGACATTTGTGTATTGGCCTTTTCGATACACTGAGTAATCTCTTCGGTTTTGCTGCGGGTTTGATCGCTGCTCTCTGAAACATTGGACAATCTTTCCTTTAAAAGAGATACTTCATCAACCAGGGCTTCGGCAGATTGGTTCTGTTCCAGGGAAGCCTGATGCAGCTGGCCGGATTGTCCGCTCAGTTCCTCTGCCATGCCGGCAAGACGGACAGAAGCAGAACGGAAGCCGGAGATTGTTTCATTCATCGAGTGGATGATGGAACTTAAGCTGTTTCGGATCAATGAGAAATCGCCTTTATAGTCCATCTGCGGTTCCACATACAGGTTGCCGGATGCGATTTGTGTCAGTACCTGCTGGATGTCTGATATGTAACGATTAATACTTTCTGTAGTGGCAGTCAGTGTTTGGGCCATTAATTCCAATTCATCCTCTGAATGCACCGGACACACTTCTGTGTGGAGATCTCCGTCGGAAAGAGCCACCATTCGGTCTGTGACGCCTTTGACGGGGCGTGAGATTGAACGTGCCAGACGAAGGACTAAAAGAATAGACACGATCAGCACTACCAGAGTGGATAAGACTGCAACCAGCATGGAGCCTCTTATGAAACTATTGTAGTCTGATTTTGGCACCTGGATGACCAGGGACCATTGTGTACCGTGGATGGGGGAAAATGCAACGAGCATATCTTTCCCGTCAATAGGAAATTCTATGGCGCCGGTTTCCCCGGTGGTTACACGGCTGATGGCTTCTTCATTGTTGTCGCTGAGCTGAGTCAGGGTACTTTCTGATAAAACCACTGACTGATCCGGGTGTCCGACCACCGTACCTTCCCCGTTAACCATGTAGGCCATTCCGTTTTTTCCTATATTAATACTGCTGATGATATCATGAATGGTGTCATATTTATAGACCCCTACCACGTACATTGAAGTTTCGCCGTTTTCTTTTACCGGCATGCCCATGGCAATGCCGAGATTGTCCTGAAATATCGTTGCAGAATGGGTGGTCAGATTATCTGTTTCCTGAAGGAGTGTAAAAAAGCCGTCGTCCAGACTCTCCGGTGCGCCTTCTATTCCCTGGAGCAGCTGCCCATCCAGATTGTATAGTGCGATCGTGTGCAGTTCATATATTTCAGCAGCTTCTGTCAGGACAGTTTCACGGTTTTTGCGGATGGCTTCGTTATCATCCTGGGACGGAAGTCCGTCATTTCCGCTGATGGAAACGCTATGCATACGGTAGTCCCCTCCGATTGCCATCATTCGGTCTGCCAGTATATGGATATTGGCTTCCACTGTTTTAGAAGACTGGCGGACCATGGGCTGCAAGCTGTCCAGCAGAATGCTGTTTGCCAGTGACTGCATGGATAATGCCATGATCACACAGCATATGACTACCAGAACAAGGATATTGAGTGTTGTGTTTTTCAGTATTCTTCCGTTGAGGCTTCGTCTCATCTTCCGAACCGGAGCAGAGCCTGTTTTTTCTTTTGCCTTTTTCACTTTTCTACCTCCCTAAATCTGTTTTAAGCAAAAAAAATCCACACAAAAATTTCTGTAAGATTAGAATGAAATAATTTTTCCAATGTGTGGTAAACATGATTAGTATATCATAAATATTTATGCTTTTTCAATATTTTTGATTTTAAAAGACGGTCAGGATAATCAAAAAATCATTGAATAAAAAAGATTGATTTTTATGGTAAGGTCTAGTAGAATTATTCTAGTAGCGGTGGGAGGAAGAAGGATGACAGAGATTACAAAAGTAGCGCTGGATGCTATGGGAGGAGACAATGCCCCTGCACAGATTGTCAAAGGGGCGGTCGATGCACTGAAACGGGAAGAGGGTATCCATGTGTTTCTGGTAGGACGGGAAGATGCCGTCAGGAAGGAACTGGCTCAGTATCAGTATGATGAGAGCCGCATAGAGATTGTGAATGCAACGGAGGTCATTGAGACGGCAGAGCCGCCGGTCAATGCCATACGAAAGAAAAAAGATTCGTCCATTGTCGTAGGGATGAAGATGGTGAAAGAAGGACAGGCGGATGCGTTTGTGTCTGCGGGAAGTTCCGGAGCAATCCTGGTCGGCGGACAGGTGATCGTCGGAAGGATCAAAGGCGTGGAAAGACCGCCTCTTGCTCCGCTCATGCCTACAGAGAAGGGGATGTCCCTTCTGGTGGACTGCGGGGCAAATGTCGATGCCAGGCCGTCACATCTGGTGCAGTTTGCAAAGATGGGGTCTATTTATATGAAGCATGTAGTCGGGATTGAGAATCCGACGGTGGGTATTGTGAATATCGGTGCAGAGGAAGAAAAAGGAAATGCACTTGTAAAAGAGACCTTTCCTTTGTTGAAGGAAGAGAAGGAGATCAATTTTATCGGCAGCGTAGAGGCAAGGGAGATTCCAGGCGGACAGGCGGACGTAATCGTGTGCGAGGCATTTGCCGGCAATATTATCCTGAAATTATTTGAAGGAGTCGGGAATACTCTGATCCGACAGATCAAAAAAGGCATGATGGGGAGTTTAAGAAGTAAGCTAGGGGCGTTTCTGGTGAAGCCGGCCCTGAAGGAAACCCTGAAAGGGTTTGATGTGTCGGAGCATGGCGGTGCGCCGCTTCTTGGGCTGAACGGCCTTGTAGTCAAGACTCACGGGAGTTCTAAGGCAAAAGAAATCAGCAATACGCTGGTACAGTGTGTTACATTTAAAAAACAGAGAATTAATGAAAAGATCAGAGAGAGTATTCAATCGGAGTAGCATCCGCTGAATAATATACACTATGTTTTTAGAAAAGGAGAATGTATATGGAATTTGAAAAATTGAAAGCAATCATTGCAGACGTATTGAATTTGGACGAACAGGAGATCAAGATGGAATCTACGTTTGTGGACGATCTCGGAGCTGATTCTCTGGATATTTTCCAGATTATCATGGGTATTGAAGAAACATTTGACATTGAGATTGACAATGAGGATGCTGAGAAGATTGTAACAGTTGGGGATGCTGTAGAACAGATTAAGAATGCAACAAATGACTAGGCATATTTAAGAGTGAAGAAGCCTGCTAGTGGTCAGTACACTAGGGCTTTTTCACTTTATGAGGCATAATGTATGAGTAAAGATTTAAAAAAATTAGAAGTTAAGATCGGATATGAGTTTGAAGATCTGCATTTGCTGAGAAAAGCAATGGTACACAGTTCTTATGCAAATGAAAAGCATCTGCCGAAGTATGAATGCAACGAGAGGCTTGAGTTTCTGGGAGATGCGGTGTTGGAACTGGTAACCAGTGAATATCTTTTCCTTGAGAATCTTAAGATGCAGGAAGGCGAGCTTACGAAGATAAGGGCCAGCATCGTGTGTGAGCCTGCTCTGGCTTTTTGTGCCCGGGACATCCATCTCGGCGATTATCTTTTGCTTGGGCACGGGGAGGAAGTGACGGGCGGAAGGAAACGTGATTCTATTATTTCAGATGCGCTGGAGGCTCTGATCGGTGCGGTTTATGTTGACGGTGGTTTTGCTAGTGCAAAAGAGTTCATTCACAAATTTATATTGAATGACCTGGAGAACAAAAAGCTCTTTTTTGATAGCAAGACTATCCTCCAGGAGATGGTACAGTCGGAGTTTAAGGACAGTATTTCTTATGAGAAGATCGCAGAGTACGGGCCCGATCATGAGAAGGTATTTGAGGTTGCCGCCTATGTGGGGGATATCAGGTACGGTGTGGGAAGCGGACGTACAAAAAAAGCGGCGGAACAGAGGGCTGCTTACCAGAGTATCCTGAAATTACGCAGCAAGGATAAAGAGTAGGTGAAAGATGTATTTAAAATGTATAGAAGTGCAGGGATTTAAGTCCTTTGCACATAAGTTAAGGTTTGATTTTCACAATGGTATTACAGGGATCGTAGGACCCAACGGGAGCGGTAAGAGCAATGTTGCGGATGCCGTCCGCTGGGTGCTGGGCGAGCAGAGGGTAAAGCAGCTCAGGGGCGGAAGCATGCAGGATGTGATCTTTTCCGGGACAGAGAACCGTAAGCCATTAAGCTATGCTTCCGTTGCGATTACGCTGGATAATTCAGATCATCAGCTTCCTATAGAGTTCGAGGAAGTGACTGTGGCGAGGAAGCTGTACCGTTCCGGAGAGAGTGAGTATCTGATCAATGGCAGTGCATGCAGACTTAAGGATGTCAATGAGCTGTTCTACGATACCGGTATCGGAAAGGAAGGATATTCCATCATCGGCCAGGGACAGATTGACCGGATCCTGAGTGGTAAGCCGGAGGAAAGAAGAGAATTGTTTGATGAGGCGGCAGGTATCGTGAAGTTCAAGAGACGCAAGAACATGTCGGTAAAGAAGCTGGAGGAGGAAAGGCAGAATCTCCTTCGCGTTAACGATATCCTCTCGGAACTGGAAAAACAGATGGGGCCTCTGGAAAAGCAATCTGAGAAGGCAAGGGAATACTTAAAGAAAAAAGAAGAATTAAAAACGTATGATATTAATATGTTTTTGCTTGAGACAGAGCGGATCCGGGATCAGATCCAGGCGGTAGAAGAGAAACTTACGGTTACTCAGAGCGAGCTTGAGCATGCCGGGAAACGCTATGCAGATATGAAACAGGAATATGAGACGGTGGAAGAGCAGGTGGACAGTATTGACGAGTCCATTGAAAAGGCGAAAAGCCAGCTGAATGAGACGACGATGCTGAAGCAGCAGCTTGAAAATCAGATTGCGCTTCTGCAGGAGCAGATCCACAGCGCCCACATGAATGACGAGCATTACGCACAGCGTGCTTTTACGATTGAACAGGAGATGGCACAGAGAAAGGAGCAGCTTGCAAACCTGGAGCAGGAACAGACTTCGATCCAGGGAGAATTAAAAGAACGCAAAAAGCTGGAAAACGGGGCGCGGGAAGAGCTGATCGAAGTGCAGAGCAGGATTGCGACCCTGTCTTCCGGAATTGAAAAGAGTAAGAATGATATTATGGATCTTCTGAATAACCGTGCATCTACGAAGGCGAAGATTCAGAAGTATAATACGATGCTGGAGCAGATCCAGGTGCGGAAAGCCCAGCTGGATCAGAGGATCCGGGAGGCAAAAGAGGAAGCCGAGGGGCAGAAGCTCTTAAAAGACCGCTATACCCATGAGCTTGAAGAGGTTTCCGGAGGGATCATCAGCCTCCACAAAGAGAATGATGCCTATGAGGAAAAAATACAGGTGCTTCAGGAGGAACTCTCCAGGCAGACGGATCAGTTCAGGATCGGACAGACGGCATATCACAGGGAGCAGTCCAGGCTGGAATCGCTGAAAAATATTACAGAACGCTATGACGGGTATGGCAACAGCATCCGTAAGGTTATGGATAACCGCGGCCGTGAGCAGGGGCTTCTGGGTGTTGTGGCTGATCTGATCAAAGTGGAGAAAGAGTATGAGATTGCTGTAGAGACAGCGCTCGGGGGCAATATTCAGAACATTGTCACGGCTGACGAAGATACCGCAAAGAGGATGATTTCATTTCTGAAGAAGAATAAATTCGGGCGTGCGACTTTTCTGCCCCTTACGAATATAAAAACCTACGGAGGTTTTGGCAGACCGGAGGCATTGAAGGAGGAAGGTGTTATCGGCACAGCAGATACGCTGGTAAAGGTGGACAGCAGGTATGAGCAGCTGACCGAACACCTGCTGGGACGAACACTGGTGGTAGATCATATTGACCATGGGACAGCCATTGCCAGAAAGTACAAGCAGTCTCTTCGGATTGTGACGCTGGAAGGGGAACTGATCAATCCGGGAGGTTCCATGACCGGAGGAGCATTTAAGAATTCAAGCAACCTTTTGAGCAGGCGGCGGGAGATTGAAGAATTTGAGCGGACAGTCAGACAGCTTAAAAAAGAAATGGATGAGCTTCAGATTCACTCTGACGAACTCAGGAAGGAACGTGCCGGATACTATGAGGAGATTGAAAAGTTAAAGGGCAGAATGCAGAAGAGTTATGTCATCCAGAATACGGCAAAGATGAATCTGGATCAGGCGGAGGCAAGGATCAAATCTGTCCGGAACACGATAGAGGATATTGAGGCCGAGATTCAGGAACTGGATGGCCAGATTACAGATATTGTGGATAATCAGGAGTCTATTAATGTAGAACTTGACACCTCGGAGCAGCTGGAGAAGGAACTGTCGGGGCAGATCGAACAGGAACAGGGAGCACTGGATGGAGAGCGTGAATCAGAGGCTGAAAAGCAGAAGACGGTAGAAGAGCTCCATCTGATCAGCGCCGGATTGGAACAAAAAGATGCTTTTATTGTGGAAAATACAACCCGTATCCGGGAGGAACTGGAAAAGTTCACTCAGGAGATGAAGGAGTTGGAGGCAAGTAAGGGAGGCACTTCCAGGGAAATTCAGGATAAGGAAGAACAGATTGCAGATCTGAGACAGACAATTGAGAATTCAGGAGAGCTGTTCGAGGAGATCAAGGCGGAGATCGAACGGTTTAAAGGAGAGAGGGACGAGCTGAACCAGCGGCATAAGACTTTTCTTGAGAAGCGGGAGGAGCTTTCCAGGCATATGTCAGACCTGGACAAAGAAGTCTTCCGTCTGGAGAGTCAGAAGGCGGCTTACGAGGATAATTCAGAGAAGCAGATCAATTATATGTGGGAGGAATATGAGATTACATATAATCATGCTCTCGAGATCCGTGACGTGAACCTGACAGATCTTGCAAGGATGAAAAAACGGATTGCTGATTTAAAGGGTGAGATCCGAAGTCTCGGTGATGTCAATGTCAACGCCATTGAGGATTTTAAAAACCTTTCGGAGCGGTATGAGTTCCTGAAAACCCAGCATGACGATCTGGTGGAGGCTGAGGCTACGCTGGAGCAGATCATAGAGGAACTTGACATTGCTATGAGAAAGCAGTTCCAGGAGCAATTTAAAAAGATTTCCGAGGAGTTTGACATGGTGTTCAAGGAACTGTTCGGAGGGGGTAAAGGAACATTGGAGCTTATGGAGGATGAAGATATTCTGGAGGCAGGCATTCGGATTATCGCACAGCCTCCGGGAAAGAAGCTTCAGAATATGATGCAGCTGTCCGGCGGAGAGAAGGCGCTCACAGCCATTGCGCTGCTCTTTGCGATACAGAACCTGAAACCTTCGCCCTTTTGTCTGCTGGATGAGATCGAAGCGGCACTGGACGACAATAATGTAGTCCGGTTTGCAAGATATCTGCACAAGCTGACAAAAAATACGCAGTTTATTGTGATCACCCATCGAAGGGGGACGATGACAGCCTCTGACCGATTGTATGGTATCACCATGCAGGAGAAAGGGGTATCGACGCTGGTTTCTGTGAGTCTTCTGGAGGATGAACTGGAAGAGTAAGAGATAAAAGGAGGCTTTTATGTCAGAAGAAAAGAAAAAGGAAGGGTTCTGGGGGCGGCTGGTGTCCGGCCTCAGCAAGACAAGAGATAATATTGTTTCCGGAATGGACAGTATTTTCAGCGGTTTTTCTCATATTAACGAGGATTTTTATGAGGAGCTTGAGGAGGTATTGATCATGGGAGACCTGGGCGTTCAGGCAACCTGTGACATTCTGGATGATCTGAGGGAAAAGGTAAAGGAACGCAGGATCAAGGAGCCGGCCGACTGCAGGGAACTTCTCATCGAGAGTATGAAGGAGAGGATGGATGTCGGCGAAGCCGCCTATGAATTTGAAGAAAAGACATCGGTAGTGATGGTGATTGGAGTAAACGGGGTCGGGAAGACAACGACCATCGGGAAACTGGCCGGCAAGCTCCGTGCCCAGAACAAGAAAGTAGTGATGGCGGCGGCAGATACATTCCGTGCGGCGGCCGGAGAGCAGCTGAAGGAATGGGCGAACCGCGCCCAGGCGGAGCTGATCGGAGGACAGGAAGGATCTGATCCGGCCTCAGTAGTTTTTGATGCGGTGGCGGCTGCGAAAGCCCGGCATGCGGACGTTATGCTGTGTGATACCGCAGGAAGGCTTCACAATAAGAAAAACCTGATGGAGGAGCTTAAGAAAATGAACCGCATTATCGACCGGGAATTTCCGGAAGCGTTCCGTGAGACGTTAGTGGTACTGGATGCTACTACTGGTCAGAATGCGCTGCAGCAGGCTCGGGAGTTCAATGAAGTAGCCGCGATCACAGGGGTTGTCCTGACGAAGATGGACGGAACTGCCAAAGGGGGTATCGCAGTCGCGATCCAGGCCGAGCTTGGAATTCCGGTGAAATATATCGGCGTAGGGGAGTCGATAGACGACCTGCAGAAATTCAATGCAGATGAGTTTGTAAACGCATTGTTTTCTGTAGGAAAAGGCGAAGATTCTTTGGTGGAGGAAGAATAGAAGGAGGAAATTCATATGATGGAAAGTTTAACATTAGAAAAATTTGAACAGGCCAGTGAGATTGTAAAAAATGTGACGCTGCCTACCAAATTAGTGTACAGTGAATCATTAAGCAGGCAGACCGGAGGAAGAATCTACCTGAAGCCGGAGAATATGCAGTATACAGGTGCATATAAGGTGCGCGGGGCTTATTATAAAATCAGCACTATGAGTGAAGAAGAAAGGCAGAAGGGACTGATCACTGCGTCTGCGGGTAATCATGCACAGGGTGTTGCCTTTGCGGCACAGAAGTTCGGATGCAAGGTTACGATCGTAATGCCGACGATCACGCCCCTGATCAAAGTAAACCGCACGAAAAATTATGGGGCTGAGGTGGTGCTTCACGGGGATGTATATGATGATGCCTGTGCTTATGCCTGGAAGCTGGCGGAGGAAAAGGGTTATACGTTTGTACATCCTTTTGACGACCTGGATGTAGCTACCGGGCAGGGCAGTATTGCCATGGAGATCGTACAGGAGCTGCCGACTGTAGATTATATTCTTGTGCCGGTCGGAGGGGGCGGCCTGATCACAGGGGTTTCAACTCTGGCGAAGATGCTGAACCCTAAGATTAAAGTCATCGGTGTGGAGCCGAAGCGGGCGGCCAGCATGACAGCGGCGCTCCAGTCGGGGGAACCTGTGACACTGGACAGTGCAGATACCATTGCAGACGGTACTGCCGTAAAGCGTGTGGGTGAGAAAATTTTTCCATATGCCAAGGAAAATATCGACGAGGTTCTTCTTGTGGAGGACGATGAATTAATCGGCGCGTTCCTTGACCTTGTAGAGAATCATAAAATGATCGTGGAAAATTCAGGGCTGCTGACAGTGGCGGCGCTGAAGCAGCTGGATCTGAAAGGGAAAAAGGCAGTTGCCATATTAAGCGGCGGAAATATGGATGTGATCACGATGTCTTCCATTGTACAGCATGGTCTCATCCAAAGAGACAGGATCTTCTCCGTGTCTGTGCTGCTCCCGGATAAGGCCGGAGAACTTGTGCGGGTCGCAAGTACGATTGCCGATGCACAGGGAAATGTCATTAAGCTGGATCACAACCAGTTTGTGAGCACCAACCGTAATGCGGCTGTGGAACTGCGTATCACGATGGAGGCGTTCGGCACGGAACATAAAAATACGATTCTTCAGGCATTGGAGGATGAAGGGTTCCGTCCGCGTGAGATCGGAGCAAAATTATATTAAATCAAATGTGGTCCGGGGACACCGGAAAAGCAGCAGGGTGTATGTTATCCGTATTTTAGATTGCGGATAACATACACCCTGCAATTTTTATAGCTGTATCTGTTTTTGCTTGACATGATATGTATAATTGTATACAATTATACAGTGATAATTTGAAGAGAATGAAACAGGCAAGGAGAGAGACTATGGAAAACCGGAAAGTGTATTTTGATAAACACACCAATTTGCTGCAGCTGGAGGAGCATATGTATCCTCTTGTGGATGTTAAGAAACCAAATGTGTTCCGGAATCTGTTCCGATATGACGAGATTCCGAAGATTGCGTTTAACGACCGTATCGTACCGCACAGTATGCCGGACGAGATCTGGATCACGGATACGACGTTCCGTGACGGGCAGCAATCAAGGGCGCCTTACACGACGGAGCAGATCGTAACGCTGTATGACTATTTCCATAGACTCGGTGGACCGGCCGGAAAGATCCGCCAGTGCGAGTTCTTTTTATATAGTAAAAAGGATCGGGACGCCGTTTATAAATGTATGGAGAGGGGATATGAATTTCCAGAGATTACCGGCTGGATCCGCGCAAGTAAGAAGGATTTTGAACTGGTAAAGGATATCGGGATGAAGGAGACGGGAATTCTGGTCAGCTGTTCCGACTATCATATTTTCTATAAGCTGAAGATGACCAGAAAGGAGTGTATGGAGCACTACCTGTCCGTTGTGAGGGAGTGCATGGAGACAGGCATAAGCCCGAGATGTCATCTGGAGGATATTACAAGGGCAGATATTTATGGATTTGTCATACCGTTTTGCCTGGAACTGATGAATCTGATGGAAGAATATCAGATTCCGGTGAAGATCAGAGTATGCGATACCATGGGGTATGGTGTCAATTATCCGGGGGCTGTGATTCCAAGATCCATTCCGGGTATTATCTACGGGCTTCGTGTCCACGCCGGCGTTCCCAGTGAATTAATAGAGTTCCATGGACACAATGATTTTTATAAAGCAGTCAGCAATTCTACTACTGCATGGCTGTACGGTGCATGTGGGGTGAACTGCTCCTTGTTCGGGATCGGGGAACGGACGGGAAATACGCCTCTTGAGGCTATGGTGTTCGAGTATGCCCAGCTTCGGGGTGCTTTAGACGGGATGGATACAACCGTCATCTCTGAACTTGCAGAATATTATGAGCGTGAGATTGGATATCAACTGCCCTCCAGGACGCCGTTTGTGGGAAAGAATTTTAATATGACCAGGGCGGGGATTCACGCAGACGGACTTCTTAAAAATGAAGAGATCTATAATGCGTTTGACACAGATAAGTTTTTGAACCGTCCTCCGCTGGTGGCAGTCTCCAATACTTCGGGGCTTGCAGGAATCGCGCATTGGATCAATACCTATTTCCGTCTCCCTGAGGAACGGCAGGTGGATAAAAATTCAGAGCTGGTTTCCATGGTAAAGGTATGGGTAGATCAGGAATATGAAGACGGCCGTGTCACTGTACTGACGGATGAAGAGATTCTGGCAGTCATTGGTGATGCATGCACAAAACTTGGGGTAAGCCTGAGATAAACGGAAAGGAAATGCCGTGGGATGTACAAGCATGCTGAGAGAGGAATCAGGCGGTGTATGAGCGGCAGGGTGGAAAAGAAAATGGACGAGTATCAGGACGGCTCCCTGAGGGGACGGGTATTCCGGCAGCTGCGGGAAAATATTTTATCGGGAGTCTATAAGGAAAATGACGAACTGCGGGAAATTAATATCGGAAAAGAGCTGGGAGTCAGCAGAACTCCGGTCAGAGAGGCTCTCCGGCAGCTGGAGCTCGAGGGGCTTGTGATGATCATACCCAATAAAGGAGCCTATGTTACCGGGATTACCCAGAAGGATGTGCGGGATATTTACAGAGTGCGCGGTGTGCTGGAAGGCATGTGCGCCCGATGGGCAACAGAACATATTACAGAAGAGCAGATTGAGGAACTGGAAGAAATCGTATTGCTTGCCGGTTTCCATCTGGAGAAAAAAGGACGGCAGAATGTGGCTCAGGTATCAGAACTTGACGGAAAGTTCCACAAGGTCTTGTATGAAGCTTCGGAAAGCCGTATACTGGAACATGTATTATCTGATTTTCATAAATATGTTCAGATGGCAAGACGGATGTCTGTAACAGCAAAGAACCGGGCGGAAAAATCGGTAGAGGAGCACAGAGGCATCCTTGAGGCGATTAAGAACCGGGACGGGGATCTGGCAGAAAGGCTTGCGAATCAGCATATTATGAATGTAATGGAAAATCTTCATATTGAGGATTAAAATCACAGGGATCCGGCGCCCTGGATCAGAAGTTTCGTGACTATGAGACAAGAAAAGGAGAGTAGCGTAATGGCAAAGATTAAGATGACAACACCAATCGTGGAAATGGACGGGGATGAGATGACCAGGATCCTCTGGAAGATGATCAAGGAGCATCTGCTGAATCCTTATATTGAACTGAATACAGAATATTATGACCTGGGACTGGAGCACCGCAATGAGACGGATGACCAGGTAACCGTAGATTCTGCAAATGCGACGAAAAAATACAAGGTGGCAGTAAAATGTGCAACTATTACTCCGAATGCGGCCCGTATGACGGAGTATGACCTGAAGGAAATGTGGAAAAGCCCTAACGGAACGATCCGTGCAATCCTTGACGGAACTGTATTTCGCGCGCCCATCGTCGTAAAGGGGATTGAACCGTGCGTGAAGAACTGGAAGAAACCGATCACTATCGCGAGACATGCGTATGGAGACGTCTATAAGAATACGGAAATGAAGATTCCGGGCGCAGGAAAGGTGGAACTGGTATATACTGCAAAGGACGGCACAGAACACCGTGAGCTGGTACATCAATATGACGGCCCGGGAGTGGCTCAGGGAATGCATAATCTGAATGGCTCGATCGAAAGCTTTGCCAGAAGCTGCTTTAACTATGCGCTGGACATAAAGCAAGATCTGTGGTTTGCCACAAAGGATACTATTTCTAAAAAATATGACCACACATTTAAGGATATCTTCCAGGAAATCTACGATGAAGAATATGACGGCAGATTTAAGGAAGCGGGAATCGAATATTTCTATACACTGATTGATGATGCAGTTGCCCGTGTGATGAAATCAGAGGGCGGTTATATATGGGCATGCAAAAATTATGACGGAGATGTGATGAGTGATATGGTATCTTCTGCGTTTGGTTCGCTGGCTATGATGACCTCTGTGCTGGTATCACCGGAAGGGTACTATGAGTATGAGGCGGCTCACGGGACAGTGCAGAGACATTATTATAAGCATTTGAAAGGGGAGGAGACTTCCACCAATTCTGTGGCAACCATCTTTGCATGGACAGGGGCGCTGAGAAAACGCGGAGAGCTGGACGGGAATCAGGAACTGGCAGTATTTGCCGACCGGCTGGAGAAGGCCACGATAGATACCATTGAGGAAGGGAAGATGACTAAGGATCTGGCTTTGATCACTACGATAGAGCATCCGACGGTACTCAACAGTGAAGGATTTATTCAGGCCATTGCACAGAAGCTGTAGTGTCGGGGCAGAATGCCGGTCACTGCCATAACAGGGGGGCGTATGCCCCCTGTTATGTAAAGATTGACTGTGTGAGGCTTAGGAAGCATCACCGGGATAAACGGAGAAGGTTCAGGAACCCAGTTCTTCCCACAAGTCATATAATTGTTCCAGTTCTTCGGCAATCTGTGCTTTTTCGTTAGCCAGCTCCTGGCATTTCACAGAGTTGGTGAAGATTTCTTCCTGAAGCATCAGGGTATCGATGGCGGAGTCACGTTCTTCCAAGTCGGTGATGCGTGCTTCTGTTTTTTTCAGGTCATTCTGACGTTTCCGCTCTCTGGCCTGTGCTTCTTTTTGTTCTTGCCAGCTCAACCTGCCTTCTGTGATCTGGCCGGAAACAGAAGTAGCTCCCGGGGCGCCAAAGGATTTGGAGCCGTTGGAAGTTCCGGTAGAGTAGGCAGCCGTCAGTTCTTCTTTTTTCTCCATGTAATAGTCATAATTTCCTATATAGTTCACGAATGTCTGATTAACCAGATCCAGGATCCGCGTGGCTGTCTGATTGATGAAATAACGGTCATGAGAGACATAAAGCAACGTGCCAGTATAATCGTTCAGGGCACGTTCCAGAATCTCCTTTGAGGTAATGTCCAGGTGGTTAGTAGGCTCATCAAGGATCAGGAAATTGGCTTCCGAAAGCATCAGCTTTGCAAGAGAAACACGTCCGCGTTCTCCGCCGCTCAGATCTCCGATTCGTTTGTATACGTCATCGCCGGTAAATAAAAAGGCAGCCAGCATACTTCTGATCTGGGTGTTGGTAAGAGACGGGTAATCGTCGGAAATCTCATCAAAAATAGATTTTTCCATATGGAGCACATGGTGCTCCTGGTCATAGTACCCGATCTTTACATTTGTGCCGAGGGTAAAGGAGCCGCTGTCTGCAGGAAGAACATGGTTCAGGATCTTAAGCAGGGTCGTTTTGCCTGTGCCATTGTCTCCGATAACCGCCACATGTTCTCCACGTTTGATCTCAAAGCTGACATCAGAGAACAGACGCTGAGGCGGAAAGGATTTGCTCAGCTGTTCCACGGATAGGACATCGTTCCCGCTGACACAAGATGGTTCCAGTTTTAATCGTATTTCCGTATTTATTTCCGTCGGCTTTTCCACAAGCTCCATCTTATTTAACATTTTTTCCCGGCTTTCGGCGCGTTTAATAGATTTCTCGCGGTTAAAAGAGCGGAGCTTTTCAATAACGGCCTCCTGATGCCTAATTTCTTGCTGCTGGTTCAGGTATTCTTTCAGCTTTGCCTCCCGGATCTGTTCTTTCTTGAAGGCAAAATCACTGTAATTCCCCATGTAAGTCATGATGCTGCCGGTTTCGATCTCTATGATCTTTGTTGCGATCCGGTTCAGAAAATAGCGGTCATGAGAAACGATAAGGACCGCTCCTGCATAATTCATAAGGTAGGATTCCAGCCAGGTAATGGAATTAAGATCCAGGTGGTTGGTAGGCTCATCAAGGAGCAGGATATCCGGCCTGGTAAGCAAAAGCTTTCCGAGGGAAACACGGGTTTTCTGTCCTCCGGAAAGGGTTTCTACCGGTTTGGAGAATTCCTCTTCCAGGAACCCAAGCCCCTTCAGGACGCCGGTGATCTCACTTTCGCAGGCATAACCGTTTTGAAGTTCAAAAGCTGCTGTCAGGCGGTTATAGGTTTCCATACGGTTTTCCAGCGCTTTTCCTTCCAGGTTCTTTAATTCCAGTTCAATCTGGCGGATCTGCGTTTCCATGGCAATAATATTGGCCTTTGCAGTCTTTACTTCTTCGTAAATGGTATGGCGGCTGTCGGTGTCCTGGTGCTGAGCCAGATATCCCAGAGTTTTTCCTTTTGTAAGGATAATATTGCCGCTGTCGGCAGGAAGTTCTCCTGTGATCATTTTAAGGATTGTAGATTTTCCAGCTCCATTGATTCCTACAAGGGCAGCTTTTTCATATTCTTCTATATGAAAAGAGCCATTTTTTACAATGACTTCTTCTCCAAATGCTTTACTGATTCCGTGACATGCCAGTATCATATGTAACCTCCTAAATTTCAAACATTGTCAGGTGAAGTCCGCCGGCCCCAAAGGGCAGGAACTGTGGGATACCAAAAGGGTATCCATTACCGGACTGCCTTTTTATTATAGCGAAAGGTACATAAAAAAACTACTAAAAGTTTGACTTTACAGGAACAATTTTATATAATGATGTGTAGATATGGAATGGAAGGTGAAGATAGTGGAGAGCAGAGATATTTCTCAGGCGGTAATAAGAAGGTTACCCAGATATTATAGATATTTAGGCGAATTACTGGAAAATGGAGTGGAACGTATCTCCTCGAATGATCTGAGTAAACGAATGAAAGTCACGGCGTCTCAGATCAGGCAGGATCTTAACAATTTCGGAGGGTTCGGACAGCAGGGCTATGGCTATAATGTCAAATATCTGTATACAGAGATCGGCAAGATCCTCGGACTTGAGGAAGATCACAATATTGTAATCGTAGGCGCAGGTAATCTTGGACAGGCATTGGCTAATTATGCAGCTTTTGAAAAGCGGGGATTTATCCTGAGAGGGATTTTTGATGTGAATCCAAGGCTTCAGGGCATGTCGATCCGCGGCGTGCCGATCCGTATGATGGAGGAACTAAAAGATTTTGTGAAAGAGAATGATGTGGAGATTGCGGTGTTGACGATCCCGAAGGAGAAAGCCATTGAAGTGGCTAACATGCTGGTGGAAAATGGTGTGCGCGCAATCTGGAATTTCGCTCATACTGATCTGAATCTGCCGGAGCATATTATTGTTGAAAATGTGCATTTATCAGAGAGCCTGATGCAGCTTTCCTATAATATCAGCCGTTACAACGAAGAGCATAAGAAATAACTGAGAAGACGTGTGGGACAAGACAGGTGCATAGACCGTCCGGTACTCACACGTTCTTTTTCTCTGACAGGGAGGGAAAGTGATGAAATATCTGCCAAACGGTGCCCAGATGAAGGAGGCCGATGAGTATACCATCAAGACGCTGAAAATTGCGTCTCTTGAGCTAATGGAGCGTGCTGCGATGAGCTGTGTCACCGCGATTCTGGAGAGAAAGCCGGATATGTCTGAAATACTGGTTGTGTGCGGTTCCGGAAATAACGGCGGGGACGGATTTGCCATCGGGCGTATTTTGTCGGAGATGGGGTATAAGGTCACTGTGTTTATGGCAGGAGACTGGGGGCATTGCAGCAAGGACTGTGAATACCAGGCCGGGCTTTTCAGAAAAACAAAAGCTTTGCTCTGCAACGAATATCCGGAGGGTGAATATAGTATCATAGTGGATGCAGTCTTCGGTGTCGGGCTTGGGAGAAAAATCACTGGTTCCTATGCAGAGATTATTGAGAAAATGAATGCCGCCACAGCCTTTAAGGTTGCAGTGGACCTTCCGTCCGGAATCAGCGCGGATACCGGATGTCTGCTTGGAACGGCGTTCCGGGCAGATCTTACAGTTACCTTCCAGGCGGAAAAGTGCGGTCTTGTGCTTTATCCGGGGAAGGCTTACGCAGGGGAAGTGGTGACAGCGGATATCGGGATCAGCCTGAAACCTTTTGAAGAGCGCAGCGATGTTGCATTTACTTATGATAAAGAAGAATATTCAAGACTCCTTCCGAAGCGGGAGCCGGATTCTCATAAAGGAACCTTCGGCAGGCTTTTGGTTATTGCCGGGAGCAAAGGGATGAGCGGTGCTGCATATTTGAATGCACGGGCGGCATATCAGGCGGGAGCCGGTCTTGTACAGATCTATACGGCAGAGTCTAACCGGATTATTTTACAGACGCTGCTCCCGGAGGCTATTATTACTACATATAAGAAGTTTGACCAGGAACAGCTTTTAGCGTTGCTTGCATGGGCAGATACGGTCTGTATCGGGTCGGGGATCGGAACAGGGAAGAAGCCGCGCAAAATATTAAAGACAGTTTTAAAGCATGGGGCAGTGCCTTGTGTGGTGGACGCGGATGCGATCAATCTCCTTGCACAGCATACACAGTATCTGGATTATATGGAGAAAAGGGATTATATTCTGACACCCCACATGAAGGAAATGTCCAGGTTGACAGGGCTGGAGATTCAGGAGATAAAAAAAGCAAGGATTCAGCTTCTTGAGTCTTATACGAAAAATTATGGACTGACCTGTATCCTGAAGGATTCCCGCACAGTGATTTCTACGGGCGGAAAAAGAACCTGCGTGAACTTGTCCGGCAACAGCGCTATGGCAAAGGCAGGCTCCGGGGACGTACTTGCAGGGATTGTGGCCGGATTGCTGGCGCAGGGGCTTTCCTGCACAGACGCGGCAGTGCTTGGCGCATATCTTCACGGGAGAAGCGGAGATCTGGCAAAAAACAGAAAAGGGAGCTTCAGTGTCTCCGCCGGAGATCTGACCGGGTATTTAAGTGATGTATTGAAAGAACAGGAGGATATACAGTATGAAGAGCTACACAAGGATCTGTGCCAGGATTCATCTGGATGCCATTGAACAGAACATCGAACATCTGAGAGGGAACCTTGCAGAAGGAGTAAAAATGATGGTAGTGGTAAAAGCAGACGCGTACGGCCACGGGGCGATCCAGACTACAAGCCTTCTGTCGCTGAAGGAGTATGTCTGGGGATTTGCAGTTGCCACTCTGGATGAGGCAATCGTATTAAAGAGGAGCGGGATTACAAAACCAATCTTAGTGCTGGGGTGTGTATTCCCGGAGCAGAGGGCGGATGCCATCGAAAATAACATCCGGATGACTGTGTACGAAGAGGATATGGCAAAAGAAATATCCGATCTGGCTGCAGCGCTTAAAAGAAAGGCTTATATCCATATTAAGATTGATACAGGGATGGGCCGTATCGGCTTTCCTGTGAATGTACAGAATGCAGCTCAGATTGAAAAAATATGCGGTCTGCCCGGAATCATTCCGGAAGGGATGTATACACATTTTTCTAAAGCGGATGAAGCAGATAAAGCTTATACAGAGAAGCAGATGGGCGGTTTTCTGTGGATGAAGGAAGAACTCAAAAGGCGGCAAACTGTATTTTCCTATTACCATTGTTCTAACAGCGCGGGAATTATAGAGGAAAAAGGCACAGATCAGAATCTGGTGCGGGCAGGCATATCTACCTATGGGATGTATCCTTCAGAGGAGGTCTGCAAAGACCAGGTGTCCCTTGTCCCGGCTCTTGAACTGATCAGCCATGTGGCTCATGTAAAATGGGTGGAAAAAGGAGAATTGATCAGTTACGGAGGAACCTTTGAGACATGCAGACGGACGAAGATTGTTACAGTTCCGGTTGGATACGGGGACGGATATCCAAGAAGCCTTTCTAATAAAGGATATGTATTGATCCGGGGAAAGAAGGCGCCTATTATCGGAAGAGTATGTATGGATCAGTTTATGGTTGACGCCACCGACATTGAAGAGGTAAAATTTGGAGACAGGGTAACACTGGTAGGGCGCGACGGAGATGAAGTGCTTCCGGTCGAAGTTTTGAGTGAGCTGTCAGGACGTTTTAATTATGAATTTGTCTGTCTGATGGGTAAGCGGATTCCGAGAGAGTATATCCGCAGAGGAGAAGTGCTGGAACAGATGGATTATTTTGCATAATGCTCTGAGCTGGGAAATAAGTGAAAAACTCTATAGAATACATCCGAAAAAGATGGAAATACTTATTTTATCTTAAAGAAATCGGAGTGTGAATAGAGTGCAGGTAAGACGCGGAGATATATATTATGCAGATCTAAGCCCGGTAGTCGGGTCTGAACAAGGTGGGATCAGGCCGGTTCTGATTATTCAGAATGATGTAGGGAACAGGCACAGCCCGACGGTCATTTGTGCAGCCATAACGTCAAAGATGAATAAAGCAAAACTGCCTACCCATGTGGAGATCGACGCAAGGAAATATCAGATTGTAAAAAATTCAGTCGTCCTTCTGGAGCAGATCAGGACGATCGACAAACAAAGACTTAAGGATATTGTCTGTCATCTGGACAGAGAGATCATGAGGAAAGTAGATGAGGCGCTAAAGGTGAGTTTTGAGCTTCATACATAGCAAAGGAGTAAGATCGGCAGGTTATGGAAAACGAGAGTTTATTTCAAAGAGTACGGCAGATATTGAAGATAGAAGAAGAAACAGATGAAAGAATGAACAAAGAGGCGGCAGCCCTGATACGGAATATTTTTCGTTATATGGATAAAGATGCGAAGGATATTATGACACACCGCAAGAACATTGTTGCAATCGACGGCCGGGAGTTCCTGGAGGATGCGCTCAGATTTATGCTGAATGAGAACTTTTCCAGGTTCCCCATTTTCCATGAGGATATTGATGAGATCATTGGATTCCTGCATCTTAGGGAGGCCGCATCCTGTTATCTGGACGGGAAGCTTAGAAAGGTTCCCGTCAGGGATCTTGAAGGTTACATAAGGCCGGTGGCTTTTATACCGGAAACAAAAAGTATCGACCGGCTTTTTAAAGAAATGCAGGAAAAGAAAAACCACATTGCCATTGTAGTGGATGAATATGGACAAACTTCAGGACTTGTAGCCATGGAGGATATTCTGGAGGAGATCGTAGGGAATATCCTGGACGAGCATGACGAAGAGAAGGAAATGATCCATGCAGCGCCGGACGGAAGCTATATTGCTGACGGGATGACAGATCTTGAGGATCTTGAGGATCTGCTCGGCATTACATATGAAAAGAAAGAGTATGGGACCCTGAATGGCTTTTTGATTGACGAACTGGAAAGAATACCGGGGGAAGATGAGACCTGCACGGTGGAATATGCGGGATACCGTTACATAACATTGTCCGTGGATAATAATACGATACAGCGGGTAAAGATTGAAAAAATCAAAGAAGAGTGTTAGAATAAAAAAATGTGAAAAAAAGATAAGATATAAAGAGAGGTAAAAGTTATGTCAGGACATTCAAAATTTGCCAATATTAAGCATAAGAAGGAAAAAAATGACGCTGCAAAGGGCAAAATATTTACGAAGATCGGAAAGGAACTGGCAGTGGCCGTAAGAGAAGGCGGAAGTGCGGATCCGGCAAATAACAGTAAGCTTCGGGATGTGATCGCGAAGGCGAAAGCCAATAATATGCCCAATGATACGATTGACAGAAATATTAAAAAAGCGTCCGGAGATGCCAATGCTGCAAATTATGAGCATATTACATATGAGGGATACGGACCGAACGGTACGGCGATTATCGTAGAAACCTTGACGGATAACCGTAATCGTACTGCAACAAATGTAAAGAATGCATTTACAAAAGGAAACGGCAATGTCGGAACGCCGGGATGTGTTTCTTTTATGTTCGACAAAAAAGGACAGATCGTGATTGACAAGGAAGAATACGAAGGGGATTCAGACGAACTGATGATGCAGGCTCTGGATGCAGGGGCCGAGGATTTTGCAGAAGAAGCAGACAGCTTTGAAATTCTGACGGATCCTGACGAATTCAGCGATGTGCGCCAGGCTCTGGAGGATGCGGGCATTCCGATGGCAGCGGCAGAGGTTACCATGATTCCCCAGACTTATGTGCAGCTTACAGACGCAAAGGATATTGCGGGCATCCAGAAGACCCTTGATATGCTGGACGACGACGATGATGTGCAGGATGTGTATCACAACTGGGAGGAATAAAAGCAACCGGAAGTACCTACAGCAGACAGTTATTCATAAGGAGGAATAAAAATGAGCAACTACAGAATCGAAACAAAATGTATCCAGTCAGGCTATGCGCCGCGCAACGGTGAGCCAAGGATCGTTCCCATCTATCAGAGCACTACGTTTAAATACAGCAGCAGTGAACAGATGGGACGCCTGTTTGACCTGGAGGAAAGCGGATATTTCTATACCAGGCTGCAGAATCCTACCAATGATGCGGTGGCTGCCAAGATCTGCGATCTGGAGGGCGGAGTTGCAGCAATGCTTACCTCTTCCGGACAGGCAGCAAGTTTTTATGCCATTATGAATATTGCACAGGCAGGCGACCACATCGTGTGTGCGTCAGCGCTTTATGGCGGTACATATAACCTTTATGCACACACCATACGCAAGATGGGAGTGGAGGCAACCTTTGTGGATCCGGACTGTACGCCGGAAGAGCTGAATGCTGCTTTTCAGGAGAATACCAAGGCAGTGTTCGGCGAGACAATTGCCAATCCGGCGCTGGTGGTACTGGATTTTGAAAAATTTGCCCATGCGGCCCACACCCATGGAGTTCCGTTTATTGTAGACAATACCTTTGCAACGCCTATCAATTGCCGTCCGTTTGAATGGGGAGCGGATATCGTCACACACTCCACGACAAAATATATGGACGGGCATGCATCCTGTGTAGGAGGGGCTATTGTAGACAGCGGCAGCTTTGACTGGGAGGCGCATGCAGAGAAGTTTCCCGGACTTACAACACCGGATGAGACATATCACGGCATTGTGTATACAGAGAAATTCGGAAAAGGGGCATACATTACCAAGGCGACCGCACAGCTGATGAGGGATCTCGGATCTATCCAGTCCCCGCAGAATGCTTTCTTATTAAATATAGGGCTCGAGACGCTTCATCTTCGGATGGCCCGGCATTGTGCGAATGCTCTGGAAGCAGCAAGATATCTTCAAGGGCATGACAAAGTGGCATGGGTAAACTGTCCGTCCCTTCCCGGTGATAAATATTACAGCCTGGCTCAGAAATATATGCCGGACGGAACCTGCGGTGTCATTACCTTCGGCCTGAAGGGTGGAAGAGAAGCCGCCGTCCGCATGATGGACAGCCTGAAGATGATCGCAATTGTTACCCATGTGGCAGACGCAAGAAGCTGCGTCCTGCACCCGGCCAGCCACACACACCGCCAGATGAATGATGCAGAGCTCATGGAAGCCGGAGTACAGCCGGATCTCATCCGGTTCAGTGTAGGGATTGAAAATGCAGAGGATATTATAGCAGATCTTGCACAGGCACTTCAGGAAGTACCTGACAATGTATAACTTACCCGGTAATCATGCATAAAATACGTGAAACACCTCCATACTAATCTGAGAAAGTATGGAGGTGTTTTTTTATGGCAAGGGAACAGAAAGAAGAAAAGCAGAACGAACAGATCAAGGAAATGGGAACCGTTAATCTGGAGGAGAACAGAAACCGGCATAAGATCAAGCTGTTGACGATCATCGGGGAGATTGAGGGACATGAGGCAGTATCCGGCAGTACAAAGGCTACGAAATATGAACATTTACTCCCGATGCTGGCAGAGGTGGAGGACAGTGAAGAGATCGAGGGACTGTTAATTCTGCTGAATACTCTGGGCGGGGATGTGGAAGCCGGGCTTTCAATCGCAGAGATGATTGCATCTCTGAGCAAGCCTACCGTGTCTCTGGTGCTTGGCGGAAGCCATTCCATCGGAGGGCCTCTTGCAGTTTCGTCCAAATATTCTTTTATTGTACCAAGCGGTACGATGGTGATCCATCCGGTACGCTCCAACGGAATGTTTATCGGTGTGGAGCAGAGCCTCCGCAATATGATCAAAACCCAGGATCGGATCACACATTTTTTGTCGAAGCACTCCAAAATCACACAAGCCAGGATTGAAGAATTAATGCTGAACCCTACGGAACTCGTAAAGGATGTAGGAACTCTCCTGGAAGGGGAGGAAGCAGTAAAGGAAGGCCTGATTGATGAGGTGGGCGGAATGAGCAGCGCTCTTAATAAGCTGCACGAGATGATTGATGAGGAACGACGCAGAAAATCCGGGAAGACGGACAATGCAGAAGGAGACAATGCAGAAGGAGAAAAATAGGTAATGACAGCCCTCTTTCAAAATGCTATAATATAAATAGTATTGCCAATAATAAGGGGGAGATGTTAATGGCTGCAAAGTCGAAAAAGAAGAGGAGTACAACACAGGCAAAAAAGAAACAGGCGCAGCAGAGTTTTGTAAGAGATGAGATTACGATCTGGCTGACACTCTTAGTCAGTATTCTGCTGATGCTCAGCCATTTTGGCCTCGGAGGTTCTGCAGGAGCTTTCGTGTCTTCTTTTTTTACCGGAATTTTCGGTCTGGCTGCATATGTGCTTCCGTTTGTTTTGTTTGGGGTTGTTGCTTTTCTTGTGTCAAATAAAGGAAGTCTGGCCGCATATACGAAAATATCTGCAGGAATGGTTCTTATGGTCCTCACCTGTACGCTGCTGGACTTGCTTGACGGGAAGGGCGGTGCTCTGGGAGAGACCGTATCGGAACTTCTGACTCCGGTTATTGGAGTGGCAGGTACATATGTGGTCGTAATTATATTGATGATTATCTGTTTTGTTATCATTACCGGAAAGTCTCTGATTAAGGGAATGAAGACCCAGGGGGACAAGGCCTACGGAAAAGCGAAGGAAGATTCCGCAAGGCGCCGGAAACTGGCGGAGGAACGAAAAAAGGCAAGAGAAGCAGAAAGGGAAACGGCTCCCCGCAAGAGGGAAACCTCCAGAACAAAGAAGAGAACTGACAAAAGAGTCGAAGGAGTATCTTTTAATACCACTATTTCGGAAGCATCTCCGGATGTGAGAGAATTAGAAGACAGACCGGCAGAGGCAGAAGAGACGGCGCCTCAGTTTGTGATCAACCGGGGAGAGACAGGGACGGTGGAGCCGGCAGAAACTCCGGAAGGCTTCGACGGCATAAGGGATGACAGATACGGTGCTGAGGAAGCAAGATTTTCGGAGGAAGGATTTCCGGGAGGACTGCCGGAAGAAAAAGTTCCTTCCGGCAAAAAGAAAAAAGAACCTTCCCCGGCAGAGGAGGCAGCCAGTGTAGCAGCAGCTGTTGCAGCCGGGGCCGCGAAGCCGAAAAAAGCATATCGGTTTCCGCCTATGAGTCTTTTGAAGAGGGGAAGCAAAAGTACAGGAGAGTCCGATGCACATCTGAGAGAGACGGCAATGAAGCTTCAGCAGATTCTTCAGAATTTCGGGGTTCATGTGACAGTGACAAATGTAAGCTGCGGGCCTTCTGTAACGAGATATGAGCTTCAGCCGGAGATGGGTGTGAAGGTGAGCAAGATCGTGGGGCTTACGGATGATATCAAATTGAACCTTGCAGCCGCGGATATCCGGATTGAGGCACCGATTCCCGGGAAAGCTGCGGTAGGTATTGAAGTGCCGAACAAAGAGACCTCGGCAGTCATGCTGAGAGATCTTCTGGAGACCCAGGAATTTAAAAGCAGCCAGTCAAACATATCTTTTGCCGCAGGTAAGGATATCGCGGGAAAGGCAGTGGTTACGGATATTGCCAAGATGCCTCACCTTCTGATCGCAGGAGCCACCGGTTCCGGAAAATCTGTATGTATCAATACCTTGATCATGAGCATTTTGTATAAGGCTTCACCGGATGAGGTCAAGCTTATTATGATTGATCCCAAGGTTGTGGAACTAAGTGTCTATAACGGCATTCCGCATTTGATGATCCCGGTGGTCACAGATCCGAAGAAAGCAGCAGGCGCCCTGAACTGGGCAGTTGCGGAGATGACCAGGAGATACCAGGCGTTTGCCGAATATAACGTGAGGGATATGAAGGGCTACAATGAAAAGGTATCGGCGGCACCGGAGATTGACGGTGTGAAACAGCTTCCGATGCCGCAGATCGTTATTATCGTGGACGAGCTTGCAGATCTTATGATGGTGGCGCCCGGGGATGTGGAGGAAGCGATCTGCCGGCTGGCACAGCTTGCAAGAGCTGCCGGCATTCATCTTGTTGTGGCTACGCAGCGCCCGTCGGTCAATGTCATTACGGGCCTGATCAAAGCGAACATGCCGTCAAGAATTGCATTTTCTGTTTCCTCCGGTGTAGACTCCAGGACCATCATTGATATGAACGGCGCGGAAAAGCTTCTTGGGAAGGGGGACATGCTGTTTTATCCTTCCGGCTATCAGAAACCGGCCAGGGTACAAGGTGCTTTTGTGACTGACAAAGAAGTGCAAAGTGTGGTAGACTATCTGAAAGATTATAACGGCGATGCAGATTATGATGAAGAGATCGTAAATCATGTCAATACCAGTGAGGTCGGAGCAGGAGCGGCCGGAGGAAATGAAGGAAATGAACGTGACACGTATTTTGCAGATGCAGGCCGCCTGATCATAGATAAAGACAAGGCATCCATCGGAATGCTCCAGCGGGCGTTTAAGATTGGTTTCAACAGGGCGGCAAGAGTTATGGATCAGCTCTGCGAAGCCAGGGTCGTGGGAGGCGAGGAAGGCACAAAGCCAAGGAAGGTGCTGATGTCAAAAGAGGAATTTGAGCAGTATATCAGCGAAAACACATAGAGATAAAAGAAAGGAAGGTACTGAAGCAATGAAAACAGATATCCAGATCGCACAGGAAGCAAAAATGTCCCACATTAAGGATGTGGCCCGGACGCTGGGAATCCAGGAGGAGGAACTGGAGTTTTACGGAAAGTATAAGGCAAAGCTTTCCGATGAGGTGTGGGAGAGAGTGAAAGAGAACCCGGACGGAAAGCTGGTTCTTGTAACGGCCATCAACCCGACGCCGGCAGGCGAGGGAAAGACGACGACAACGGTAGGACTCGGGCAGGCGATGGCAAAGCTTAACAAAAAAGCAGTGATCGCTCTGAGGGAGCCGTCTCTTGGCCCTTGTTTCGGCATCAAAGGCGGGGCGGCCGGAGGCGGATATGCACAGGTCGTTCCGATGGAGGATCTGAACCTGCATTTTACCGGGGATTTCCATGCGATCACTTCCGCAAATAATCTGCTTGCCGCTATGCTTGACAACCATATCCAGCAGGGGAACGCTCTTCAGATTGATCCAAGACAGGTAGTCTGGAAACGATGCCTGGACATGAATGACCGGAATCTGCGAAATATTGTAGTGGGTCTGGGAAGCAAAATGGACGGCATGGTGAGGGAAGATCATTTTGTCATCACAGTGGCGTCAGAGATTATGGCAATCCTGTGCCTTGCAGATGATATCAAGGATCTGAAGCAGAGGCTTGGCAAGATCATCGTTGCATACAATTTTGCAGGTGACCCGGTGACAGCGGACGACCTTCAGGCAACCGGAGCTATGACGGCACTTTTGAAGGATGCGTTGAAGCCGAATCTGATTCAGACGCTGGAGCATACACCGGCGCTTGTCCATGGAGGACCGTTTGCCAATATCGCCCATGGCTGCAACAGTGTCAGAGCGACGAAAATGGCTCTTAAGATGAGCGACATTACAATTACGGAGGCCGGGTTCGGCGCAGACCTCGGCGCAGAAAAATTCTTTGATATTAAGTGCAGAAAAGCAGGATTTCAGCCGGATGCAGTAGTTTTAGTTGCAACTGTGCGCGCCTTGAAGTATAATGGGGGAGTTTCAAAGAATGATCTCGGCGAGGAAAACCTGGAGGCGCTGAAAAAAGGAATCGTAAATCTGGAAAAGCACATTGAGAATATACAGAAATACGGGGTTCCGGTGATTGTTACATTGAATTCCTTTGTGACGGATACAGAGGCTGAGAATGAGTTTATCCGAAACTTCTGCGAGGAAAGAGGCTGTGAGTTTGCTCTTTCAGAAGTATGGGCAAAGGGCGGAGAAGGTGGAATAGCTCTGGCGGAAAAGGTGTTGGAAACGCTGGAAGGAAAAGAAAGCAATTTTCATACGCTTTATGCGGACGAGCTTTCCCTGACGGAGAAGATTGAGGCAATATCAAAAGAGATCTATGGTGCAAGAGGAGTCATTTATGAACCGGCGGCAAAGAAACAGCTTGCCAAGATTGAAGAGATGGGATTCGGCAGCCTTCCGGTATGTATGGCAAAGAATCAGTATTCTCTGTCGGATGATCAGAAAAAGCTTGGCCGTCCGGAAAATTTTGATATCCATATCCGTGAGGTCTATGTAAGCGCGGGGGCAGGGTTTGTAGTTGCCCTTACCGGAGCTGTTATGACAATGCCGGGGCTTCCGAAGGTACCGGCAGCTAATGGGATAGATGTTTCAGAAGAGGGAGTTATCACCGGCCTTTTCTAAGAAAGCTGCCGGATGGGTAAATTTTGAAAATATATATGCAGGGAGGCAGGAGTATGCTTCAGTTGATTGACGGGAAAGTAATATCGGCACAGATCAAGGAGGAAGTAAGAGAACAGGTGGCAAAACGCAGGGCAGACGGCAAGTCTGTCTGTCTTGCTGTTGTGCAGGTGGGGGAGGATCCCGCCTCCTCTATTTATGTCAGGAACAAGAAAAAGGCCTGTGAGTATACTGGAATAGAGTCGGTTGCCTTTGAACTAAAAGAGGAGACCACACAGGAGGAGCTGCTTTCTCTGGTGGGCCGGCTGAATCAGGATCCCGGGATCCATGGAATCCTGGTACAGCTTCCCCTGCCTCCCCACATTGATGAGGATGTTGTGGTCAGAGCCATCAGCCCCGGAAAGGATGTGGACGGCTTTCACCCGGAAAATGTAGGGAAAATGTTTGTCGGGGAGGATGGGCTGGTTTCCTGTACGCCGGCCGGCGTGATGGAGATGCTCAGGCGTTCGGGAATTTCTGTCAGAGGGAAGAATTGCGTGGTTGTGGGAAGAAGCAATCATGTAGGTAAACCTATGGGGTTGCTTTTATTGCAAGAAAATGGTACAGTAACATTTGCACATTCCCAAACGGAGGATTTAAAAGAAATTACAAAGACAGCAGATATTCTGGTAGTGGCTATGGGAAAACCAAGGTTCATTACATCCGAGTATGTAAAAGAAGGGGCTGTAATCATCGATGTGGGGATGCACCGGAATGCAGATCATAAATTGTGCGGTGATGTGGATTTTGAAGATGTGAAAGATAAAGTATCGGCAATTTCGCCGGTTCCCGGCGGAGTGGGCCTTATGACAGTTGCAATGCTAATGTGTAATTGTGTGAAAGCAGCTATAAAACAGGAGGTTTGAGGAAGCAATGAGGTGTAGATACTGCGGACAGGAAATACCGGAAGGTATGTTATATTGCGAAGCGTGTGGATACGAGGTCCGTATTGTGCCCGATTATAATCCGTTGGATGACATGCTGACCGAGCAGGTCAAGGTGTCCATTGACGGAAACGGGGACAATGATTATCTTGTATACGATGACGCAACCTTTCAGACACGCGCAACATCTGCACGGAGAACGACCGGAAGAACCAGCACAGGGAGGACAGGAAGAACAAATACAGGCCGGACGAGAGCGGGAAATACGGGGCGGACTACCGGACGTATGCGGACAGGAAACACCGGAAGGGGAAACACTGACCGAATGCGGACCGGACGCCGGACTACCGGATATATAGACGGACGGGCGCCTGTAAACCGGGAAGAAAAAAGGCGGCAGGCCGAGAAGAAAAAAGCAAGACTCCGAAAAAAAAGGAGAAAAGTTCTTTTGATGTTGGTTCTGATGATAGCTGCAATTGCAGGTGTCTGCTTTTTTATTTATAAAAATTCCTATGCGGGGATCGTGAGGACCGGATATAAAGCAATATCGACTCAGGAATATGGAAGGGCCGAAGAGTGCTTTAAGCGGGCAATTTCCAAAAATTCTGACAAGTCAGACGCATATGCCGGACTGGCCGACGCATATGTGAAACAGGAAGATATTAACAGTGCCGAGGCTATGTTTGCCGATGCAATTGCAAAGCATCGCAAAAATGCGGATATTTACGAGGCATGTATCAAATTTTATATAAAAACAGAACAGCCCTTAAAGATTCCGATCCTTCTGGACGATGCAGATGAAAGTATTACCGAAAAGCTGGCGGAATATGTGGTTGACAGGCCGAAATACAGTCTGGATTCCGAAGAGATCTATGATGATGTTCAGCAGCTTACGCTCACCTGTGAGGGAATGCCGATGTATTATACGACGGATGGTTCCGATCCGACTCTTAAGAGCCAGAAATATACAGAGCCGATTCAGATCGGCGAGGGCGAGACTACGGTAAAGGCTTTTGCCGTCAACAAGGACGGGATACCGAGCCTTATGGTAGAGAAGATCTATGTCGTGGAGTTCCCGATTGAAGAAGCTCCGGCTATTTCACCGTCCACCGGGCAGTATGAGGAGGCAGCCAAGATTGAGATCAAGGTACCGGACGGATACGAGGCATATTACACTGTAAACGGTGAGGATCCGACAACCGCGTCCAAGAAGTATACGGGACCGATCGACATGCCTGAGGGTGAGACATTGTTTAAGGCGGTGCTTGTGAACTCCAGCGGCAGGCTGAGCGGCATTACTACCAGAAATTACGTGCTGGATAAAGGCGAGTAATCTTTTGGGGATTATTGGCTTTGGATTTATGACGTCAATTACTTGATATTTTTCTGTAAATACATTATGATGATAAGAGGATTAAATATTAGGAGGAAACGAGATGTACAAGATATTAAAAGCAGAAAAACTGGCTGCTAACATTTATCTTATGGATGTAGAAGCTCCGCGTGTTGCAAGGCATTGTGAACCGGGGCAGTTCGTCATCGTTAAGATGGATGAAAAGGGCGAGAGGATTCCGCTCACGATCTGTGATTATGACAGAGAAGCAGGAATTGTTACGATTGTATTTCAGCCGGTAGGGGCATCCACAACAAAGATGACAGAGTTAAGCGCAGGAGATTCTTTCCGTGATTTCACAGGCCCGCTTGGCTGTGCATCAGAATTTGTAGAAGAGGACGTCGAGTCACTGAAAGGAAAGAAATTCCTGTTTGTAGCAGGCGGAGTGGGAGCAGCACCGGTTTATCCGCAAGTGAAGTGGCTGAAAGAGCATGGGATTGAGGCAGACGTTATCGTGGGGGCAAAGACCAAAGACCTTCTGATTCTTGAAAAGGAGATGGAGGCTGTGTCAGGGAATTATTATCCTTGTACAGATGACGGTACATACGGCCATGCAGGTATGGTCACAACGATGGTTGACGAGCTGGTAGAAAAAGGCAATAAATACGATGTGTGCGTTGCGATCGGCCCGATGATCATGATGAAATTTACATGTCTCACCACGAAGAAGCATGGGATCCCTACCATTGTCAGCATGAACCCGATCATGGTGGACGGAACAGGTATGTGCGGTGCATGCCGTGTGATCGTCGGCGGAGAGGTGAAATTCGCGTGTGTAGACGGTCCGGAATTTGACGGGCATCTCGTTGATTTTGACAATGCTATGAAGAGACAGCAGATGTACAAAACCCAGGAAGGCCGTGCAATGCTGAAATTACAGGAAGGCGACACTCACCATGGTGGATGTGGCCATTGCGGAGGTGACAAGTAATGGCAGATGTATTGAAGAGAATTCCTGTAAGAGAGCAGGAAGCAAAAGTAAGAGCAACCAATTTTGAAGAGGTGTGCTACGGATATAACAAGGAAGAGGCGATGGAGGAAGCTACCCGCTGCCTCAACTGTAAGAATGCTAAATGTATCGATGGCTGTCCGGTATCGATCAACATCCCGGGATTTATCTCAAAAGTGAAAGAAGGGGATATCGAGGGCGCTTACAAAGTTATCGGAGAGTCCTCTGCACTTCCGGCGATCTGCGGACGTGTATGTCCTCAGGAATCTCAGTGCGAGTGCAAATGTATCCGCGGAATCAAGGGTGACCCGGTGTCTATCGGTAAACTGGAGCGTTTTGTTGCAGATTATGCTCTGGAACATGATATTAAGCCGAAGAAGGCAGAGACTACAAACGGACATAAGGTTGCCGTGATCGGTTCCGGCCCGTCCGGGCTTACCTGTGCAGGCGACCTGGCAAAATTAGGCTATGAAGTGACTGTATTTGAAGCGCTTCATGAGCTGGGAGGAGTTCTGGTATACGGTATTCCGGAGTTCCGTCTCCCGAAGGAAAAGGTCGTAAAGAAAGAAATCGAGAAGGTCAAAGAGCTTGGAGTTAAGTTTGAGACCAACGTAGTCATCGGCAAATCCACAACGATCGACCAGTTAATGGAAGAAGAGGATTTTGAGGCTGTATTTATCGGTTCAGGCGCAGGTCTTCCAATGTTTATGGGAATTCCAGGAGAGACGGCAAACGGCGTATTTTCTGCAAA
Organism: uncultured Dorea sp.; assembly: GCA_910578865.1. GTDB lineage: Bacteria > Bacillota > Clostridia > Lachnospirales > Lachnospiraceae > Dorea_D. The sequence goes on from CAJTRM010000016.1 coordinate 64,130, forward strand.
TGAGTATCTGACAAGAAGCAACCTGATGAAAGCGTTTGACGACAATTATGACACACCGATCGCAGCAGGAAAGAAGGTGGCTGTAGTCGGCGGCGGAAATGTTGCTATGGATGCTGCAAGAACAGCTCTCCGTCTCGGGGCTGAGGTACATGTTGTGTACCGCCGCAGCGAAGCAGAGCTTCCGGCCAGAGTGGAGGAAGTACATCACGCGAAGGAAGAAGGCATTATCTTTGACCTCCTCACCAATCCAAAAGAAATCCTTGTGGATGAGAACGGATGGGTAAAGGGTATGACAGTCATTAAGATGGAACTGGGCGAGCCGGATGCATCCGGAAGAAGGCGTCCGGTAGAAATCCCGGGGTCTGAGTACGAGATTGAGCTTGATACGGTTATCATGTCTCTCGGAACGTCTCCGAATCCATTGATTGCGTCTACCACGAAGGGACTTGAGACAAACAGGAGAAGGTGTATCGTGGCAGAGGAAGAAAACGGACAGACCTCAAAGGCTGCTGTATTTGCAGGCGGAGATGCCGTTACAGGAGCAGCAACCGTAATTCTTGCTATGGGAGCAGGAAAAGCGGGGGCAAAGGGAATCCACGAACTGTTGTCTAAGAAATAGATATTGCACGAATCAATAAGAGTCCAAGATGTAAATGGATAGCCACATACATCTTGGACTCTAACTGATTCGTCAGGGATTTTCCGGGGTGTTTCACTTCCGGGGTGAAGAATATTAAAATGGACAGAATATATAGGGCAGAAGGGGAATATGAATAATCGCATTTATGACGGACAATTATTTTTGGATGAGGTAACAGAAAAACTGAATGACAGAATCGGGGAACTCAGGCAGATGCTTGCTGATGGACAGCAGGAAATTAAAAATATGCATGAGTATTACTGGGAGAATTATACGGAGATGGATGAGTACGGCTATGAGGTGTACGATAACCAGCAGGCACTCCTTCATCAGGTGAATGCCAACCAGGAAAAGAAGATGCTGCTTCAGAGACTTCAGAGGATGCTGGAGGCTCCTTTTTTCGGGCGGGTTGATTTTGTTTATGAGGGGGAAGAGGATGTGTCGGTGTTCTACATCGGCATTGCCAATTTCGCCCCTCAGGCCGGAATGCAGCCGTGGATCTATGACTGGAGAGCGCCGGTGTGCGGGTTGTTTTATGATTATGATAAAGGATGGGCCTGTTATGAGGCTCCCTCAGGGGTGTTAGAGGGAGAGATTACGTCCAAGTGGCAGTACAAGATCCAGAACGGCCGAATGGTTTATGCATTTGAAAGTGATACGAAGATTGATGACGAGATTCTAAAGAGGGAACTTGGAAATAACGGTGATGTGCAGCTGAAAAATATTGTGCGGACGATCCAGCGGGAGCAGAATGCTATTATAAGAAATACAAAGGATAAAATCCTTGTGATACAGGGGGCGGCAGGGAGCGGCAAGACTTCGGTGGCCCTTCACCGGATTGCCTACCTGTTATACCACGACCGGCAGAACCTGAAGGCGGCAAATATTTTGATACTGTCTCCCAATACAGTATTTTCTGATTATATTTCTCATATCCTTCCGGAGCTTGGGGAAGAACATATCAAAGAGATGAGTTTTGATTTGTTTGCTTACAAGGAATTGAGAGATGTGGCATATGATTGTGAAGACCGCTGCGACTACGTGGAAAAGGTGATGAAGTTTCATGACCAGGAAATGCAGAAGCGTTTTGGAGAGAAACAATCTGCATGGTTTGTCGGGCAGATGGAAGGGTTTCTGGCGGTTTTGGAAGACAGTCTTGTAGATATCCGCGGGATTTCTTTTAAAGGACTTCAAAAGACCGAAGAAGAGTTGATACAGCTTTTTTATTTTAAGTTCCAGAATCTTCCTCTTCTCGCAAGGATGGACGGAATCATGGAATATTTTATAGATGAGTATGAGACATTGAGCGGGAAACAGATTTCCGATGAGGAGCGTGAGGCGCTGCAGGCGAGATTTGACCGAATGTATGTGACGAAGGATATCTATGAGATCTATGGGCGGCTCCTTGACGAGTGCGGGTATCCGGCTCTGTCCTCAGCAGCATATGACAAAAGGAAGGTGGAATACGAGGATGTATTCCCTCTGCTCTATATGAAATACAGGCTGAAAGGAAGGATGGAGCACAAGAATATCAAGCATCTGGTTATTGACGAGATGCAGGACTATTCTTACCTGCAGTATACGATCCTTGAAAGCTTGTTCTCCTGCCGGATGACGATCCTTGGAGACCGGGCACAGACCATTGACGGCAGCATGCAGGATGTAACCGTGTTTCTTCCAAAAATTTTCGGAAGGAAGATCCGTAAGATTGTGATGAATAAGAGTTACCGCAATACGCTGGAGATTGCAGAATATGCAAGAAGAATCAGCGGAGATCAGGGGCTTGAGCTTTTCCGGCGCCATGGAAAGGAAGTAGAAGAAAAAAGCTTTTCCGGTACAGAGGAGCTGCTTGATGAGATTAAAATCCAGGAACGTCTTTCTGACGGAGAATATGAGACCGGAGCCGTGATCGCTATGACGGAATCAGAGGCATTTGATCTATACCGTATTCTTAAGAACAAAGGTGTTTCCGTAAATTATATTGACAGACATACAGCGGCGTTTAAAAAGGGGCTGACAGTGACCACATTCTATCTTGCCAAAGGACTGGAGTTTGATCAGGTATTTGCAGTAATGGGAAATGAGGAGAACCCGTTTTACCGGCAGGCGCAGTATATCAGTGCAACAAGGGCGCTCCATGAGCTGTACGTGTATAAGATTCCATAAGAATGGAGGAATGGACATATGATATTAGATGAGGTCAGAGAACAATTAATCAGGGCTTCCGAGGAGGACTATAAGAAGTTTAATAAAAGCCTGATGCCCGGCACGAATCTGGTGCTGGGGGTCAGAATGCCGAAACTCCGGAAGATGGCAAAAGAAATCGCGAAGGGGGACTTTGGCGCTTATCTTGCAGAGGCAGCGCAGGGAATCGGTGAAGGGGCTTACCACGAAGAAATCATGATGGAGGGTCTGGTGATCGGGTATGCAAAGATGGAGCTTCCGGATTATTTTTCCTGTCTGGACACGTTTGTACCTAAGATCCACAATTGGGCGGTCTGCGACTGCTGCAGCAGTACCTACAAATTCATGAACAAATATCAGGAACAAAGTTTTGCATATATAGGAAAATATCTAAACAGTGAGAGAGAGTATGAATTGAGATTCGGGATTATCTCACTTCTGGACCATTTCCTGAACGAGGAATATATTGACCGTGTTCTTGACATCTGCCATCGCACGAGACATGAAGGATACTATGTGAAAATGGCGGTAGCCTGGACATTGTCGGTGTGCTATGTAAAATTTCCGGAAAAAACAAGGACATTGATGGAAAATAATACGATGGATGATTTCACACACAATAAGACCATCCAGAAGATTCGGGAATCCTACCGGGTGAGCAAGGAAGAGAAAGAGGAACTGAAGGCGCTGAAACGTTGATCCCGGGAAAAGAAACGATACGGCCGATCATCCAGGAGAAGCAAAGACTATGAGAATTACAGTTGTGGCAGTGGGAAAGATCAAAGAAAAATATCTGAGAGACGGGATTGCAGAATATGGCAAACGTCTCTCGAAGTATTGTAAGCTCGACATGATTGAGGTGGCAGATGAAAGGACGCCGGATCATGCCGGCAATGCGGCAGAGGACATGATACGGGCAAAGGAGGGGGAGCGGATTCTGAAACAGATCCGGGAGGATGCGTATGTTATTACACTTGAGATTGGAGGAAAGCAGCTTACTTCCGAAGAACTGGCAGGAACTATCGAGGAACTGGCCGTGCGGGGAACCAGCCATATTGTGTTTGTGATCGGAGGCTCGATCGGGCTTTCAGAGGCAGTGCTCGGGCGGTCGGATTATGCCCTCAGCTTTTCAAAAATGACATTTCCGCATCAGCTCATGCGGATGATTCTGTTGGAGCAGGTGTACCGGAGTTATCGGATCATTCACGGGGAGCCATACCATAAGTAACATCATTTTGTTAAAGGAGCATTCATAAAATGGCAGTAAGAAAAAAAGGGCAAAAGACAAAGCGAAAAATCTTTAATACCGCAATGAAGCTATTTAAAGAAAAAGGGTATGATAATGTAACAGTAGATGAAATTGTTGCAGGGGCGGAGATTGCAAAAGGGACTTTTTATATTTATTTTCCTACAAAAGCACATGTGGTGGCGGAGATTTTTACAGAATTAGATATTGATTATGAAAATATCATGGAACAAATGAAAGACATAGATTCGTCGCTGGAGAAGCTGAGAAGGCTTTTAAGAAGTTCTGTCGAAATCCAGCAGACTTATATCGGTTATGATCTGTCAGTCATCGGGTACCGCGCACAGTTGGAATTGCATACAGAATACTCCATGGATGCAGACAGACCTCTCTATAAATATATGACGGAGCTGATCCGGGAGGGGCAGGAAAAGGGAGAGATGAATACGGATGCAAGGCCGGAATATTATGCCAGGATTCTTGTACGTTGTATCCGGGGAGCCATCTATGAGTGGTGTGTCAGCTGTAACAATTATGATTTTATAGATGATGGAAACGAGTATTTAGAGCATTTGTTTAAGGTGCTGCAATAAAGATTTTAAAAATCAAAAAGTTTGTGTGAATTCTATTGACTCTACATGACTAGGGTCATATAATAAAATTATGACTATAGTCACAAATGAATAATATTAAAAGGAGATACTAGAATGCACACACATCCAATTATCATTGCCTTTATCACAATCTACATTTTAAGTATTGTGATAATAGGTATCTATCTTACGCGCAAAAAAGTAAAAAGTTCGGACGGCTTTGCAGTGGCTAATCGAAGTCTGCCGGTGGTCGTACTGATTGGCACATTGCTTGCAACATGGTGCGGAGCGGGCGGAATCACAGGTTCGGCAAGTATGGTCTGGCAGAACGGTCCTTTATTTGGTATCCTCATTTTTATGGGCGCCCCGATCGGAATGATGCTGCTTTATCTTGTTTCAGGAAGAGTACGGCAGGCAACGACCTATACCATACCGGAGCTTTTTGAGATTCGGTACGGAACTACGGCAAGAGCGGTTGCGACAATCTGTATCGTCATGGCGTATGTAGGAATTCTTGCGTCCCAGTTTATGGCTGCCGGGAATATTGTCAATCTGGCAACCGGAATTGACATAAAAACAGCAACCATTTTGTGCGGGATTCTGATTGTTGTTCTGGCAGTTACAGGCGGTATGGTAAGTGTAGCCTATACAGATGCAATCAGTGCGTTTTTGATCGTGGGAGGTTTCCTGTTTGCAATCCCGATTCTCAGCGGGCAGATTGAGGGAGGTTTTTTCGGAATGTTTGCATCTTTGCCGGAGGGAAAGAATACATTTTCCGGGAATCTTAATTTTATTCAGGCAGTCGGCTATATTTTCCCGATTTTCTTTCTGGTTCTCGGTGATCAGAATATGATTCAGAGAATCGGGGCTGCAAAGGATGTAAAGACAGCAAAACGTTCCGGAAAGGGCCTTGTCCTTGCGGAGATTGTTGTTTGTGCATTGATCATTATTACTGTTACGACGGGAATTTTTCTGATTCCGGAGATGGATAATCCGGATACGGTAATCTTTCAGCTGGCGATCGGCTTTCTTCCGCCGGTGATTGCCGGAATACTTTTGTCAGGATGTATGTCGTTCGTGATCACTACAGGGGATTCCTATGTTCTTTCCATTGCATCGAATATTACTTATGACATATGGGGGAGATTTATCAATAAAGAAGCAGATGACAAGAAGAAATTACGTTTCTTAAGAGTTTCAGCATTTGTTGTGTCAATCATTGCATATATTTTGGGAGAGTTTTTCCCGGATATCCTTTCTGTGCAGATGTATGCGTATTCCATGTATGGGGCGGCCATTACTCCGGCATTGGTATGTGCACTGTTCAGCAAGAGCGTAACAAAGGCGGGCGGATTTGCAGGGATTCTCGGCGGAGGCATTGCAACGATCATCTGGGAGGTTATTTTAAAATCACCCATGGGTATTAAGAGTGCAATTATTACCGTGCCGTTCTCATTCCTTTTGATTTTTGTTGTATCTTATCTTACAAGGAATGGCAGTAAAGTTTCCATTGAGGAAGTATATGCAAAAAAAGCGGCAGAATAAGGGGATAAGAAAGGGGACTGGAAAATGGAGATTCGTGACAGGTTTATAGAATATGTAAAGATAGATACGCAGTCAGCGTACAATGCTGAAGTCATTCCAAGCACGGAAAAGCAGAGAAATCTTGCAGTGCTGCTGGAACAGCAGCTAAAGGATGCCGGGCTTAAGGAGGTCTGTATCAGTAAGGAATGCTGCCTGTATGGGAAGTTAGAAGCGAACTATGATGGGTGTAAGGCTCCGAAGATTGGATTTTGCTGCCATATGGATACGACACCTGAGCTTTGCGGCACAGATATTAAGCCGCAGGTCATAGAGAATTATGATGGCAGAGATATTGTGCTGAACAAAGAGCTGGGTATTGTCATGGAGCGTGAAAAATTTGAACATCTTGCAGCCTATGTCGGAGACGATCTGATCGTGACAGACGGGACGACCTTACTGGGGGCGGATGATAAGGCCGGAATTGCGGAAGTTATGCAGATGCTTGCGTATTTCCATGAGCATCCTGAGGTGAAACATGGAGAGATCCAGGTATTCTTTTCACCGGATGAGGAGGTGGGATGCCTTGGGGCTAAGATTGTGGACAAGACCAGATTCTGTCCGGATTTTGCATATACGCTGGATGCATACGGACTGGGAGAAATTTCATATGAGTGCTTTAACGCGGCGACAGCGGTCGTGACGGTCACAGGAGAAAATATTCATCCGGGGCTTTCAAAGAATCAGATGAAAAATGCGATTCTGATCGCCAATAAATATCTGGCGATGCTTCCGCCGGCGGAGATTCCGGCACATACGGAGATGTATGAGGGGTATTTTCATGTGATCTCCTTTGACGGAGAAGTGGAAAAGACGACGATGCGTTTCTATATCCGGGATTTTGACAGAGAACAATTTGAGCAGAGAAAGCAGCTGATGTATGATATTAAACATTTTCTGGATCGGGAATATGGAGAGGATACCGTATGTGTGGAAATTGAAGATACATATTATAATATGAGTGAAGCAATTCTGCCGCGATTTGAGATTGTAGAGGCAATGGAGGCCGGTATGAGAAAAGCGGGATTCGAGCCGTACATAAAGCCGATCCGCGGAGGGACAGACGGTTCCGTTATGTCACAGAACGGGATCCCGACACCGAATATGTGCGACGGCAGCCATAACTGCCACGGGCGGTATGAATATGTATCTATTCAGTCAATGGAAAAGATTACAGATGCCATTACCAATATTGTTGTAGGTTTTGCAGAAGAGTAAGACAGAGGTGTTTCCAGCTTCTCGAAAGGGGAGTTGGAAGCACCTTTTTTATGCTTGAAAATAGTATATTTTTTTGAACTTTTTGGATGATATACTATGTATTCTTGTGGTATGATTGTGATATAGATAAGATTGCAGGGAAGAATCTGTTATGGGGAGTTATATCACAAATAAAATGAGGTGAACTATGAAAACGGAAGGAATTAAGCAGCAGATTGTTGATGAAATTTGTATTTTGGCACAAAAATATCATGTTCAAAAGGTTATTTTATTTGGATCCCGTGCCCGAGGAGACTATAAGAGAACAAGTGATATTGATTTGGCAGCAAAAGGCGGAGAATTTGAAAGGTTTGCGTTAGATGTCGATGAGGAGACCACCACTCTTTTAAAATATGATATTGTTGATATGGACAGAGAGTTGCAGCCTGAGCTATTAGAGGCCATTGAGCGGGAAGGGAGAGTATTGTATGAAGAAATATGAGAACTTTTGTGCAGCTTTAATGAATATGGAAAAAATATATGATTATCAACCACCGTATGACACTGTGGTTTTAACAGGATTGGTGGGTCTATATGAGATCTGTTTTGAGCAATCGTGGAAAATGATGAAAGAAATTTTAGGAAATCATGGTTTTGAAGAAGGGGCAACGGGTTCGCCGAAGATTATATTAAAAACAGCATATCAGGCGAACATGATTAAAAATGAGAGTTTGTGGTTACGAGCTCTGCAGGAAAGAAATAATGTTACACATTCTTATAATCAGAATATTGCACTTAGCATTGTAGCAAAAGCAAAAGATGAATTTTATGATATGTTTTGTGAATTGAAAAAAGAAATAGAATTGAACTGGTTATAAAATTAAGAATAAGAAAGACTGCTGACTTGAAAAAGTAAATTCCAGTGCAGGACTAAATTCCACCGTATTTTAATAGTTGGCGATTTTATCAAATTTTTTCAGGCAAATTGATAGGGATTCGGTTATAATAGAAGCAACTTCCTACAAAATAATCGAATGGATGACATGACAAACAGACCGCTGGAAATACAGTGTGCGAGACTGAATTCCACCAGCCGGACATATTAAATGTGAAAAGTCTATTTCCTGTCTGACAGCAGATTTTGTGTGGTGGTTAGTGGTTAAAGCGTATCAGCTTAGGCGTCAGGTTGACTTCATCGGGAGGAATCGGTCTAAGCTGAAGTGCTTTTAAAGTGCGAGCCCCATAAGTCCATAATGCTACTTCAT
>CAJTRM010000017.1:0-35174 GCA_910578865.1 uncultured Dorea sp.
GGTTCTCCCTGTGCCGCCGGTCCCAGAACCCGGTAGGCCGTGCAGTGGCCGGCCGCGCTCCACAGGAGGAGTCCTCCTGCTATGAACAGGGATCTTATTTGTCTGTCTCTGTTTTTTACTTTGTTTTTTCTGACAGGCCGCGCTGCTGCCGTACTGTTTTGTTTCATCTTCCGTTTCCTCCTTACCGGTGTTGGGGTCCTTGCCGGGAGCCTGCCGGCAGAGGCCGGTGATGTCCGGCTGCTGTGGGCAGGCGGGAGTTTGCTGCTGCAGGCAGGATTCCGGACGCGCAAAGATACCCTCGAAGACTTTCCCTGTCAAGGTCTGTCTTTGAGGGTATCATACAATAAAAAAATATATTTGTGTGGCTTTTGGCGCGAACGGTAGGTTTTTGTCCGCGAATAGTAGGTTTAGTCCTGAGGCCGGGCAAGTATCTCCCGGCCTTCAAACATTTAGATCACCAGAATATCCGGCAGTTTCACGGACGCTCCTGACTCCGTGACATACTCTTTTACCGGCCATTTCCCGGCCAGGGACAGAATTTCCTGTTTCCCTTCGATGTTCATGACCAGTTCTGCCGACTTGGCGCCGCTGACCGTCACAAACCACTCGTAGGCCTGCCCGGTCTTCATCGCCCGATCTTTACTGTAAAGGACGCCCCCGTCAGAGAGCATATAACCTACCGGCGCACCGTGCCCGTGCATCAGCCATTCCTTTTCATATCCCAGCTTCCCGTACAATTCCTCCTGCTTTGCAAATACATCTGCAAACAAAAGTCCTTCTCTGGAAAATCCAATAATCTCTGCCTGAATCCGGCACACGTCGTCGTAGCTCTTCCTCACGTCCGCCGGAACATCACCGATACAGATCATGCGGGCAATATTAGAATGAAGCCCATATTTCCGGAATACGGGGGACAGCAGTATAGTCTTACCGATCACCTGGTCCGTGGGGGTACAATGCCGGTAGTTTTTCACCCGGCTGTCAGTACCCACCTGCATCACATCTACCTCTACGTCCTCCTGGGCGCAGATTTTGAGCATTTCCTTTTTCAGATCATTTTCCGTCATACCTCCCCGGAAGGCTTCCGCCGTCCGGTACAGGATATCGTCTGTCAGAGCCCCCAGCCTCCGGTACCGTTCTGTCTCACTTTCTGTCATCGGGTACTCCAGGTCATAGATCGTATCCAGATCGAGACATCCGCCCTTAAGCGGGATATCCGTCAGAAACCGTTTACCGTCAAGCAGTTGTTCTATATACCCTTCCCTGGAAGAAGATTTCCAGTCCACTGCCTGAAACCGGAATCCCATGCCGCAAAGAAGCTCTTCTTCGGCCTTGCGGATATCTGCATTCATAGCGACGGCAATCCGTTCTCCCGGTGCAAACACAAGGTACACGAAGCTTCCCTCTATGTTCCGTATGACGCCGCCTTCTTTTCCGCCTGTCAGCCATGCAAAATTATCTCTTCTGCCAAGAACCATTGCCTCATACTGCATTTCTTCAAGGAGCGTCTCAATCCTTTCAAGCTTCTCACTAAAATCTTTCATCGGAAACCTCCTCGTATTTTGAATGGTTGTACACCTCTACGCCGAGATATCTGCCCATCGCTTCCTCCAGGATTTTTGCGTTGCAGCCGCGGTTCATAGCCACATGATGCTCATAGGCATTGCAGCAGATATAGTTCATCAGGGACTGAAGCTTTGGTACCCGGCAGATCGCTACGCCGCCCACTGTATCAATTTCATCCTTTACAAATTCGCCTTCTCCCACATACATTTTAACGACACCCTTCACATCGTCTGTGGAAATCTTTCCATAGGTCATACTGCCCGGCGCGATCACGGTCTTGCAGGCGCCGAAGCATTTTTCTTTTCCGAGACTGTTGCCCAGGATATCGAGGCTTCCAATGGTAAAATCACCGTCAATAAAGGACTTCGGGAAGTTGGAGCAGTGAATGCTGATGCACATATTTCTGTCCTCCCCGAAGCTGTTGTTCCAGTCCAGATAGCCGGACGGGGACTGGCTTGCAAGATACATGGCATACATAGTCACAGCGCCCATCACGTCAACCTCGCACGCCATGGGTATCCCCTCCTCACCGAGCATACTCATGGTCAGGCAGGTAGCGCAGCCGTAATTCTTCTGCACAGAATCCCAGCACTGGATCGTTCCGGCCTGGCAGTCATTCTCCAGCATCCATTTTTTAACCGTCACATATAATTTTGCCTGTTTTACGATATTTTCCTCTGCCACATCTGCTTCCAGTGTGCCATAGCCTTTGATTCTCCCGATGACCGCCTGTACTTCTTCGTCCACCTCCTGTGCCTGCGCGGCGAAGATAATCTCGGACATATCTACCGGAATCACCTGTACTCCCATCTTCTGCAAGAGCTTTTCAGAATAACGCACGGTCTGGAATGCGGCGGGCCTTGTGCCGATCTGGGCCACACGAAGTCCCTTAAGCCCTGCTACTACACGGCACACTTTTTCAAAATCTTCAATATCCCTGGTAAACACCTCACTGTCGATGGCGCAGGTATGATAAGTGGTATTGGTAAATTTAATCCCGTACTGATACAGGTTATTACATACAGATATCTTACCGCAGAAGGCATCTCTTCTCCCTGCAACATCCATCTTGTCTTTCTCGTCATCACAGGCCTGCACCAGCACCGGAACGTTGAGCCCTGCCATATGGATCGCGCTCGTTACGCCCACCTCGTCTCCGAAGTTCGGCAGACATACGATAATGCCCTGGATCTCCTTTTCATTCTTTTTAAATAGTTCCGCGCACTTCGCGGCATCCTCCATTGTCTCTACCAGGCCGTATCTGGTAGTTTCCTCGTCCAGGGATACGGTAGCATAGCCCATATCACGGAGCTTTTTTAAGATCTCATTCCTGCCCTCATATGCAAGCTCCGGATTAAAAAATCCTCTTGTTGACATAATGACTCCAAATCCTACATTTCTCATGTTCCTTCTCCTTTTCTCTTTTTCTCAGATATCCTGAACCTATGACGCAGCTTTCCGCCTAATCATACAGTTCAGGATAATCAATGATCCCTATGACTGCATTGTTGATGGGTGCATTTTCCACCCCCAGCGCCATTCTGGCCGCCCCTCCGTCGATGGTGACAAGCACATAGTCCCCGGTCCCGGCGCCGGCGGCATCAACGGCGATCTCTGTTTTTCCTTGGTTCTGTTCAAATACATTGGCCACGATCAGAAGCTTCAGGCCTTTTAGATTTTCCTCTTTACAGGTGGATACTACTGTACCCACAACCTTGCCTACATACATGTATCCTCCTACAAGTCCGTAACCGCAGTATGATCAATAATCCCTACGATCCCTGCATCAATGGGCGCATTGCGTCCCGGAACCGGAAACCCTGCATCTTTGCTCTTAGCCAGATATACAAAATCTCCGTAACCGGCCTGCACATAATCTACCGCCACCAGCATACCGCCCGTCCGGTTCCCGCTGTGGTCTGTCCGTGCAACCACCAGCAATTTTTTGCCCTCCAGATGGATGTCCTTTCTGGTGGCCACCACAGTTCCTACAACCTTGCCAAAAAACATGCCGGCCTCCCTTTCCATGCATTTAGTCCAGAAGCTTCTCCACATCTGTATGCGGTCTCGGAATCACATGGATCGATACCAGCTCTCCCACCTTCTCTGCCGCCGACGCGCCTGCCTCTGTAGCTGCTTTGACGGCTCCTACATCTCCGCGGATCATAACTGTAACCAGCCCGGCGCCTACCCGTTTATAATTTACCAGGCTTACATTCGCTGCCTTGACCATGGCATCCGCTGCTTCTACCGCTCCTACAAATCCTCTTGTCTCAATTAACCCTAATGCTTCCATACCTTACCTCCTGTCAGTTTCTAAACTCTCTGAGTGACTTGAAATCTCCCTTCACATGTGTGTAAAGTTCCTGATAAATCTTAAAATATTTCATATAAACCTCATGGTTTTCCGCCACCGGTTCCATAGGATCTACATATTCTGCCTTTTCCTTTGCAATGCTGAAATCCTTAAAATATCCGGTTGCCACGGCCGCCAGGAGCGCGTCCCCATACGGTGCGCCCACACGGTTCTTGACAAATACCGTAGGCACATTCAGGACATCTGTGATGATCCTCCGCCACAGCTTGCTCTTGGCTCCCCCCTCATTCATCACCAGCGGATAATTGATCCTGATCCCGCTCTCTTTCAGGATCACAAAGGAATCGTACAGCGCATACGCTACCCCCTCCATCATCGCCCGCACAAGGTGTGCTTTCGTATGATACAGAGACAATCCGAATATCACCCCTCTGGCATCATTGTCCCAGATCGGCGTCCGCTCGCCCATCAGGTAAGGCAGCACCACAAGCCCTTCGCTTCCCGGAGGAATCTGCTCTGCCTCCATGTTCAGATAATCAAAGGCGTCATAACCCGGGATCAGCCCTTCCATGGCCGTCTCCACCTGAGAGAAATTTTCCTTCAGATACCGCAGCGTCTGCCCGCCGGTCTGTGTGGTCGTAACCGTAATATAGGTATTCATACAGTCCGTCGTATACTGGAAGTTAAACATATCCTTGAATTTATCCTTTGTATTGCGGATAATCCCGATATTTCCGCAGGTTCCCAGGTTCATCTGCACATCCCCTACCTCGATGGCTCCTGCCCCGATCCATCCCGCATTACAATCCACCTGGCCGCCTGCCACCTCGCTCCCCTGTACAAGTCCGGCTTCCGCAGCCGCCCGGCCCGTTACTTCTCCCACTACATCCTCGCACCGGTAGAAATCCGGCAGAAGCTCCGGCGAAATGCCCAGCCTTTCCAGCATATCCTCATCAAATTTATTTTCTGCCAGATTGTATGCCACCCCGTAGAACACTCCTGCGGAATGGTGGGCAGTAAGCTTCCCTGTCAGCTTCATACGAATATAGCCGTCAATGGTAAGTGCCTTGTGGATCCTTTTATAATCTTCCGGGCGATTCTCCTTCTCCCAGAGAAGATTCACCAGAATCGGATGATCTTCAATTCGGTTCCCTGTCAGCTCAAAGATTTCATCGGTTCCGATCTCCTTCTTGAGCCATTCCTCCTGACGGTTCGCCCTGCGGTCCATCAAATTGTACGCGTTATGTACCGGCTCGCCGTCCCGATCCACCAGCACAAGGGACGGCAGTGCAGAAGATGTGCCGATCCCCCGGATCTCCTCCGGACTGATCCCTGCCTTTTTGATACACTCCTTAATCATACTGCAGGTGGCCGGCCAGTAATCCTGAACATTGTGTTCGGAATAATTTTCCTGATTGGTAATAATCTCATACTGTCTGTATGCATAGGCCATTACATCCGCATTTTCATCGATAATGCAGACCTTGCACCCCCCTGTGCCATAGTCCATGCCCATAAAATAATTTCCCATACTGTATGTCTCCTTTCCATTTCTATCATACAATCCGGAACTGATCCCTTAATACACAGCGCCTCTGCCTGGTAAAACTCCTCGGTGAAGTCAGACCTTCTCCGGTAGGAGATGCGATGGTAAAGGTTGTATGTCCTTCTCCGCACATGCCGAGCCCCGAATAGGACGGCGCGTTTTTTACAAAAATACTGGTGTTCATCACCCTGGCCATCTTAGACAGATTTTCTACATTTTTAGAATGCATCATAGCTGTGTGGAAGCATTGCTGCTCGGCCTCATATGCAAATGCGATTGCCTCGTTCACGTCCCTCACAGGTACCACCGGCAGCACCGGCATCAGCTGCTCCAGATCTACCAGCGGGTGGCTCCTGTCCACCACGGCAATGGCCAGCTTATACTCTCTGTCCACTGTAAGGCCGATGGCGCTGAGGATCACCTGGATATCCTTTCCCACATATTTCCGGTTGACAACTCTTTTTCCGTCTTTCTCCACGGTAATATGCTTCATCAGCTCATCAAGCTGCTCTTCTTTCAGGAAATATGCCCCGTCGGCAAGCATCTCTGTCACCAGTTCCTTTGCCGCCTCCTGCACGACAAACACTTCCTTTTCCGCAATACACAGCACATTATTGTCGAAGGCCGCGCCATCCACGATATCCCTGGCCGCCTGCCGGATGTCCGCAGTTTCATCTACGACTACCGGTGGATTTCCCGGGCCTGCGCCGATGACCTTTTTCCCGGAATTCATGGCAGCTTTTACAATTCCCGGGCCTCCGGTCACTACCAGGATCCGGATATCCTTGTGGTGCATCAGGATATTCCCGGTCTCAATCGTAGGGTTCTCTACACCGCACAGCAGGTTTGCCGGGCCGCCTGCTTCTATGATTGCCTGATTGATCAGCTCAATGGTAAGGCGGGTCACCTTCTTTGCCCCGGGATGGCTGTTAAAAACCACTGCGTTCCCGGCAGCGATCATCCCGATCCCGTTGCAGATCACCGTCTCACTTGGATTGGTAGACGGCGTGATTGCCCCGATCACACCATACGGCGCCCGCTCCTCCAGCGTAAACCCGTAGTCTCCGGTATAGGCTCTTGGCCGTACGTCCTCAATGCCCGGTGTCTTCCTCGCCGCAAGCAGGTTCTTCTGCACCTTGTCCTCATATTTCCCAAGGCCGGTCTCCTCCACAGATGTGCGGGCGATTAACTCTACATTTTTCTCCACTACGGCGCGGATGGCATCGATCAGCCGTCCGCGGATCTCAAGCTTCATGGTGCCAAGCCTGTACTGCGCCTCCTTTGCAGCCGCTATGGCATCATTTATGTCTGAAAAGATGCCGGTTCTTGTCCCCGATATATGCCCTTTTCCTGCCGGGCCGCCCTGACTCTTAAGCTGCTCCATCACCTGGCCGATGACCCGCTGTATCTCTTGTTCATTCATACTGCCTCTCTCCTTTCCGAAACAATCATCTCTCCGTCTACCTCTATGGAATCCACGATTCCTATAATACAATAATCCACCGGAACCTTTGCATACCCTTCTGCCAGCCTGGCAGAACTTCCGCTGACCACGACCACCAGCTCTCCCTCCCCTGCTCCTACCGAATCAAGGGCTACCAGCCTTGTACCGTTCTTTTCCAGTGTTCCGATATCAAGGGGCTGCACAACCAGCATCTTTTCTCCCTTAAGGCCCTGATCCTTCTGTGTGCATACCACTGTTCCTGTCACTCTTCCGATCACCATAACCGATCACCTGCGTCCCCCAATCCTTCTGATGACTTCTTCAATCACTGCCTCCACCGTCCGGGGATCTGTAAGGCCAGACGCTCTCCCGTCCGGCCGGATGACAGAATCCGGGTCCTCACCGCTGATCAGACGGTTGACCTTCACCATCTGGTCATGGTTCAGATACCTGGTATGTCCCACAAGCCGTGATACCAGATTGGCGGTGGTAAACATTTCCAGTGTCTCCATTTTATAAAAAGCATCGTATACATCTGTGCTCATAGTAAGGGCGCCGTGATTCGCCAGCAGGATCGTCTGACACTGTGGATTTTCCTTTAAGACCCGTGTTACTTCTCTGGGCACCTCGATGGTCGTAGGCGTAGTATATTCAGTAACCGCAATCCCCTGGAGGGCAAAAAGCACCTCCGGCAGGGCTACCTTATCAAAGGACACCTCCGACATAGCGTACCCTGTAGTAACCGGCGGATGGGCGTGTACCACTGCCTTTATGTCCGGCCGCTCCCGGTAAGCCGCCAGATGCATACGGATATCCCTTGCAGGCTTCAGGCCGTTTAATACATTTCCGTCCATATCCACCTTAGTGATATGCTTCGTCTCCAGTTTCCCCTTGCAGAATCCGGAAGCCGTGATCAGCACCTCATTCTCACCGGTGCGGATACTGATATTGCCGTCCGTACCCACCAGAAGCCCTTTATCATACAACTGCTTCCCTACCTCTACAATATCTCTTTTATACTGTTCCTGCGTCTTGTACATCCCTTCCACCTCGCTTCCACCCACCAAAAAAAGTGAGTGTTCTTCTTACACTCACATTTTAGCATCTACATATTTTTCCCCAAGCCGGGTATTTTTAGAAAATGGGCAGACTTTTTTTAGGGGGCATGGGGAATCAGACCCGGCAGCCGGATCTGATTCCCGCGTTATGTAATTTTGTTTTTCTTCAGTTCGGTGTTGGCATGGTCAAGATATGTTTCACACCTGTCACCACCGCTCTGGAGAATACTGATGTACATGGCTTCGATGACGCAGAGCTGGGGGATCCTTTTAGCCATTGTTTCGTTTTGAGGGTTTTTGATAAATGCTGCGGTCAGTATGGTGGCGTCTGAGAGTTTCGCAAGTGGGGACAGGGGGTAATTTGTAATGGTCAGTACAAAGGCTCCCTGCTCTTTGCCGGTCCGGGCTGCCTCATAGAGAGTCCTGGTGTTCCCGGAATGTGAAATGCAGATGACCACGTCATTCTCTGTCAGTCTGGAAGCTTCCAGAAGCTGCACGTCATAGTCTGACGGGCAGACGGCATAAAGGCCGATCCTGGAGAATTTCAGACAGGCGGAGTATGCCACAATGTAGGCATCTCCGGAGCCCAGCAGCAAAATCCTTCCTGCACGCTTCACTGCCTGAAGGCCTTCCTCATACGGTTCTCCTCCGATGGACTGCATGCTGTCATTCAGCGCCTGGACAGCAGCCTTAAATACCTTATGTGCAACTATAGCCGGGGGATCCTGTCTGCTGATATCGTCATAGACAAACGTACCTTTTATTTCCTGTTCCATGTAGACATCACCGCACGCCTGCTTCAATTGATAATATCCTTTATACCCCAGCTTTTTTGCGAGCCTTACGAAGGTTGCCTCACTGCACCCTGCCTTTCCGGCCGCCTCGCCGATGGTTTCTGATGCAATGTTCCCGGGGCATCTGACCATATAATCTGCCGCTTTCCTCTCGGCGCTTTTCAGGCTGTCATAGACTGCCTGAAGCTTGATTGCCACATTGTGGGGCAGTTTTACCTCTTTTGCTGTCTTTGCCATCTCATTCCCCCATTCCATACCATGATTCTTTCCATTGCTACAGCCGGTACATCGTCTCCCGCATTGTCCCGTACAGTCCCTGATAGATCCGGCAGCGCTCCTCGTATTGCTTCTGCACGGACTCCCTGGGCTCGTAAACTCTATCGGTTTTTACCAGCCGGTCAATATCTTCTGTTCCCCGGTAGATACCGGCCGCCCGGCCGGCCACGATTGCCGCTCCAAAGCACGCCGCCTCCCGTACCTTCAGCGTAGTGACCGGAATCCCCATGATATCTGCCTTCATCTGAAGTCCTATAGGAGACCTTGCGCCGCCCCCTACACAGCGTACATGCTCTACATGGATACCTGCCTCCTTCATCTGCCCTAAGTTCAGCCGCATCTCATAACAAAGGGATTCCAGCACCGCTTTTGCAATGTCATAGCGGTCAGACGCCATCGTAAGTCCCAGGATTGCTCCCTTCATCTTCAGGTCACAGGTCGGGGTCCCGCTCCCGTTCAGATAGGGAAGGAACATGACCGGGGAGGGAGCCTCCGGCATCCTTTCAATGATATATTCATACAGCCCTTTGTCCGCCTTCTCAGCCTCCCGGCGGTCCGCCAGACAATATTCTTCTGCAAACCACTTGAGAAGCGCTCCGCCGGTATGGTTCAGAGAAAATGTAAAATACATCTCCGGCAGCGCATGGATATAGCATGGATAAAAGCTGTCATACATGACGTCTCCAACTCTCGGCGATCCAAGGACAGTGGAGATTACCTCTGCAGTCCCGTGGGAATCAAGCGCCATTCCCTCTCTGGTAATCCCCGCACCGATGGCCGCGCAAGTCTGATCATGGCCGCCGGTCACAAGTACTGCCTCCTCCGATATCCCAAGCTCTTCTGCAAGCCTGCGGTCAAGTTTTCCCACAATTGTACCGGAAGCTGTCGGAAAGGCCAGCTTCCTCTCGTCCACACCGTACTGTTCCAGGATTTCCCTTGACCATATCCGTTTTTGCAGGTCAAAGGCCTGTGTCCGGCTTGCCATGGTATAGTCGATCACGATGGAATCACTGCCGAGCTTTCCCATAATAAAGTCTGCGTAAGTGACAAATTTATAAGTACGGTCGTACAACTCCCTGTTATGGTTTTTGATCCACAGAATCTTAATGAATGTATTCATAGGGTGAGGGCGCATCCCCGTATGCCGGAAGATTTCTTTCGCTCCGGATTGTTTCTCACATGCCTCAGCCTCCGCCTGCCCGCGGTAGTCCATTCCCAGATGTGCACGAGAGATTGCCCTGCGTCCCCGGTCAATGGCGATCACCGCATCCCCCTGGACGGACAGAGAGATACTTCTTATCTCCCTGCCGCAGTCCGATGCCGCCCTTTTTATGACTCGTTTCGCCGCCTGCCATACATCCTCTGCATCCTGCTCTGCATAGCCCTCCGGTGTATAGATGATCCCATATTCTTCAAATGCATAGCCTTTCACTTCTCCCTCAGGGGTAAATACCATAGCCTTCGCGCCGGTGGTTCCTACATCGATTCCAAGCAGCATCTCTTCACCTCATCTGTTTTTTAATTGTAATAAAAGTTCTTTGTTTCCTTCTCCTGATCTTCATCGTAAAAATCTGCACGGACTCCCGGAATATAGGTAAGCGCCTCATAGATGACCGGAAGCACATCCCCGTGGATCCCTACTGCATGATGCACATACGGTCCCTTTACGATCATAGTCTCTACCTTCGGCCAGTTGGGAATCTCCACCCATGCATAAGTACCGATGGTCTTCGGTCCTTCGATGGTTTTTGCTCTGCCCATCAGCATGCCGTACTCTCCATTGTCCCCGTCAAACCTCAGGATTGAGATCTCGCCCGGCTTTAGCTCTGCCACTACAGAACCCGGGCAGTGCTCCGGAAATGCAAACGGCCGTGCAAGCTGAGCCTTCTCCTTCGCCAGAGAGATGGGCCACGGGCCGCAGTGCTGCAGCAGCTCTCCGTTTTCATTTTCCGGATGTCTGACTGACCAGTCTACAAAGAAGCTTGGTGTTTTACCCATTCCTGCCGCCTGAACCATGATAGCCGTAATAGCTCCGTGAATGTCTGTCTCACACACCACCGGAATCCCCTCGTCTGTTAATAAAGCATTTGCACAGCAGGGCATCACATGGAGCGCCTGCTGCAGAGCATCCCAGCACTGGATAGCTACTGCGTTGCATTTGTTCAGTTCTGCAAAATACTTCATGGCTGTCTTCAGGCTGGCCACCCGCCTTACGGAATCCTCCGGAATGCATACTTCCATGTTTTCATGGATATATGCAACTGTATCCTCTACCTCTTTGGAATCAGAGGCCTCCAGTTCTTTCACCTTATCTGCAAATTCTACCATCGTGATCGGGAACACCTGGATGCCGAATTTCTCCAGCAGTTCCCCCTCGTTGACCATCATAGTCCAGAAATCTGCCGGACGTGTGTCGATCTGAAGGATCCTTCCTCTGCGGAATTCCTTTATCACATTTGCAGTGGCCAGGAAATTGCGGAACCCTTTTTCAAACTGTGTGTCCTCTACGCGGCAGTTGGGGATATAAGTAAACGGAACCTGCATTCTTCTCAACACCTTTCCCGTCGCAAATAATCCACACTGTGTGTCTCTCAGACGGCTTCCGTCTGCCTCAGGCGCCTCATCCCTCGGCCCCCACAAAAGCACCGGTACATTCAGCGCGCGGGCCACCTTGCCGCAGCTGTGCTCTGACCCGAAATTGCAGTGAGGGATAAACAGTGCATCCACCTTTGCCGCTTTGAACTTGTCAATAACCGGATCCACGTCCTCTGCACAGCGAAGGAGCCCCTCTTCATTAATGTCCTCAATGTCTACAAATTCCACGTCCCATTCCCGCAGCTTATCTGCGATCAGTTTCTTGTACTTCACTGCATCCTCTGCACTGAAAATACGTCTTCTTGTGGGTGCATACCCGATCAATACCTTGTGGTCCATACATTTCCATCCTTTCTTTTGCCGCCCTCTGTGTCAGGGGCTTTGTTTTTTGTCGTCTATTTTCCAAGCAGCTGATCCTGCATACGGCGCAGCTGCAGGAGTACGGAAGTTTCGTCCAGTTCTACCATATCGTAGGTGATAACCTCGTCCTTCTTCACATCTGCCTTGAGCCGGGCGCCCTTTGCCAGACCTGCCGGAAGCATATTGCCATCTCTGGCAGTCTCCGCAAGCTCAATAGACGCGCGGTAGCAGTACTCCCCGATGGCATCCAGCACCTCTCCGGCCTTCAGATCCTTCTTCGCCACCGTAATACATTCGGACGTGAGATGATCCATCGGGTGTGCGGTGGATTCCCCGTACACGGCCGCCTGTATGGCAGTGATGGGTGTCTCGATGGAACACAGGTGGTACGGACGGTACAGCAGGTAGTTGGGACCCTCGCCCATATCCCTTTGTACAAGTCCGTCAATGATCCTCTGGTTATCCGTCGTCACAATGACAAACACACCGGGGTTGATGTCTCCGATCCCAAAATCCACGACCCCTGTATGATCAAGGATTCCGCCTTGTTCTTTCAGAGAAAATACCTTTGCCAGATCCTTTACATTACATTTCGGTCCGTGCATGCCTCTCACATCCGGCTTCAGGCCGGTGGCATTGGATACCGCACACATCTCGATCATCGTCTTGGAGCCGTCCACGAACTCTATGAGCATCCGCGGGTTCATATCTCTCCTGGCTGCCTTTTCTTTCCACTCTTCCATCCCCGGATTGGCATAAATATCAAGGGGGTTATTCTTCCCCTTTCCGGCCGCCACCACCTCAAACCCAAGTGCTCTGGCGAACCGGTACACCTCTATGATTGAACCCGGCTCGTCTCCGGCTGTCAGGGAGTATACGATTCCGGCCTGCTCGCACAGCTTACGCAGCAGCGGCCCGATGGTAATATCACACTCTACATTCATCATCACGATGTGCTTTTTATAAAAAATGCATTCCATCGTAACTCTTGCCCCCATCTCCGGTGATCCGGTAGCATCGATCACATTGGTAATCTGCTGTGCGCGCACCGCAATGCGGTAATCTGTCGTCACAACCTTCTTCCCTTCCGCCAGTGCCTTCTCCGCGTCTGCCAGAGTATTCGCTTCCACAACCTCCTGTGTGCACTTCGCCTGCCGGTAGGCATCCTCTGCGATCTCTGTACTGATATCTACTACGATATCGCACGTAATCCCTTTCATGCCGGCAATCTGGGCCACGATGTCCTTCCCCATCTGCCCGGCCCCGATCAGGGCCACACGTACAGGCGTCCCTGCCTTTTCCAGTTCCTCCAGTTTTGTATCAATCTCATACATCTTTTTTCACCCTTCCTTTCTCTATGCCCACGGGTCAACCAGCACTTTCAGTGCTTCGCCCCTTGTTACCATGTTCATTCCTTCTACCACATCCTTAAGCGGAACTCTGGCGCTCAGGTATTTTTCCGTCGTAATATCTCCCCGGTGGATGGCCTGCAATGCGTCCGCAATCCCTGTGGACGGATAAGAAAAAGAACCCAGCACCATAATCTCGTCATAATGAATCTTGTTCGAGTCAAGCGTCGTCATCGGATTGCTTTTCGGAACACCTCCATAGATTACCACCCGCCCCCGCTTTCTTACTATATCAAGAGCCTGCTGCTGTGCCGCAGCATTAGGCACCGCGCAGATTACGATATCGGCGCCCGGCCCGGTCAGTTCCTTTACCTGTTTTGTCGCTGTCTCCGGATCCTTATTACAGATCAGATGCTCAAATCCAAACTGCCTGGCCTGGTCGATCCTTCCCCTCGCCAGCATAATCACCTTAGACGCCCCTCTCGCCCTGGCAATCTCCATGTGCAGGCATCCCACCGGCCCGTCACCGATCACCACCACGGTATCTCCGTAAGAGATCTGATTATATTCCTGGCAGGCCAGCACACCGGACACCGGCTCTGCAAACGCCGCGAAATCATAGCTCATTCCTTCCGGGATATGCTCCACGAATCCCCGCTCAAGTACAAAACCCGGCAAGGCAATATACTGCGCGAATCCGCCCGGGAAATGCGTTCCAAGCATCTGATGGCTATCACAGATATTGACCCAGCCCCTGCGGCAGTAATAACATTCTCCGCAGCTTACATCCGGCCCTACCGCCACCCTGTCGCCTACCTGAAACCGGCTGACTCCGCCGGCGCACGCTGCCACCTGCCCGGCGATCTCATGCCCCATGATCTGATCTGTCTTCCCGTTCCGCAGTCCGTTATGAAAGTTCCGGATATCCCCTCCGCAGATGCCGCAGGCAGCCACTTTTACCAATATTCCGTCTTCCGGGCATTCCGGTACAGGTCTTTCTTCTATCTCTATCCGTTCCACGGCTTTGAACACCGCCGCCTTCATCATCTGTCCCATGCTACTTCTCCTCTTTCAAAAGCCTTTCACCCACAGCTCCTTTCGGATGAATGACTGCAAATTGTTCTTTCGTATAATCTGTATACTGCATCAGCGCAATACAGACAGCGTCAAACACGGACACCACCGCCATGGTGCTTGCAGTAGCCAGCATATTGAATCTGCAGGGCTCCCGATCCACCTTTATCTTCAGGCAGATGTCCGCCTCCTTTGCTATCCGGGAATCCTCGTTCTCCGTCACGCCTACAAGGACTGCCCCCTTGGCCCTGCACGCCGGGATCAGCTGCACCAGTTCCCCTGTGCCGCCCCCCTTGCTCACCAGGAATAAAATATCGTCCTTCTGAAGGACGCCAAGGCCTCCGTGTACCGCATCCGACGGTGTCAGGAAGACTGCCGGACATTCAATACAGTTCAGGGAATGCACGGCCTTTTTGGCCGCCATGGCGGATGTACCGCATCCTGCCACTACTACCTTCCCCTTCTTCTCTCCGATCAGCCTTACTACCTCCGCCACTTTTTCCATATCCACGCTCTCAAGCAGTGAATGGACAGATTCGGCCTCCATGCGGATCGTCCGTTTTAATTCATCTATGATCGCCTGCTGCTCCATACTTCCGACTCCTCCTTATTCTTTCACTTTTTTCATCAGAAAACGAAAGTGCTTTTATGCAAAAAATTGATGGACACTTTCTTTTATGTCCATCAATTTATCACATTCTGCATTTTTTATAAGCGGGGGATTTTTTAGAACAAAAAGGGATTTTTTTCACTTCTCATCCGCTTTGCGGAACTGAGACGGAGTCTTACCCATATGCTTAACAAAAATTTCCCGGAAATAGCGGGCATCCTTATACCCCACAGCCTCCGCAATCTCATTTACGGTAAGGCTCGTAGATTCCAGCAGCTCCATTGCCTTTTTTAATCGGACTCCTGTAATATAGTCAATAAATTTCAGATTCATTTCTTTTTTAAACAACTGACTTAAATAGCTCGGGTTCAGGTAAAACTTTCCGGCAATGCTGCTTAAACTAATGTCCTTACTGTAATGCATATCCACATATTCACGAATCTCCTCGATCAGCACTTTTCCGGATCCTTTTTTACGTTCATCAAACTGTGTGCTGATGGATGTGATGCACTCTGCCAGAAATTTCTCAAGCTCCAGAAGTTCTACGCCCCTCTGCATCTTTTCCTCCGTCTGCTCAAGCATCTCCACCGCAAGATCTGTGTATTTCCCCTTCTCCTGCAAAAGCTTTACCAGCAGCATATAAAGGTCAAAGCAGATGGTCCGGATACTCGTATAGTTCATGCCCTTCTGACGGCAGTTTTCAAACACCTTCGCAATAAACTTCCGGATGCCCTCTTCATTCTGGGATCTCACATAGCCCTCCAGTACATTCTTGTCCAGTTCATTCAGAAACTGCAGCTCAAACTTCTGTTTTTCCTTGCCCTGAAACAGCTCCACCGGTTTATCCCCCAGCATCATGCCCACGATGGCGCTCTCTGCGGCCTGAGTATAGCTGACGCAGATGTCCTCTGTCCTGGACACCTCGAGCCCTATGCCGGCATAGCTTTTTATTTTGTATATGTTCTGCAGCAGATCTGTAAGATGTTTCGTCTTCTCATAGATAAAATGGGTTGCCAGCACTGTATCGGTATTCAGGATGGCGATAAACTGGTTCTCATTTTTCTCATGGGCAAATACCTGACATCCGCAATTCATAAATACCTCATTCATAATATTGCAGACAGCAAACTGTAAAACATATAAGCCGGACACATCCTGGAATTCCGGAACCTCCCGGAAATTCTGGGCCACCAGTGAAATCACCCGGAAATGAGAGTAGGAAAAGCTTACCTCGATCCGCTCCAGGTCTTTAAGCAGCTCCACAGTATCTATGACAGAGTCTACCCGGATCAGCTCTGTCAGATACCGGTTCTTTTTTAAGAACCTGCCTTCCTCTGCCTGCGCCCGGACAATGCTTTCATTTTTTATGGTAGAGTCTTTTTGTTCCAGCTCACCGATGATCCGTTCTGTGATCTCCTGAAACTCTTTATTGTCAATCGGCTTTAACAGATAATCCTTGACGTGCAGCCTGAGCGCCTCCTTGGCGTACTCAAAGCTCGTATAGCCGCTGACTACCACAAACTGAATGTTGGAATGATACTGCCTTGCCCTTTTGATAAATTCCAGTCCGTCCAGCATGGGCATCCGGATATCCACGAATACAAGGTCTACCGGGTGGCTCTGAATATAGTGGAGCGCTTCTATGGCATTTTCCTGGGGCGGCGCTATCTCAATGTCGGGGAAGAATCTCCCGAGTTTCCTGCAGATACCCTTTCGGATAATCTCTTCGTCATCTACTACTAACGCAACATACATCTTCTTTCCCTCCTATTCGTTCTTTACGGGCAGTTTTAACCGTACACATGTCCCGGTCCCTTCCTCGCTTTCAATAGTAATTCCGTACTCTTTTCCAAAATACAGCTTGATCCGGGCATTCGTATTCTCAAGCCCGATACTGCGCCCGTCTCCGTAATCCTCCTCATGTACCATCTTCTTTTCTGAGCTTTTCCGGAGACATTCATTCAGCTCTCTTAATTTGCATTCTTCAATTCCGTTGCCATTGTCTTTCACCTCGGCATACAGGCAGTTTTCCTCCTGATACACTTTGATCTGTACCTTACATTTCCCCAGCACATTCTCTATCCCGTGCACCACCGCATTTTCCACCAGCGGCTGTATCAGAAGCTTTACAATATACAAACTCTCGCAGGTCGGATCCACATCGTACTCCACCTCCAGTTTATTGCCGAACCTCAGCTGCTGGATCAGCATATAATTTCTGATGTGGACAATCTCTTCCCTGAGCTGTACAAATTCCCGCCCGCGGTTAATGGAATACCGAAAGATCTTCGAGAGCGCCTGGCAGGCGTCGCTGATCTCCTGTACGCCCTCCTCTTCTGCCATCATATCAATGGTCTGCAGGGTATTGTATAAAAAATGAGGGTTGATCTGTGCCTGCAGAGCGTTTAACTCCGCCTCTTTCTGATAAATGCCGGACTGGTACACATTTTCAATCAATTCCTTTGTCCGCCCCACCATCCTGTCAAATGCATGGGTCAGACGCCCGATCTCATCCTGGGACTCTGCCCGGATGTCCACATCGAAGTCCCCTTCCTCCACCCGGTGCATTTGTTCCTGAAGCCTGGATACCGGCTCGCTGATATTCCTGCTCAGGTTTCTGGCGAAAGACACTGACAATACAAGGCAAAAGACTGTTACTGCCGCAAGGAACAACCGGAGCCGGTTCACACTGTCCATAATATAATGATTCTCCACAATACAGAGAATACTCCACCCTGTTACCTTGGAAGTGTCAAATACAAGATAGCCTTTCCCTCCTTCCGCCTCAATATACCCGTCCCCCATAGAGAGCAGCTGGCTCACCTGGGGCTCCCGGTACTGGGTCCCGATATAATTAGAATCCGGGTAATAGACAATCTTCTTATTATTGTCAATGATCAATGCCTGCTGGTAGCTGTTGCTGTTGATCCTCTGAAGCACACTCCCCAGAATATCGCTGTTCATATCCACGATCATGCAGCCGATCTCTTTCCCCGTCGCAGGATCATTGATCTTTTTCACAATGGAAAACAGCTTCTGCACCTCACCGGTGCTGATGTAGGAATTCACGTCATAGCCCGAAAGGATCATGGTGTTTTTCCCGCTTATCTTCATATCCTCAAACCATGTAGTCCTCGTAAAATCATAATTCTCTATCAGACTTAATTTATTTTTGTGTGCCGTATAGATGCTCCCGTTATAAGAACAGATAAAAACAGCCTCCACTGAAAATGCCGTGGAAAAGAATTTGTCCATAATCCCTTTTACCGCCCTGTCATTCCGGTAGTATTCCGCCTCTGTTTCCGGCCGTTCCTCCTGGAGGATCGAGCAGACCGTCTCGTCCGAACACACCTGGGTAGAGATATTCAGGACACCCCTGATCTCATTGTCAATATTTTCCCCCATCTGCCTCGTGGTTTCCTGTATAGAATCCAGCATCTGCGTCCGGATCGATGTCTCGCTGACCGTCATACTGAAATAAACAATCAGCATCATAATCACAAGGATCACGGACAAAAAGGCCAAAAACAATTTATTCTGCATCCTCAGATCTTTAAATTTAACTACTTTCATATCATTCTCCTGTACATTCCCCTAAGAAAGCATCTTGAAAATTCAATACATTTAATATATGATTATACTATCATTTTAACATGTTTAAAAACTGGAGTTTAATATGCATAAAAAATTTTTTATAAAAATATTATTAATTTTATTGGGTGCAGGAGCCATAATACTTCTGGCAGTCTCCTACACGACCTTTTTACCGCAGCCCGCTACTGCCAAAGATGCCAAATCCATCACGATCCTCACCTATAAAAACATCCCTCTGTCTACGCTGGACGGATTTCACACTAAGTATCCTGACTACAAGGTAAACATTGAACGATATTCCAAGCTCAATTACCTGTCTTTCCTGGATACTAAACTGAATCAGGAAAATTCCATTGACATTATCGAACTTCCGGCAGCATCCTATTCCGACTACATCAGTCAGGATAAGCTTTTGCCCGTTACTTCTCTTGGCCTTTTTGCAAGAATCAATTCCTCTGCCCTTAAATATCTGAAAAATACATCCAACTCTACTTATTATTATGGTGTCCCATATCAAAGTAATTATTTGGGAGTTTGGTATAACGTATCTCTTTTTGAAAAATACAACTTAGACCCGCCTGACAATCTGGAACATTTTTTGACTGCATGCAGAGTTCTTGCGGAAAACAAAATTTCTCCTCTTGCAGTAGGCTTGTCTGATGACGATGCAGCAAACAACCTGCTCACTCTTCTCACCGCCGAAACCTTTTCCTCCGTGGATACTCCGGTAAATGCATCCAATGGTTTTTCAGGGATTGAAGCCCCCGCCTGCCTTTCTGCCCTTCAGATCTGCTACGATATGCTCGGAAACGGTTATCTTCCCGAGGCATGCCTGCAGATGACGGACGAACAGGCATTCCAGGCATTTCTCCACTCTTCCTACGCCATGGTGGTGTCTCCGGAAAACAGCATTTCCATGATTGACGAGGCCATACTAAACCAGATTGACATTAATGTCTGCGGATTTTTCGTGGAGGGAGGAGATACTCCTGCGGTCATCGGCACTCCGGTAGACTCCGTCCTGTCCATCAATATGAAAAGTGCAAATGTTGAGATCTGTAAAACATTTCTGGACTACTATACCCAATACGACACTGTATTCCAGTACATCAATGACACAAGGACTATGACGACCATACAGAATTATTCTATCAACCCCACACTGACTTCCGCATGGAACCGTATAAAATCCCAGAACTACTATGATCCGGCAGAGCATTTTTACCTGTCTCCGTTCCTCTGCGATGCAGACACCTATGCTCTTCCCCGGGAGCTCTTTTATAACCTGATTACCCCTCAGGAATTTGTAGACACTCTGCAGCGTTACAATAACAAATAAGGAGGCCTTATGAAAAACAAACTCTTACTTCCCTTTATCATTTCCGTCTGTCTGGTCGTCCTGCTTGCCGGGGCGCTGTTGTTTCCTCATTTTTCCCAGGAGGCCACTCCGAACCCGGAGACGGTCACCGGAAAGGAAGAATACATCTGGGTCGCAACTATGACCGGCCACAGCATGTTCCAGGAAAATGATGTCACGGCTTTCCAGCAGTTCGGAAGAGACAAGCAGGTGACGGCCACGGTTATGGGCCCGGAGGAATACGATATCCCCGGCCAGATCAAAGCACTGGAGGACGCCATTGCCCGCAAACCGGCAGGAATCCTGGTCCTTGGCATGGAGCAGAGCCTCGCACCTACCATCGACAAAGCTATACGGCTCGGCATTCCCGTGATCACCGTGGATTCCGACGTCTCCACCTCAAACCGGATCGCATACGTAGGGTCCGACTGGTACGAAATCGGCGTTACCCAGGCAGAATCCATGGTCAAGCTGATCGGCGGCAAAGGAAAAATTGCAATTATGGGCATCGGCAGCGCCGATACGACAGACGCCGCCTTTCGCGGATATCATTCTGTCATCGATAATTATCCGGACATCACCATCGTAGGAGAATACGATGACATGGCAAATTATGACGAGGCAGAGCGCCTGACGAAAATGATCGTAGAAGCACACCCTGATATCGTCGGCCTCTCCGGCTTCAACTCCAACAGCGCCGTCGGCATCACCAACGGGCTGCGGAAAACTTCCACAGACCATGACATTAAGGTCACCGCCATGGATATCGAACCGGAAAACCTGGCTTTAATCGAATCCGATGAAGTAGATGTGATCATCGGGCAGAAACGTTCTGTATTTACTTACTACGCCGCCTGCCTCCTGTACGATATCAACCATTCCTCTGTCAAAATAAATAACCTTGCCGATGGGGTAACTCATATGATCCCCGACACAATTTCTACCGGTGTCATAACCGTAACTAAGGACAATCTGTACACTTACTTCCCTGAAATGAGATAAAAAATTGCCCCTGTGACATGCAATTGGGGACGTAGCAAAATTGAATTTTACTACGTCCCTTTTTTACTATCCACTTACCAGATTCTCGTTGCGTATATTTCTTGCCTCGGCCTTCGCCATATAACGTGCCCGGACACTGTCCAGGAACACCGCTATAAAGATAATCCCTGCAGAAATCAGCGGCTGAATATACATATCCACCTGCATATATACAAGCCCGGACTGGATCATCTGAATCATTACTGCCCCCAGGACGGTCCCCGACACCTTGCCGCTTCCTCCGGCAAGGCTGGTTCCTCCCAGAACCGCCGCCGCAATGGCATTGAATTCTTCTCCCTTTCCGAACGCCGCATTTACAATTCCGATCTGCGCCACCGATATGATACCGCCTACTCCGGCCAGCAGTGCACAAAGCATATAAATCGTAAATAATATCTTTTTATTGTTAATACCGGCTTTTCTTGCTTCCTCCGGATCGTTCCCCACCGCGTAAATCTGACGGCCAAGCTGTGTCTTTGACAGGAATATTGCAGCCAGCACCGCAATCAGCAGAAACAGTACAATTGCCATCGGAATTCCCAGAACCTTCTGTGACCCCAGGGATGTAATAGTTTTCGGCAGGTTTACCGACTCAGAATGTGTCATCCACGTTCCGACCGCGCGCCCTGCTGTCATTGTTCCGAGGGTTGTAACGAACGGGAGGATATCAAGCTTAATAATACAAAATGCATTGATGAGCCCCACCAAAAGGGCAACTCCGATCCCTCCCAGAACTCCGACTACCGTCGGCACATGAAAATTAGCGATTAGCAGCCCGGTGGACGCAGACGCAAGATACATGACCGAGCCTACGGAGAGGTCGATCCCCGCCGTCAGCAGTACAAACATAATCCCGATGCCTATGATCCCCACATATGAGGAATTCAAAATAATATTGCTGAAGGATGCCATACTAAGAAACTTCGGTGAAAAGATGCCGAATATTACAAACACCAATACAAACAAAAGTACCGGAATATTCTTAAGTAAAAGCTTGCTGATATCTTCTCTGGTCTTCATAATTATTCTTCCTCCTTCCCACCCTGGTTAAATGCGGCTTTCATAATGCTCTCTTTGTCAAATTCTTCCCTTGACAATTCGCCCCGGATTTCTCCGTTGCCCATCACGATAATGCGGTCGCAGATCCCCATAAGCTCTTCAAGCTCTGATGAGATTACCCAGATGCCTTTGCCTTCTGCTGCCAGCTGGTTAATAATTGAGTAAACCTCATACTTGGCGCCAACATCAATGCCTCGTGTCGGCTCGTCCACGATCAAAAGCTCCGGCTCCGTCAACAGCCATTTGCCGATGACCACCTTCTGCTGGTTGCCTCCGCTCATACTTTTTGCAGGGTTCTTTTCGATAGGCGGGCACTTAATCTTGAGCGTACCTACCATCCCCTGTGTGCTCTCCTTTACGGAATCATTATTTACAATCTTTAATTTTGTTTTTGCTTTCTCAGGGACAGAAACAAGTGAGAGGTTATCCATAATGGTAAATTCCATGAACAATCCTTCTTCCCTCCGGTTTTCTGTCACAAATGCCATCTTATTCCGAATCGCTTTCTGAGGGCTGATGCCTTTAATCTCCTTTCCGTGAACCCGGATTTCTCCTGATTCATGGGGATCCAGCCCGTATACGATTCTGGCAAGCTCACTCCGCCCGGATCCCATAAGACCGAACATGCCCACAACCTCGCCCTTGCACACATCCATATTAATCTTATGTACGATTCCGCTCTGAGAAATATCCTTTAGTTCCAGAACCTTCTCCTTTGACGGATGATTGGTCTTATTAGGATAGAGCTGGTTGATCTCACGCCCGATCATAGAACTGATCATCCTCTGGATGGTAAAGTTCTCTTTCTTGTCATTATCTGTAATCTGCCCGTCGCGCAGTACGATGATCTGATCTGACAACTTCTGCACATCTGCCAGGATATGGGAAATATAGATAATCGATTTCCCTTCTTCCTTCAGACGCTCAATAATGGCAAACAGTTTCTCTGTCTCACGGGTTGTCAGAGATGTAGTGGGCTCGTCAAAAATCAAAATTTTCGGATCAGACGACAGCGCCTTTGCAATCTCCACAAGCTGGCGCTCCCCGGGAGAAAGCTTCTCAACGATAGTCTCCGGCGATACCTTCAGATCGACCGCCTCCAGGACTTCCTTAACCCTTGAGACCATAGCGCTTTTCTTAATGATCGGCGTGCCGGGGAACTTCCTGAAGGAATTTATATAAACATTATCCAGAATACTCAAATTTGTAAAAAGATTTAATTCCTGATGAATAAATGCAATTCCTGCATCCGTTGCATCTGACGGTTTCATAGGCTGATACGGCTCCCCGTTCAGATAAAGACTGCCGCTGTCCTGCTTAAGCACTCCGCTTACAATGTTCATCAGCGTTGATTTTCCGGCTCCGTTCTCACCAATCAGGCTTAAAAGCTCCCCTTGCTTCAGTCCGAAATTGACATCTTTTAAAGCTGCAATCCCAAAGAAACTCTTTGCTATATGTTCTAACCTCAATACGTATTCACTCATACTAAACACCTGCCTCATCCTGAACTGATATTTTCACTGCCAATTTTGTCCTGACCACATCCAGACACGCTGCAACTAAAATTACAAAGCCTTTCACAATATTGATGGTGTAATAAGACAGATTAAATAAGTTCAGTGCATTGAACAAAATCGTATAGAACAAGACGCCGAAGAACGTCCATGTAACCTTACCTTTTCCGCCGAGCAGGCTGGTACCGCCGAGAACCGCCGCCCCTACAATGTCCATTGTCAGATCCTCCCCCAGCGTAGGCCGGCCCATGTTAAGCCTTGCGGAATAAATAGCCGAACCGGCAGCTGCACAAAAGCCGCTGAATGCATAACAGAACACAGTGACCTTCTTAATGGGAACTCCTGACACAAGACTGGCCGTTTCATTGGCTCCCGTAGCATAGATCCATTTACCCAAAACCAATTTGCTTAAAATAAAATAACCGATAATCGTAATAATCAGCGTCAGAATTGCCGCATATGGTATAATTCCGCCAAGATAACCTTTTCCCAGCTCCTTGAACCCATCCGGAAGCCCCATAACATTCCTGGACTGGGTCAGGAAAATGGCAAAGCTTAACAAGAACATCTGTGTAACCAGAGTCACCATAAACGGCGGCATTTTAAACTGTGCAACAAAAAATCCGTTAAATATACCTATCAGTGTTCCCACCAATAACATCACCAGAATACAAACCGGTATTGCCAGAGCAGAACCTGCAAGAGGTCCTCCGTCCGGCCCGATCAGCCATCCCCAGAGCGGTGTTGCAGAGAAGATCCCTTCATTAAAAGAATCGCTCATAAGCACCGTCCCGATCACACTTGTAACACCAATAATAGAAACCTGTGACAGATCAATTCCGCCAAGCAGCAGTACAAATGTCTGCCCCACCGCCACAACCAGCAGCGGCCACAGGTTAGACATAACATTCAGCAGATTGCTTCTGGTAATAATTTTCGGTACAAATGGGATAACGCAGACAAAACATATCACCGTCAAATAAAAAATAAAGTATTCTGACAAAAACATGCTTTGAACGATCTGCTTCGGATTTTTCTTTTTTGTCTGTGTTTTTTTCGTTAAAACACCCATATGATAACCTCCTATTGTATCCTGTTAGCAATAAGAGGCGTTATTTACATAACGCCTCTTGCTGCAATACACTTTTTACTCTTCAGCACCTACTGCGTTGCCCCACATATCCATTCTCTTTTCTTCAAGGTTGCTCTGTGTCAGTGCAAATCCTGGATCCGTAAGTACTTCGTCCGGCTGCGTGTCTCCATTATTCACTGCTTCAACGATTGCCTTTAATGCTGCGTCTGTCTCATAGAACAGATCCTGTACGCCCGTACCGTCTACATATCCCTCGTCGATCAGCTTACCTGCTGTCGCATCTCCGTCAAGGCCGCCAAGGATAATGTGGTTCGGATCGCCGATCTTCTGCCACTTTCCTAATGGCTCAATAACGGACTGGATCGTCGGGAACAGGAAGTCAGAGGATGAGAAGATGAAGTCGATATCAGGGTTTGCCTGCACTGCGCTCTGAAGGTTTGCAAGTGCTGTAGCTGCATCCCACTCTGTCGGCACTTCGATCACGTCGTTAAAGATGTCCGGTTTTTTCTCAATTGCTGCATAGAATCCGTTTTTACGCTCAATTGCGTTCGGATCTCCAAGGTCTCCAACGAGGATACATGGTGTGAGCTTCTTTCCTGTCTCGTCAAATTTAGCCTGTGCCTGCTCTACCATGTGGTCTACAGTTGCCTCTGCTGTTGTAGCGTTGTCACATACGACTGTAATGTTGTTGCCGTCATCAGATGTCGGCGGACGGTTGAAGATAACGATCGGTACATCTGCTTCATTTGCGGATGCCGTTACGGTTACTGCCGTATCACCGTCAACAGGAATCATAATAATACCGTCAATATCCTGTGTAAGCGCATCATTCACCTGCTCAAACTGCTTGTTTGCATCACCCTGACAGTTCAGTTCAATGACCTTGTAGCCTTCTTCTGTCAATGTTTCTGTGATAATCTCGTGTGCTGCCACCCAGAATTCTGTCTCAAGATCCTCGAAACTGAATGCAATGGTAAGATCCTTGCTCCCTCCGTCACCGCCGCTGCTGTCGCCGGAAGGTTCTTCTTTGTCAGCACAGCCGATCAGCATGGTCATCATCATGGTTGCTGCTAACAGAATACTCAACAATTTTTTCATAACCTTTCTACCTCCGTTTTCTTTTTTATTGTTTCGTTGAGGTTAGTATAAAAAAAGAAACGCCTTTTTGAAAGACGTCTCTTTTTAGATAATGCTTTGGAATTTTTTTAGATAATGTTAACAATTATTTCTTATTTTAATCACACTTTTATCACAGTTTCTTTCTATACTGTAATTGTTCGAAGCAACCGAACACTTATAATTCTTTTTCATAACTTTTTCCTCAGGACTGCACACCTCCCATTATGCAGTCCTTTTAAATTGCTTAAATGGCCCTTGTATATTTCCTGAGCCATTTCTTCTCCTCATCATTCAGATAAGGGGAAACCTTCTCATAGACAGTCTTGTGATAATCATTAAGCTGAGCCTTTGTCTCTTCCGGCAGCATTTCTGCTTTGACAGCATCCAGGTCCATCGGGATATATGTGATCGTCTCAAAATACATAAACTGTCCATACTCGTTGACTTCTCCTTTATGTACAAGAATCTCATTTTCCAGACGGATGCCGTGAGAACCTTCGATATAAATTCCCGGCTCGTTCGTAAGAACCATGCCCTCTTCCAGGACCGCTGTCTCACCCGCGCGATACCTCCAGCGGAACCCTGCCGGTGACTCATGAATACTTAATAAGTACCCCATTCCATGTCCGGTTCCGCATTTGAAGTCAAGTCCTCTGTCCCACATCGGTTTTCTTGCCATAAGATCCAGATTCATGCCGGTACATCCATGTAAAAATCTCGCATTGGCAAGTCCAAGGTTCCCCATAAGCGTCAATGTAAAGTGTTCTTTCATAAGATCCGGAATTTCACCAAGAGCATAAGTTCTTGTAATATCTGTAGAACCCTCATAGAAACCTGCACCTGTGTCTGTGAGGAACACGCTGCCTTCTTTTAATTCCACATCTGTCTCCGGTGAAGAAGTATAGTGCATCAGCGCGCAGTGTTCTCCATATGCGGAAATGGGTTCAAAGCTCGGACGGATAAAATTCCCCATTTCCACACGCAATTCGTCCAGTTTCTCAGCTGCACTCATCTCCGTAATCTTCATTTTTCCAACGTTTTCTTTCACCCATTTCATAAATTTCACATGGGCTACGCTGTCTTTTATCTGTGCCTGGCGGATATTTTCAATCTCTACCGGATTCTTAATTGCTTTAAATAATACTTCCGGGTTACGTTCTTCTACTTTCTTCACGCCGTCCGGAATATTGCGGTAAAGTGCATAGTTAAGTCTTGCCGGATCCACAAGGACAGACTCACCCTCCGCAATCTTCTTCACATCTTCGTATACATCATTGTATGGATGCAGCACCACATTATCCTTTGCAAAACATCCCTTCATCTCTGCGCTTAATTTTGCTTCGTTTATATATAAATGCATTTCATCCATAGTGATAATCGCATAAGACAATACGATCGGGAAAAACTCAATGTCATTTCCTCTCATATTTAAAATCCAGCAGATATCATCCAAAGATGTCAGCACATGTACCGTTGCACCGCTGTTTTTCATAGATTCACGGATTCTTGTAAGCTTGCTTTCTGTTGTCTCCCCTGCATACTTCTGCTCCAGAATCCATGCCGGCTCTTCGGATAACGCCGGGCGGTCTTCCCAGACCGCGTCGATCAGATCATAATCATAGATAATCTTTCCGTTTTTATCTGACACGATCTTCTCATAGCCGAGTCCGTCGCCCATTGCTACGACACGTCCGTCAAACCCAAGAACTCCGCCTTCTTTTAACGTAGTTTTCAGATACTCCTCAATCGTCGGAACCCCGGGTTCTGCCATCTTCATCATCTCGACCGTAGTACCGGCAATCTGCTCTGCCGCCTGTATAAAATACCTGCCGTCCACCCAGAGTTTTGCCTCATCGGCCGTAATAACTGCCGTTCCCGCTGAACCCGAGAAATTCGTCATATATTTTCTCGCTTTAAAATACTCACCTACATATTCCGTCTGATGAAAATCTGCGGTCGGAACGATGTAGATATCGATTCCCTTTCCTTTCATCTGCTCGCGCAGTTTTAAAAGTCTTTCCTGTATACTCATGCCGCTCAGACTCCTTTTTCGTTTTGCATTTTTCGGGGTTGGCTGAAAAGGGCGTAAGATTGGAGGGTTACACAGTCAAAAACACCACTGCCCTTTTCAGCCTTCATCTATATCAAAAATCCTTAGTCTTCTACTAATTTCGACAATCTCTTGTCTAATACAAACAATAT
Source organism: uncultured Dorea sp. (assembly GCA_910578865.1). Taxonomy (GTDB): domain Bacteria; phylum Bacillota; class Clostridia; order Lachnospirales; family Lachnospiraceae; genus Dorea_D. The sequence goes on from CAJTRM010000017.1 coordinate 27,969, forward strand.
GATTGCTGAAACAGCCGCGATAATTGCAATTACAATACATACGCCCGTAAATTTGAAACCGCCCTCAAATGTTGCTCCGTACAGAGGTCCGTAGCATAAAGAAGAAATAAATGTTGCAATTCCCCATACTGCCATCATTGTTGATAAGTAACGGCTTGGTGAGTATTTACTAATAAATGCATGGCCGAGCGGTGAGAAGAACATTTCTCCTAATGTTAAGATAAATGCGAAAAGGAACAGCCACAACACACTGATTTTTTCACCGCCGCGCATAATATCCAATACTGCGAAGAACAGATAAGATACTCCAATAACTCCGATACCAATACCTGTCTTACGGAAAAGACTCATATCTCCCTTTGGTCTTGCTGCAAGCTTTACCCAGAGAGACGCCATGATAGGGCCAAGTACAACACACCAGAATGAGTTTGATGCATCAAACCACGTTGTCGGGACTTCATATCCTGCGACCACCCAGTTCATATGCTCTGTCCAGTAATAGTACACCGGCAGATATGCAAGGTTCCAGAAGATCCAGAAGATAATAGAGAAGCCGGATACAAGGAAGATCGCACCCATACGTTTTTTCTCAACAAGAGAAAGCGGCTCTTTCTTTTCAGCCTTCTGCTCCGCTGTTTTTGCCTTATCCCACTCTTTTTCTTCTGCTGTTTTCTCCAATTTAAATGGTTTCTTTCCAACATCTCCCATGAATCTCCAGCCCCATGTGAACCATGCTGCTCCAAGCCACATAGAAAGTGCTGCCAGTTTAAAACATGGAGAGAAGCCAAGGACACCGTCTACTGCAAATACGTCTTTATAGAGAATACCAACTGCAAATGTTCCGATGAATGCACCTGTATTTACCAATGTATAACGAATCGAAAACGCAGAGTCAATCTGCTCTTTATCTGTAATGATACGTCCGATCATGGCACCGTTTTTAAAAAGTCCAAGTCCTGCACTCACACAGAAAATCATTACATATACAAGTCCCGGTCCCTTTGCAAGAGATCCTACAAAGTACCCGATACCTACGATCAGCATACCGACTGGTGTTGTATAGCGTCCACCGATCCACCTGTCAGCTACCACACCGCCGATGAGCGGGCCGAGGTAAGCAAACGCAGTCAGAAGTGACTGCATCGTCGCGCCCTGTGCATTGGAAAGACCAAGTCCGCCTTCTGCTACTTTCGCTGTTACGAAAATCAAGATTAAGGAACGTCCGAGATAATATGCCAGACGCTCAAAAATCTCTGTACATCCGCAAATCCAAAAGCCCTTTGGATAACCTTTTTTTGCTGTTGTTCCCATTTTGAAATTCCTCTCTTTTCTTTTTCATTTCTTTGTAATTTATGTACCGCTGTTTCTATCAGTAGGGATCACCCCACTATTTTCATTTAACACATTTCTGCAAGAAATGCTTTATAGGCTTTATAGGTCTCATAGAGATCTGCCTTACTGATTACTTCCCACGGCGCGTGCATGGATAATACTGCAACACCGCTGTCAATAACTTCCATTCCATAATTTGCCATAATATAAGCAATCGTTCCGCCGCCTCCAAGATCAATTCTTCCCATCTCAGCCGTCTGGAAACCTACACCATTGTTATCAAATACTTTGCGTACTTTCGCGATATACTCTGCATTAGCATCGCTGGCCGCCACCTTGCCTCTGCTTCCCGTGTACTTATTCAGCACGATTCCGCGTCCAAAGTATGCAGAATTCTTTTTCTCAAATGCACTTGCATATAATGGATCAAATGCTGCACTCACATCAGAAGACAGCATACAGGAATTCTGAAGTGCACGTCTTGTTTTAATTGCAGACTCACCGTCTGTCAGCGCCACAAGCTCTGCCACTGCATTTTCAAAAAAGCGAGAATGCATACCTGTCGCTCCCTGGCTGTTTACTTCTTCTTTATCCACTAAGATACAGCAGGTTGTACGATTTGGCATCTCAGTCTCAAACATCGCAAATAATGACGGAAATGCACATACCCTGTCGTCATGGCCATAGCCAAGAATCATACTTCTGTCCAAGCCGCAGTCTCTTGCCGGCCCTGCCGGTACAATCTCAAGCTCTGCTGAAAGGAAATCCTCTTCCTCTACACCATATTCCTTTTCCAAATAAGCAAGCACCATCTTCTTTACAGATTCTTTTGCATCTTTTTCTTCCTCAGAATCTCCAAGCGCCGGCTTACTTCCAATCAGAAGGTCAAGCCCCTCTCCTTCGATCACGACCGAAGCTTTTTTCTCAAGCTGCTCCTGAGAAATATGAATTAAAAGATCGGAAATCACGAATACCGGATCATCCGCCTTCTCTCCAATTGTAATCTCCTGTACCGTCCCGTCTTTCTTCGCAAATACACCGTGAAGTGCAAGCGGAACAGTCACCCACTGGTATTTCTTAATCCCGCCATAGTAGTGGGTATCGAGATAGGCCAGATCTGACTCCTCGTATAGTGGATTCTGTTTTACATCCAGCCTCGGAGAATCTACATGTGCGCCCAAAATGTTCATACCTTTTTCTAATGGCTCTTTTCCAATCTGGAACAACACAATCGTCTTACCCATACACTCTGCATAAACCTTATCTCCGGCCTTTAATGTCGTTCCGTCCTGCACAAGCTTATTCAGATCCTGATAACCTTGCTCTTTTGCCATCTCGCGGGTAAGATTTACACATTCCCTCTCTGTCTTTGCAGCGTCCAGACATTGTCTGTAACGTACGCTAAGTTTCTCCAATGCGTCTAACTGCTCCGGAGAATACTCTTTCCACATGTTCTTTCGTTCCATGTTTCCTTCCTCCTTGATATTCAATAAAGTTATGATAATATCCTCGGAAAATGATTTCCAACACAGAAAACTGATGGAGCGATAAGAAAAAATTATGGAGATATCAAAAGAAACTGTGAAAGCCGCAAACACAGACGTAATCCCTCTGTATTTGCGGCTCTGTCTGGATTCGTACAACGATCCATTAAACTAAACTTTCATTTTTTCCTTCAGTTTTTTCATAAACAGGCGGGCATCCTTTTTCTTGCAGTCCGTCTTGCAGTACATCCTGACCTCGCATTCTTTCTCGTAGTCAACCAGCGAACAGATTTCCCCGTCATCCCGGTAGAAATAATAGCTGTCCACAAAAGCGAACCCATCGTTAAACTCCACCATGACTTTCATTGTCTCCACGTTTTTCACATCGGAGACCGGACAACTGCCCCTGAGGTAATCTTCCGCCTCCTCCTGTATACTGACACTGTACTTGGCGGTCTTATAGTGCCGGTGCCCCTTAAGTTCTTCCAACCTCACAGTCCCGTATGGAATCGTCGTATGCTTACCTACATAAATCCCAACCTTTCGGGCTTCCAGTTTTTCACTCTTCACTCCGGGTACCTGGTCAAGAATAGCAGTTCCATATCCGATAAATACATCCAGCTCATTACTTTTCAGCATTGAAGCTGCCACTGCGCAGTCCACTCTGGTAAACATAAGTCCTTTCCCAGAATTATATGTCTCCAGGAAATTAGTCTCATAGACATTCTCGATCGTCAGCCACAGTTTTTTATTAATAGAGCTGTCAATTCCCACCCATATAAGAGACCGGTTCTGGAAATCCTCCACTTCCCCGAACATCTTCTTCTCAATCTCAAGAATCTGCCTGGCATTGCGGTAGACAATCTCCCCCAACTCTGTAGGACGAAGCTCCCCGCTCCCCCTGTCGATCAGCTTGCCGCCCATGGACTTCTCCAGACTGGAAATATTCTGACTGATCGCAGTCTGTGACACATAATTAAGATTGCCCGCTTTTGTGAAGCTTTTATTTTCAATTACGTCAACCAAATATTTATATTTCCATATATTGCTCACTATGGTCTTCTCTTTCTTACCTTCTTTTTCTTTATCCATATTCCGTACACAACCTATCGTTCAGCCCGCCACATTTTTACCGACTCAAGCAGTTCCTCAAGCGTCCCTGTCTCATCTGCCTTAGCCGGCAGGTCCCCGGCATTTTCCAGACAGTCCGTCACCAGATACGTCCGTATCCCCAGCTTCCGCGCAGGAAGATCATCCCTCACATCATTGCCTGCCATCAGGCACTCCGCAGGATCCAGCTGAAACCTCTCCAGAATCTCCTCATAATATTTAACGTTGGGTTTGCAATAACGGCTCGTCTCATAGGTCGTAATCCACTCAAAATCTTCCGCCTGAAGCCCTGCCCAGCGGATTCTGTTCCATGTGGCGCATCGGGGAAACACAGGGTTCGTAGCCAGATATACTTTTACCCCTTTTTCCTTCAGAAGCCTGACAATCTGACCTGAAACCGGCGTGGGCCTCGTAGAGGCAATGGCCTCATTAAATTCATTTTCATAGAACTCAAGAATATCTTCCTCCATCTCCCGCCGGTCCACACCTGCAGAACTCTCAAAACAATCCCAGAATGCCTGCTCATTCGTACGGCTCCCGTCATTGTTTATCATTACCCCGATCCCTTCGTAGACAGACTTCAGGAACACCTCCTGATGAATACCGTATTTTTCAAAACGTCTTGATAAAAGCGACAGGTAATAACCCAAAAATTCCTGCTGGCACATCGGAAGCAATGTCCCGTCCAGATCGAATAATACGTGCCTGATCATATAAACCCTCTCTTTCCTTAAACAATCTCCCGAAGCCGGACTTCGCAGCCATTCCGCCGCAATGCTGTGCCTCGTAATCATTAAAATTCATTATACTCTAACCCTGAATGGTTGTCCATAACAGGATATTTTCTGCAAGAATTGACTACTCACAAAGAAATTTTTATAATGAAGAAGGAAACACAAACCACTGCTTTTAGAAACAGAAGGAGGAACGCTTTGAACTCACAAAACCGAAACTATGCCGCAGAACCACCCTTTTCAACCCCTATGCGCGAGATTAACGGGTACAGTGTGCGTCCGGGATTCTTTGATGTAAACGGCGCCATGCCGGTCACCAACGGTGCAAGCTTTACTGTCCATACCCACGACGGGACGTCCTGTGAACTCTTGTTATTCCACCGTGGTGAAGAAGACCCGTTCGCAGTCCTTCCGTTTCCGGAAGAATACAAGATCGGTGATGTGTATTCTATGATTGTCCTCGGCATCGACATCAAAGATTTTGAATATGCCTACCGGGTGGACGGCCCGTACGATCCTGCCAACGGCATGCTTTTCGACAAAAATAATATTCTCCTGGATCCTTACGCAAAAGCTGTTGCCGGCCAGCGTATCTGGGGAGAGAAGAAGATCCGGGCCTACCATGCCCGGGTTGTAGATGATACATTTGACTGGGGCGACATGCCTCAATCCAAACGAGAAATGTGCGACCTTATCATCTATGAACTTCACGTCCGCGGTTTCACCTATCATCCGTCCTCCGGCACAAATCATCCCGGAACCTTTAAGGGACTGAGAGAGAAAATCCCTTACCTGAAGGAGCTTGGGGTCAATGCTGTTGAACTGATGCCTGTCTTTGAATTCGACGAGCTCATGAATTCCAGACAGGGAGACGGAGGTACGCTTGTAGATTACTGGGGCTATAATACGGTAAGCTTTTTTGCACCGAACACCAGCTACATATCTGAAACAGAATACAACCGTGAAGGCACAGAGTTAAAGGAAATGATCAAGGAGCTGCACGAAAATGGTATTGAGGTCATCCTGGATATTGTCTTTAACCACACTGCCGAAGGGAATGAAGACGGATCGGTCTTCTCCTTCAAAGGCTTTGACAACAAGCTCTGCTATATGCTGACTCCAAACGGAAATTATTATAATTTCAGTGGATGCGGCAATACACTGAACTGCAACCACCCTATGATCAGGATGTATATTCTGGAGTGTCTGCGCTACTGGACTGTCAACTATCGTATCGACGGCTTCCGATTTGACCTTGCAAGTATCCTCGGACGTAATGCAGACGGATCTCCCCTGACAAATCCGCCTCTCCTGGAGCTGATCGCCAATGACCCGGTTCTCAGTAATGTGAAGCTTATTGCCGAGGCATGGGACGCGGGAGGGCTCTATCAAGTAGGAAGTTTTCCTGCCTGCAACCGCTGGGCTGAATGGAACGGAAGATACCGTGATTCTCTCAGAGGGTACCTGAAGGGGGACTGCTGGGAATACCGTACGGCAGCCAACAGTATCTGCGGCTCCCATGATCTGTACGGAGGATATCATACAGAGCACAATGACCTGTATGCAGGATACAACTCCTGTATAAATTTCCTGACCTGTCATGACGGCTTTACCTTGTACGATCTGTATTCCTACAATACGAAACATAATGAAAATAACCATTGGAATAATACCGACGGCTCCGATGATAACAGAAGCTGGAACTGCGGCTTTGAGGGGGAGACGGATGATCCGGAGGTTTTAAAGCTCCGTGATCGAATGATCCGCAACGCTTTTGCTGTTCTGATGTGCAGCCGGGGAACCCCTATGTTCCTTGCCGGGGATGAGTTCGGCAACACTCAGTACGGCAATAACAACAGCTACTGCCAGGACAACGAGATCTCCTGGCTTGACTGGGGTATGCTGGAGAAAAACCGGAGTCAGTTTGAATTTTTCCGGTTTATGATCGCCTACCGGAAGAAACATCCGGTCATCCGAAAGAAGCTTCCGGGCGCTGTGTGCGGCATGGAACCGCTCCGCACCCACGACATCCGAGCGGAAAACCTGACCCTTCCGGAAAATACGAGAACCTTCTGTGTCTGCTTTGCAGGCTACGATTCCGAAAAGGGACAGGATGATCTGGTATATCTTGCAATCAATACCTACTGGGAGGATGTGACCATTACCCTGCCTGACAGGCATGGACTTGGAGCCTGGTATCTGAGTGTCAATACTTACGGGGATGGAAACGGACGGTATTTCTATCCGGAAGACAGCGAGATCCGTATCACCGGTGAATTCGTGATGAAGCCACGGTCTGTGGCCGTATTCACAGGACGTCGCAGATATCTGTACCCGACACAATAATACGGACTTCCGCCGGAGCTGCCGCAAAAGACCGGGCTGCTCCGGCTTTTATCTGATTCTGTATTACAAATAACGACGGATACCAATTATGTTTTTTGATATCCGCCGTTATTTAAATTGTTCAATCATTCTTTTTACCTTCTACGCCTTTGGTGGTCCGTACCTTCCTTTCCTTCTTTTTTTCACTTCCAAGGCTTCTG
>CAJTRM010000017.1:35271-71082 GCA_910578865.1 uncultured Dorea sp.
CTGTACTTCTGTACTTCTGTACTTCTGTACTTCTGTACTTCTGTACTTCTGTACTTCTGTACTTCCCGGAAGTTCTTCTTCCAACATCTGTGTTGAAATGATAACAAATAAATCATTTACAGTTCGCGTCTGTCTTATGATTCCGATTTGTTATTTTATATTTACATTTTATTCCACCGCTTCTTATTTGTCAAGTATTTTTTTAATTATTTTTCTGTTTTCTGTCTATTATGCCATTCGAGGGCAAATATACACTCTTTCGGCAGCTCATATTTCTTCTTTGTTTGTATTGCAGAGTTCTTCGTAAATACTCTCACAATCATAAGCCGGAGCATACTTCTCCGCCGCATTACAAATAGCAGTTACACTTGAAAGGTCCTCCTCCAGCTCGTCGGCAATAACAGCCAATGTTTTCCCCTTTTCCAGCTTTTTGGTAATCAGCTGTATCAATTTAAGTATACTTCCCTTTTCCAGACCTCTTCTAAGGCCTTCTTCCAGACCTTCCTGACGCTCATAATACTTTTCTTCCCAAGCCTGCATATATTTTACCCCGCTTTCTTCATTGGACTTCACCTTACAGACACGGTCATGGATGCGCCTGATTCGGTCACTTCCTGAACTCTCCGCGGCCTCATCCGTGGTTTCCTCCAGATAGTGGAGGAAATCTGCCAGTTCCTTTGAAACCTCTGAGTCATTTGTCCCCCGGGTGTTGAGGAAGATCCGGGCAGTCCCGTCATCAAGGATGCAGTCCGGCTGCTCCTCACATCGGGGACGGAATGTATAGCAATAGAGTCCGAGTCCAAACAGATCAAAGGGCGTAATGATTATAATATAAGACCGATTCAGAATGTTATAGTTAAGAATCCCCGGCTCCAGCAAACTGGTATCTATCATGGACTGATAGTATCTGCTGCGCTTCGCCAGATCGGACTGTTTCTTCTTCTGCATCTCTGTATTGTAGATACTCTTCTCCTCATCCATGGAAAAACGTCCATCCCCACAGAGCGGATTGCAGGGGATGCCCGCAGTTCTTTTTCCGTCTCGTTCTTTCCAAGCAGAGGCACCGGATGTCCAAAGATAATACTCAAGGCATCCTGGTGGGCCTGAGAATCCTCCATTACTTCATCAAACAGGAAGCGGTCAGTAAGGTTTAAGTCACTCAATGGTATTAAATTATGTCTCATTTGTTCTCCTTTTTATTTTATCACAATGCAGTGGATGGTAACAGATAGATTTTCAGAAAATGATTTACGAAACAATCAAGGGCATCCCTCCTGATCTATATAGATTTTATGTTTGAAAAATTTGGCGAAGCGCCGGGAAATATTTGAAAGATAAAATCAGCCTAACATATGGAGTCAAAAACTACAAGAGGTTTATATTTTTAATTTAAAAGCGGCATAGCCTTAACGACTATACCGCAAATTTTCTGAATTCCAAACTTAAATTTCATCCTTTTTCTCAAGGATCGCTTCACATGCAGCGCATGCAGGACAATCACAGTATTTTGCTCCGGAGGCTTTCACTGCTTCAGCGTGAGCCAGCACCCCTTTTGCCTCTTCTTCTCCAAACACCCTGGCTCCGGCCTCTGAACCCGCAAAAGCAATCAGTCCCTCAATGGGCATAATATCCTCTTCAAGTTCAGCAATCAATACCCTAAAAGCGTCTGCTTCTTTGTCTGTACCGACAGCTTCCAGCCAATTTTTACCGGCCTCTCGCGCCTCTGCACAGCAGGTATGGGCGCTGATCAATTCATTTACCTTTTCGGAAATATACGCTCTTACATCTTGTGTCATAATAATGACTCCTTTCATTCATATGCGTTGTTTCAGGTTTTCATGGATCCGGCCAAGCATCTTCTCACACTGTATGACCTCCTCTTCCGAGAATCCTGCATAAAAGATCTCAGTCATCCGGCCGGACACCTCCATATAATCCCTTTCCAATTCCCTTGCGGCATCGGTCAGTGCAAGAAGTGTTCTGCGGCGGTCACTTTTGTCCGGAATGCGGCAGAGCAGCCCGGCAGTCTCCATACGGTCAACCATACTTGTAAGTGTTGTCGCGGCAAGCCCCGTCCTGTCGGCAAGCTCCCGCAGCGAAATATGCTCCTGCTGCCAGAGGACATAGAGAATGCGGCCTTGTGCCCCGTTAAATGCATCAATGTTCTGCATGGCCAGAATACGCTCAAAGATTCGATCACTTAACCGCTTAATCTGTGAAATAATATTGCCGCCCTGGATATTCATAACCAATTCCTCCTTGATAGGATTATACTATATAGTATTAATTTTGTAAAGAAAAATATAGCGGAAGGAGGAGAATCATAACGTTACAATATCGCAAACACATAGAAGTTCATACAAAAATATGGTAAACTGTTTATCAGACACCGTTTCGATTCGGCGGCATAAAGAAGGTGATAAACGATATGAAAATTTCTTCATTTATACATTTCGCAGGTTTTGGCCTCAAAACAATTCTGTTACGCAAAAAAGAGCCTATCCTCGGCACGGTAATCGTTACTGACAAATGTAATTTGAAATGCAGACATTGTTCCGTCAATAATATCACGGCCGTCGTCCATCCCTATGAACAAATCCGGCGGGAGATGCAGCTGCTCTATAATATGGGAGTACGCATCCTGTTTTTCTGCGGAGGAGAAACATTTCTATGGAGAGACGGCACACACACATTGCGGACTCTCGTCGCGGACGCAAAAGAAATGGGATTTCTCCTTGTCAATGTAGTTACCAACGGTACATATCCAATCGATCTGCCGGAGGCTGATTTGATCTTGCTCAGCCTCGACGGCGACAAGGATCGTCATAATGCAATCCGCGGTGATACATATGATACCATTATGGAAAACATTGAAAATGCGTCCTCTGACAATATCTGCTTTTATATGGCTGTCAACCAGATCAACAAAGACACTGTCCGGGATGTGTGCATTGCTACCCGGGATACCAAAAATGTGTGGGCTGTCTCTTTTAATTTTCATACACCATATCCTGACACGAAAAATCTGGCTCTTTCCAAAGAGGAAAAAGCAGAATGCTGCCGCGTTATTTCAAAGATGATAAAGGAAGGCGTGCCTGTTTTTAATTTACGCAGTGCCTTCCCCTATCTGATTAACAACAGCTTTCCTACTCCCTGTTATCAGTGTGTAGTCATAGAAAACGGAAAGCTTTCAACCTGCGGGCGCTGTATTGAGATTCCCGGGCTCTGCAAAGAATGCGGCTACTTCTTCGTCGCAGAATACACCCTTTTATTCCGGGGAAACCCCAGGATCATTCTGGAGATGCTGATGACCTATCTGAAATATATTTGAGGATTCCTATGAATTTTATAACAAATCTGACAAGAATATGGCTGACCCGTTCAGCTAAACCATTTATTTTTAAAAACGACTATGACCAGAATCTTCCATTCTCGGACTGTGAGAACCTGGGACTGTATATACATCTTCCATTCTGCAGAAATATCTGTGGTTTCTGCCCGTATTGCAAGGTCAGATATTCCAAAGAATTGTGTGACCGGTATATTGATGCTCTGCTGCGGGAGATCCATCTTGTCGGTAATCAGTATATCGGCAAAAAAACAGTTACGAGCCTGTACTTCGGCGGCGGCACACCGGCTCTGGCTGCCGACCGTTTTGGGGCAATCATTGACGCTGTCAAAGAACATTTTATTATCACGGAAGGAATCGGTGCAGAGCTGCATCCTGACGATGTAACCCCTTCCGTTCTGCAGATACTGAAGAATGCCGGGGTTACGAAGATCAGCATCGGGATCCAGTCCTTCCAGACAAAATTTCAAAGTATGTTAGGCAGAACAACTGTCAATGCAGCGGCATTAAAAAACACGCTGTCCATCGTGCCGTTTGAAACGGTTTCCATGGACTTTATCTTCGCTCTGCCAGGCCAGACACTTGCTGACCTGAAGGCCGATGTTGACGCTGCGTTCCAAAATGGGGCAAACCATGTGGCCATTTACCCATTCATTGATTTTACCTTTACTTCCGGCGCGGTAGCACCAATGCCCAGGAAAGAAAAGCAGGCTCTTTTGGATGCAATTACACTTTACTGTATGGATCAGGGATATACCCGCAGCTCTGTCTGGACATTTGCAGACAGCAGGGACGCGAAGTATTCTTCCATGACAAGAGATACCTTTCTTGGATTCGGGTGTTCGGCAGCCACCTTGTTAAAAGACCAGTTTAAGATCAATACATTTTCTGTAGAAGAGTATTGTAAAAGGATTCTTGCAGGGAAGCTTCCGACCTCATTGACTCTTCGGTTTTCCCTGCGCCAGCGGATGGTTTACTATCTGTTTTGGACGGCATACAGCACGAAAATTGATGCCCGGGATTTTGAAAAATTCTTTGGGATTCCTTTGAAAAAAATGTACGGCATGGAGCTGAAAATTGCAGAGCGGCTGGGGTTCCTTACGTCAGAAAATGGTGTATACCACATGACATTAAAGGGTGCATTTTACTATCATTATTATGAAAGCTTCTATACCCTTGCCTATATTGATAAAATGTGGGGGATTATGCGGAGAGAGGCGTTTCCGGAGAGGATAGAATTATAGTCGGCGGATACCGCAAACTCTATAGAAGCAATAAAATTCATCCCCCATCTACAACACATATCCGCACACAACATACGCCGCCGAGGCAAGCGCCGCCCCGAGCACCGCATACGGAATCTGAGTCACTGCGTGGGACATATTGTCAATTTCACAGGTAGCTGAAGAAAGCACCGTCGCGTCAGAATAAAAGCAGGCATGGCTTCCAAACACTCCGCCGGACACCACAGCACCTAAGACCAGCAGCAGATTGCTCCCCAGCGACATTGCCAGCGGGACTACGATGGGCACCGAAATCGCCTCAATCCCCCAGAAGGAGCTGGTTACAAATGTGAGCACCGCAATCAGGAGAAATACAACCACCGGAAGAATGTGCCCGTTAAGGATCGGCTTAACAAGGGAGATAACATACTCCGACAGATTCATCCTGCCGCAGGCGCCCCTCACTAAAAAAGAGGACAGCAAGATTGCCAGCACCGGAAGCATTTCTCCAAATCCCTGAATAAATAATTCCCCGAATCTGGTGAAGTTCATCTTTTTCCTCGGCAGATAGAAGCACAGGCATACAAACAATGTACTTACAATAGCGACCAGCATATCTCCCGTACTCACCGTGACAATGATCAGAACCGCAATGGGGACAAGGAAATCAATAATGGCTCCTTCCTGCTCTTCCTTCGGGATCTCATCTCCCACCACTCTCTCCCGGGCGAGCCTGTACACCTTTTTCATAGGCCCGATCTTAGGCATAATGCCCGCCGCAAACAGTACAACAATCAAAAGTGCCGCAACCGGGTAGAACATATACGGGATTGTATGGATATAAGTCTCAAGCCCGGAACCGAATCCCAGCTCTGCCACCCCCGGCTCATGATTAAAGATCCCCGCGTAGAATACGGCCCATGTAGAGACCGGAATCATGGCGCACACCGGTGCCCCCGTGCAGTCTATCACATAGGCAAGAGCTTCCCTCGGAACCTTCCGCTTATCACAGGTGTCTTTCATACACGTTCCAATCGTCATAATATTGAGATAATCATCTACAAAGATAATAAACCCCATCACGGCAGACGTAAGGAGCAGCATCCTCTCACTCTTACAGATTCCTGAGATAAACCTGGAGAATCCGAATGTCCCCTTCGCTTCCTTAAGCAGAAGAATCAGACTGCCGAACAATCCACACAGCAATAAAATATACTGGTTATCCGGATTGCTGCACTCCTCAAGGAGCATTTCGCACCACGGCCCCAGAAACCGGGATCTGTACATGATCACATAGGCGATCAGAGAACCGAACACCAGGGCCTCAAATGATTTCTTTGTCTTAATTGCAAATACAAGCATTGCAAACGGCGGCAGCAATGTTAATATTCCGTATTCCATAATCCATTCCTTTTTAATATTCAATCACACGATAGTATCTTCTGAGGTCAAGGGAATGATTCCTTTCTTTTTCAAGATGGGTGCTCAACACCTCAAATATTGTACAGATCATCAGCGGAGACAGGTATACCCTGAATTTCTCACTGATCCCTTTGAGCGGATATGCTTTCGTATCAAAGACTGACAGCTTATCCGTATACTGTCCGGCAAATCTCTCGACCCTGTCCATGAGAGGCCTCGTCTCATCCTCCCCCTTCATAAGAACCACACTCGTATCCTTCTCCACCAGTTCAAGAGTCCCATGGAAAAACTCCGCCGCATGTATGGGCCTGGTACGGATCCACTGCATTTCCTCCAGGACACACATGCCATAGGAGTAGGTCTCGCCCCACACACTGCCGGAACCCACCAGCATATGATAGGTCTCGTTCTTATACTTTTTCGCAAATTCCATCATGGCAGGCTCCACAGCCTCTTTCATCCCATACAGCGCCTCCGGCATGGCCTTGAATTCCTCCATAAATTCCTCATACTCCGGGAAATCTCCGTTGGCATGCATCAGTCCGAAGATCAATTCAAATAACTGGATATAAATGGAATCTCCTGCAAAATCATTTTCACTGTAATTAACAAGTACATGATCCGCAAGGTCTGCAAGCGGCGTCCCCAGCTCCCCTACAAGGCCGATGGTCACTGCCTCTCGCTCTTTACAGTATTTGCATGCTGCGACAGTCTCCTTCGTAGTACCGGACAGAGAAGACAGGATGACAAGCGCGTCCTTGTTCAGGAATTTACTGTCTCTTACCATAAGCTCCGCCGCAATCTCCGTCCTCACATCAATGCGTGCATGAGCCTTTAGCAGATACTCAAACGGAAGCATAATAGCCATGGACCCGCCGGAACCTACCAGGAATAATGTCTTATATCCCTTCTTCATCACCGCTTCGACAATCTTATCCACCTCAGGCTTTACTCCGACCGCCCCATTCATAACCTTTAAAAAATTTTCTTTATTAAAATTATACATTGCTCTTCCTCCTCATTCACCTATAACCGTTATCGTCACTGTCCGGTACTGCGGACCGTCAAATTCACATAAATAAATATCCTGTGCGCTTCCTGCTTTCAGCTTTCCCCCGATGACCGGAAACACACTGTGATTCCCGGTCAGATAGGATTTAAGATGGCCGGTAGGATTTCCTGCCATGGATCCGTATGTATCCAGAAACCGGCCATGAGAATACTGCCCATCCTCCGGGACGATTCTTCCAAGCAGAGCCTGAATATCACTCTCCAGACACTCAAGTCCCTCATTGACTGTGATCCCTGTCGTAGTATGAGCTGTTATCACATAAGCAACTCCGCTTTCCACGCCGCTCTCTTTCACTGCCTGCTTCACCGGATCCGTAATCTTCACCATTTCGTTATATTCTTTTGTCAGAATCTCAATACTTTTATGTTTTACCATTGCCTCTCCTCCCATCCAAGAAATTCCAGCGCATTCCCTCCAAGAATCAAGTCTATGGTTGACGGCCTCATTTCCATTTTCTCTATTGCCTTCTTCATGCGGATCATCTCAAGCCTGGGGTCATCCGAGCCAAACATAACCTGATGCCGGAAGCTTCGGTCAATCCAGTGCTCTCCCATATCCTTTGTAAAGACCTGCCCGTAAAATTCCGGCGCAGAATCAAAATACAGAAGCGCCGTGTCTGCATAAACATTCCGGTATTTGAGCAGCAGCATACATGTCTCCTGAATCCAAGGCCAGCCAAAATGTGCAAGGCAAAAGCGCAGCTTAGGATTATAATATGCCACCTCCTCGAAATTTTCCGGCTTTGCGTATTTGGACAAGGTATCCGGCTCTACTGACATGCCGCTGTGAAACATAATCGGCTTGTTATATTTGGTGCAGATCTTGTAGATTCCCTCCATCCGGTCCTCCATCGGGAAGAACTTCTGCTTGGACGGGTGAAGCTTTAAACCAGATAGTCCATACCTGTCAAAAGCCTCCTCCAGCTTCTCACAAGCGTCCTCACATGCCGGGTCCACACTTGCAAATCCAATAAAGCGGTTGGGATACCGGGCCGTAAGCTCCATGACCTGCCGGTTGCTGCCAAGAACACCGCCATAGGCAGATGTCAGATCCAGAGGAAGCAGTGCAGCCCTGTCAATCCCCGCACACTCCATCTGCTGAAGCAAAAGCTCCGGCGGATAACTGCCTGTTTTACACAGTCCGTACATTTCTCTGGCAAATGCTTCCTGTTTCTCATCCCCAGACATCGGCTCTATAAATGCCGGATGCACATGTATATCAATCACCGTCTTTTTCATGCTGTCCCTCCCTTTCCGGCCACGGGCCGAATACACCTACTACTTCGGCAGCGACTCTGGCTCCACGGGCCTGGCACTCCGGGATAGTGAATCCCTCCAGAATCCCGCTCATAAATCCGGCGATAAAGGAATCCCCGGCACCGATGGTATTCACCAGATTTGATTTCTCAATGCCGTATTTATAAAATTCTTTTCCGTCCCACGCAAGGCTTCCTTCTTCCCCGAAGGTGGCGACTGCAATCTCCGGCCCTTCGTTTACTATGTGCTGCAAAAACTTCCGAATCGTCTCGTCATCCCGGTCATAAGAAAAAAATGCATAGGACACATAGGGTATGGTTTCGTCCACCAGCGGGTCGTTCATTTCCGTCGCGTAATCAAAGCTTACCTTCACCTGCGCCCGCTTAAGTTCTTCCAGATGCTCCTGCGCGTTCCCCCAGAAGGCTGTGTGCACAAGATCATGCTCTTTTGCAAACCGAATATCTTCTTCAGAAAATGCGATATGTTCCATAACACCTTCCACATAGTCTCCGTAAACTCGTTCTTTATCTATTAACTCCATATAGGAAATGGCCGTATTTCCTTCCACTGTGTGAAAGTGGCTGAGATCAAGTCCCTCTGCCTCCAGTTCTTTTCGCATCTGCGCGCCATACTTATCGTTACCTGTCACACTGATCAGAGATGTCCGGATTCCCAGTCTCTGCATATGAACGCCAAAATCCACTGCATTTCCGGTACAATAATAACGATCCAGATTAGAATACAGGTCAATACAGTTATCTCCCAAAGCCGCTACTTTCATATACTCCTCCTTATCTTTCATATACAATTTTCCCGTTACAAACCGTAAGCATTACCTTTACATCACGCATTGCCTCCATAGATGTATGGAAAATATCACTGTCCAGAACGGCAATGTCCGCAAGCTTTCCTGCCTTAAGCAGGCCAAGCTCATGTTCCCTGAAATTAGCGTACTGCCCTCCATATGTCCAGGCCTTAAGCACCTGGGCAACTGTCAGCCCCTGATCCTTTTGGAAACCTTCCTGCGGAGTTCCGTCAGGAAACCTCCTGCCGGATACATAGTACACAGACACCGGCACATTCGGGATGTCAAGCGGCAGATCCGTGCCGGTGCACATTACGACTCCGTTTTCCTCCATGCGCCTGTACGCCCAAATTCTGTCCAGCTTATCATCTCCGTATACCTCTGAGACATACAGATCTTCCGAAGACGGAGTAAGTTCCATGATCTGGAAATAGTTGCTTGCAGTAACCCCCAGCTCTGCCATCCGCTTTACATCCCCGGGGTGCACCATCTCAAGGTCTGTGATGATATGGCGCGCGTCACGTTTTCCATTAATCCGCCTGCAGGCCTCATAGATGTCAAGAGTCTTTCTCACCGCGCCGTCTCCTTCAGCGTGGAGAGCGCATCGAAAGCCAAGACGGTCTGCCTCAAGTACCTGAGCTTCCAGCTGGTCATAGGGGATATCCATGGCACATGTCACTCCCGGCAGATCCCGGTATTCCTCCAGCATATCTCCCTCATGCTCTGCAATCACACCATCCACCATAAGGTTAAATCCCATGAACCGGATGAAGGATCCCTGAAATGCCTCCCGGCACCGCATAGCATACTCAAAATCCATGGGCTCATCCACCGGCTGGGACACCAGGTTCACCCGGTGCAGCATCCTGCCTTCATCCTCCAATTTCTTAAGCACCTCTGTAAAACCGGTATAATCGTCAAACCCGATTTCCTTGATGGACGTCACCCCCCGCTCTGCCAGAAGTCTGGAAAATTCCAGGTACTCCTCTTCCATCTTCTCCAGGTCTTTAAACATTTCCTTCATCTGCCTGCTCCGGCTCTCAGCGCCCTCAGTGCTGTTGCCTCTCTGCCCCCACACATAGCCGGTAAAAAACACATGGTTATCATGAAACCCCGGGCAGACGGTCCGGTCTCCCACATCATATATTTTCGTGTGCTCATCCGTCCATACGGACAGCTTGTCCTTCTCCTCCACAGCCAGGATCCGGCTGCCCTTTACAACTAAAGCTCCGGCCTTCGGCTCATCATCTATTCCGTTATAGATACTGTCTGATATTATGATAAGATCTGCTTTCTGCATTATACCCTCCCCGTTATTAAGCCATTACAATACCGGCGATCAAGAATGCTGCCGCCGACAGTACAACCGCAATCCCCATATATGCCAGCTGGGAAACATTCTGCTCATACAATTTGACTTTGCAGGCACTTGCAACTACAACACCATTATCCGATGAGAAGCTGGCATTGCTCCCCCACACACCTGCACATACCAGTGCTGCAATGGCAAGGTATACATTGGTCCCTACCGCCTCAGCCAGTCCGATCACGGACGGAAGCGCAATCAAGTATAAGGTCCAGTTAAAGGTCACAAGATACTCTGTAAATGCAAATGCCACAAAGACCACTACCGGAAGCAGCCACGGTGTCATAAATCCTGAGATCGCCCCAACTACGAATTCAGTAAATCCGATCTGGGATACGAAAGCGGCCATGGTCATACCCACTACAAGAAAGGTTGTAAGCTCCACCAGATCGCTGATACCTTCCAGCGCAATCGGTACAATATCCGATACCGATACGATTCCCTGAATGACATACAAGAGTACCATCACAACTGTTGCTGCCATAATACCGTACACCATATTGAACTCAAAGAAGAATGCAGCCGCTACCAGCGTCACAATGGGAACAATAAAGCTCAGAAGATTAACGCCCTTCTTCACTTCAATCTCCTCCTGCCCATCCACAACTGCTGACTCACAAGCTGCCGGCCCGCCTGACTCTACACGCTGATAGGCTTTCTTAATCCCGCCCAGCTTCGGAAATACGCCGAGGATTACCAAAAGGGAAATCACCATAGCAATCATATTGAAGAACAGGAATGGGATTACCTTCATAAATTCCGACATTCCCTGTCCGGATGCTGCAAACCCGATGCTCTCCAGTGTCGTTGCAATGAAGATCGCCCAGGCGTTCAGTGGGTTCATACACGCCGGATTGACATTAACAGAACGCACAACATACGCCGTCATCTCCCTGGGGATCTTCCGCTCGTCATTGACGGGAGTCATAGCGGCGCCGATGGTGAATCCCGCCATATATTCATCCACAGAAAGTACAATTCCAAGCAGCCAGTCAATCAGCAGAAGAAGCTTCGGATTGTTTGTTTTGCTTGCCAGCCAGCTGGCAAAATAAGCCGCCGCACCGCTTCTTTTTAAAAATGCAATAAATACGCCGATCAGCAGGAAGATCATAATCAGATACACATTATCTGCATCCATGATCGTCTCCTGAATGCCATCCATGTATGCGGTAAATACATCTCCCCTCTGAATCATAAATACCGCCAGGACACCGCCCCAGATAAAGCCTTCGATCACGCTCCTGGTCATAATTGCAAATACAAACAGCATCACCGGCGGAAGCAGGCTCCACGGTCCGTACACCTCCTGGCCTCCTTTCGTGAACAAGCCTACAGACACAAAGCACACCAGCACCATCAGGTACCCGATTTTTCTCTTATGTTTTCCAAAAAATTCCCGCATTTTGTCTCCTCCTCTAATAACACTTTTTATATCCAAATGAACCTTCCTGCAGACAATTATCTGCCGAAAAATCAGCGGCTGTCTCAAAACTCTCCCGAATCTCTTCTCCTGTCGGAGCTTTCTCCTTCGTCCATCCCTTCTGAAGCAGCGACATAGTAAATGCCGTCATAAATGAATCCCCTGCCCCCATAGTATCTACTGCCTCTACCATATGAACGGCTCCTGTATAAAACTCTTTTCCGTCGTAGAACAGCTGGCCTTTCTCTCCTCTTGTCATAAGGACGTATCCGGCGCCGAGATCCGCAACATGCCTGCCGAATTCTTTCATTTGTTCCTCTGTAAAGTCCTCACAGGAAAACAGTGCAAAGTCAATATACGGACAGACTCTTTTCAGGTATTCTTCCTCCTTGAATTCCTCATCATCCGAAAAGTCAAAGCATACCAGTCCCTTCAAATCCCGAAGCTTCGGAAGTTCCCTCTCCGTGTTTGCGTAGCAGCCCGAATGAATAAAATCAAATTCTCCGAGATAGGAGAGTTCCCTCTCCCCCAGAATCATCGGCTCCTTCGTGGAGATTCCTCCCTCGTTCCACTCTTGGAAGACGCGGTCTCCGCCCTCAAGTATCACATCGCAATAGCCGCTCTCCCCTTCCTTCACCACACAATGCTCCAGGCAGATTCCAAGATCTTCCAGCGCGTACCGGATATGTTCTGCAATCGAATCATTTCCAAAGACGCCGAGATACGCGGCATCCAGACCAATTCTTTTTGCATAAACTGCAAAATTCACAGCATTTCCGCCCGGAAACATGACACGCTGGTTCGTATAACGATCTACGACGTTATCTCCAAACCCAATTACTCTGAATGAACTCATTTATTTATCCTCACTTTCCACATAGGGATTTTCTCTAAGCCATCTTGCCGCCCTCTGGACTGCCCTGTCCGGGTTGTCAAAATACATCTGGTTATTAATCTCCAACGTAACAGAACCTTGATACCCTTTTTCTGCAAAAATTTTAAGATAATCATTTAACGGATTTGTTCCGTCCCCCGGCACCATGTGGCCGGTGGGTGTCCCGTCGGCAATATGTACATGATTAATGGTTCCAAACGTATCATAATAATCCTGCGGAGTCTCTCCTGCGGCGGCTGCAGCAACACAATCCACACACGCGGTCAGATATGGCGAATTCACCGCGTCGATCAGACGTTTCAACGTCTTCTTGTCATAACACAAATTGCACTCATACGGCTGAAGCTGCTCCATAACCATCTTTACCCCAATGTCCCCGGCATACTCTGTCATCCGGCACAGAGCATCAATAGAACGTTTATATGCCTCCTCGCGGTCCTCGTCAAATAAACTGTAGCCCATCTGTGCAAAATAATATTCCGCGCCAAATTCCTTCGTATCCTCCAGATAGCGTTTTACAATGTCCAGGCTGTTCCTGCGGACATACGGATTTGAGGACGCTACATTGATAGGGTACAGGCAGATCTGCTCTGCGGTAAACACCGACATCTCAAGCCCTCTGTCATCCATCATCTTCCGTATTTCTCTTACCCTCTTCCTCCTCTCACTAAGAGGGGTATCAAAAGCACAATAATGTGATGCTCCGCCCCAGAAGTCTACATAATGAAATCCATTGGCCGCAAGGGAATCCAGACAATACTCAAGGCTGTACTGCTGGTACAGCACAGACATCACTCCAAACTGTGATACATTTAATTTACCCATGTCCGTCCCTCCTTACATCTTTCTCAGATAATCCAGGCTGCTTTTATAATAAACCTCCGGATTGTCTGCATATTCTTCCATTAAAAGTTCCATCATAATATCCCCTCGGTAACCGTATCTCTCTATTGTATCTAGATGCTGCCGGAAGTCCTGGTCACCTTCCCCCCAGATCAACTGGTCGTTATCCGGAATGCTGTCGGACAGCTGAATCAGCTCCACCTTCTCACCAAAGACCTTAAAGTAATCCTCCAGCGTCTCGCCTGCAAAATAAGCCGTACAGGAATTAACACAGCACTTTAAGCGGTCACTGCCCACCTCATCCATCATCTGTTTCACAGATCCTGAATCTGTCATCAGGCCGGATACAAAATTCGATACCCCCTCCAACAGTATATTTACTTCATACTCCTCCGCAGTTTTTACAATCTCGGCAATAGATTCCCTGGAACGCTTCCACGCCTCGGACGGCGGATAATTCATAAAAGCCTTTCCGGGGTAAAGAACCACCTTGTCACAGTCAAATTCCCTTGCATTTCGGACGTAGAATTTCATCTGTTCCACACTCTGCCTCCTTAAATATTCATTAACTGCTGCAATATTCACCGGCAAAAAATTCTGCTCCGGCAGGATTGCAGATACCTGAACCCCATAAGCTCTGATCTTTGCCGCCAACTCCTTTACCGGAAATTCCTCCTGCTCATAAACTGTGTAATGCGGATGGCACCCACACAGCTCAATGCGATCCACACCCAGACGGTTCACCGAATCCAGAAAATAATCCATGCTGAATCTGCGGTATGTAAAATTATTGATTCCGATCCTTGAAACAAAATTTTTGTATTCCATTCTCCTCTCTGTTCCTTTCCGATTGTCTCTGCAATCATTTTTATTGTACTACTTCCTCCATTTATACTTTATAATATACCACTTACTCAATTTATGTCAATGATAGATTCATTTTCTGTAATAATACAAAAATTTCCACCCTGTTTTTTGTCTGTTTTGCACAAAAAAAAGAATATCCCCATAAATTTGAGAACATTCTTTTTTTATTAACAAACAGAGACCTGCCTTTTCCGACAGATCCTTTCTATCGTCTGCATCCTGTCTTTCCATTTATATCAGATCCGCATACATTTCAAATCTCTCACTTACTGTATAAGATCTGTTGTACTCTATAATCTGCCCCTCCTTATTTCTGGTAATATCTGTAATCAGATAGGCAATATCCCCCGGAGTTTTCCCAAGATACTGCGCCTCTGTCTCCGGCAGCTCCACAGCCGTAATCTCCTCTTTCACTTTTTCCGGAAACTGGCCATAACTCCCCATAACTTCATACAGGGAATAAATATTAAAATCAAACTTCAGCAAATCCGGAAATATGTCGCGGATATACGTAGTCTCAACCGCTACAGGGCTCTCCTTGGCATATCGGAGCCTGATACATTTGTAGACAGTATCCTCCTTGTCTATCTGGAGCATTTTTGCCACACGG
Organism: uncultured Dorea sp.; assembly: GCA_910578865.1. GTDB lineage: Bacteria > Bacillota > Clostridia > Lachnospirales > Lachnospiraceae > Dorea_D. The sequence goes on from CAJTRM010000017.1 coordinate 50,400, forward strand.
TATCCGGCCTCTACCTTCTGGAAAAACAACACTTTATTGGTGATCTCGATCCCCTGCTGACGCAGGAGACCTGAAAATCCCTGTATAGACTCCAGCTGGAGCCTAAGATCCGGTTTGTTGACATATGTCCCCTTCCCCACGATCCGAACCAGCAGCTGCTCGTCCACAAGCATATTCAATGCTTTCCGTATGGTCTTGCGGTCACAGCTATGTACTTTCTCTAACTCTCTCTCCGTCGGAAACAGTTCGCCGTAATTATATTTCCCTTCCAGAATAGAATTCCGGTATTTCTCCCACAGTTGGATATACAACGGTTTATTTTTCATAACTCAGTCACTCCTCCTGTATATTTTCTTTCTCTGAGCGGCTGACGGCATATTTCATACAGCTGCCTTTGTCACGGTTTCTGGCAACGCCAAACAAATACCTCTTCTGAAACCCTTCCATATCAATCTTAGAAGTATCTGTCTCATAGCAGCAGGTACCTTCCGGATCCTTCACCGTGATCTCTCTGCCGCACAGTACGATTATGACCGCTGTCTCTAATGCTTCCTTTCTGGATATCAGTCTCCGGGCATCCGCCGGGGTATCTGCGCGGAAAAATGCATAATCGACAAACGGAAGTGTATAGTGTATCATATCTTCCGCACTCTGTCTCTCATAGCAGAAGCTTATGCGCTCTCCCTTATTTCTCAGCTGTCTCAACGTCTCTGTCACCCTGTTCCAGTACATGGCATCAAAGGTATTCTCTGCATATGTCTGGGAAGAAGCTCCGGCAGGTGTTTCACAAAGCATCTGGAGTTTTAGCTCATTGAGGATCAGTATATTCATCCTCCGGTCAAAATCAATCTGATATTTTACATATTGAGCCACCAGAATACTTTTACTGTACTCAATCGGCCGGTTCTCTGCATCCCTGGCAATATTTTTTTCCACAAATACGACGTCGTCTGCACTGATCCCGAGATATTGTGCCTCTTTGACGGAAGCCCTTGACAGCTGAAGGTTCATTCTCTGGTCAATAATCTCAATCCCGTATTCACTCTTTAATACAGAATATAACGATTCCCGTTCAAAATCATACCGTTCCAACCCCGGAACATATTTGACCGGCAGGTAAGCATTTTCAAGCAGAATTGCCCGATCCGCAATCTTTCTTACCCGGGAAAGCACATACACCTCATCCTCGCTCTGGATCTGAAGCTTCTTGGCCGCCATCTCCCCCGCAAGCATTGTCTGAAAGTAAACTACCTTGCTTTCAAAAGCATTTTCCATACGTTTCTTTATGGCAACACGGAACTGCATGTCAACAATATTTACACTGTACTTATCCGCAGCTACAAAGCTTCCTTTCCCGTGGATCTTGTAGATCCGTCCCTCGCGTTCCAAAGCCGTCAGAGCTTCTCTCACTGTGCCCCGGCTGAGGTTCAGTTCCTTTGTAAGGCTGCGTTCCGCGGGAAGTGGGTCGTTTTCTTTCAACCCATTTGTATCAATATATTCTTCAATCGCATCCATCGCTCTTTCGGATCTTAAATTACTGTATCTGGCCATATATCCTCCATTACCTGTTTTTCCTTCCTATCCCGGTATACCCCAATTACACTTTTAAATATACCTTATTTTTTTAAAAAAGGAAAGAAGAGATATTCATAACATTATATGAGGACCAGCCATCTGTCGGCAGTAAATCACCAATTCTATTATCTACTCCTCCAGCTTCCCAAGAATCTGCAGTGGTTCCTTCTTCAGCACCTGACTCATAAATCCTGAGGAAACCACAGCCGCCGCCAGCAGAAGCCCGCATCCGGCCACAGCTGTCATCCAGGCATCGGTCTTCCCTGCTGCCGCCTGAACTTCTAATTCATCTTCACTCTCCTGCTCAATGACAGCGTTGCTGAAGGTCGTATCAAACTTCGTTGTCTTCTCGGCCGCCTTCACAGCCTTTTCCGTTGCTATCCAGCCTGAGATACTTCCCGCCGCACAGCCGGCCGCCGCCAGGATAAGAAGCCCTGTGAGAATCGATGCCGCACATTGTTTCCTGGTGCGCCCCAGCAGACGCTCCACAGCAATCCGCTCCTGCTGCCCTGTAATAAACAAATTGGAGAAAAAGAGCAAAATCATCACTGCCAGTACACAGCCGCTGATCAGGAAGATCCACGACATCAGTCTCCGGTTCTCAATTCCTGACTTTAACTGCGTATATCCGTTGTCATAAAATTTAAATTCCAGCCCCTCAACTCCCTTCTTTTCCCAGGCGGCCATAAAGTCTTCAATGGTGCCGTTTGGTATCCGGAAAGAGGTAGTAGAACCTGTCATCGGATAAACAGATACAATGTTATCTTCCCATGCATTTTCAGGAATAGAATTCCATGGGATTATTACTTCCCGGGACGCAAGACTATAGTCCCCGTCCCCCGAGGATGGCGGCATCTTATAGATCCCCACGATCTCATACTGCTGCTCATAAAACACAGGATACGTCTCCCCCTCAGCGTTCAGCAGAGAGAGCTGAAAGCCCGTATCATACGAACTCACCGGCATATAATCTGCATAATAAAGCGGAAGGTTCAGGCTGTCCCCTACCTTTTTCCGGAGAAACACCGACAGGTCAAAGGGAATCAGACATACCTTTTTCCCTTCCCGGTACTCTTCCTCCGTAATGTCTCTCCCGTCGCTGATCTGTGCATTTTTCTGGTAAAAGGGCAGCAAAAGTTCTGTGCCGTCTACAGGCTCCACCGGGATCGTCCGGAACTGAAGCTCCTGGGATTTTGCCATCTCAAGCCACCGCTTTCCCCGTTCCGTCTCATAGAACCCCTCCGTTACCTCGTCAAATGCCCTCGGATCCTCCGCCTCGCCCACTGCATCATATACCTTCTCTCCATCCATCGTATACTGGCTGGAAGCCACAGAATTGACGGGCATATATTCGGTCACATATTCTTCCGGGGCAATGTGGGTTACTCTGGGACCATGTACAAAAGTAATATCGTCCAGCATCATAATATAGGTCTTACCTTTTTCAAAACGCCTTGCCTCATACTCGCCGTCTTCAAAGCTGAAATGATCGCAGATATAAATGGTATCCCCTGTATTTAATTCTCCTGCGAGAACCTTTTCCACACGCACCGGAAACGAAGAATCTGCTATTCCGGTTTCCAGAGGCGTCACCTCTGCCACAAGGAGATCCATATTCCCCGTCCCCCTGACCTTCTGATCTATGAGCGCCCCAAAATACGGCCGCTGCTTCGCATCGAGAATATAACCTGCCCCCTCAAAATCCAGAACCTCATCCGAGATTCTTTCTCCGTACATCGCATAGTGATCCCAGGTATATTCACCTTTTCCGGCATCCCACCTGGCCCCTGTTTCAATATGATCCCTCTTCTGATCCACGGTCCCGACCGTCTCGAATATGTCCTCAAATTCCTTCAGCATATCGCTGTTCATCTTCCAGAGATTCCCGCCAAGCGCCAGTAAAAACGCCGAGACACCGACCAGCAGGAAGAACAGGATGCTTTTTACAGGACTTCTAAGCATCTGCTTCATACTATAATACAATGTCATTATACACACCTCAATTCCGGGGCTCCCTCTTTTATAGAAATCATCCTTCCGTCCTTCATCGTCATGCACACATCTGCCTGCCGTGCAATATCCGGGTTATGGGTTACCACTATCACTACATAATCCATCTCATGGGCCAGCCTCTTCAGCAATTCCACAATATGCTCCTCATTCTCAGAATCCAGATTGCCCGTCGGCTCGTCTGCCAGAAGAATCTTCCCTTTTGCCGCCATTGCTCTGGCTATAGCTACCCGCTGCTGTTCCCCTCCGCTCATCATCTTCGGGTACTGGCCGAGGATTTTCTCCGGAAGGCCGACCTCTTCCAGACATTCTGCCGCCTGCCCTCTGGCCTCTGCGCGGGAGAGCCCCTGCAGTTCCAGCGGGTACATCACATTTTCCACTGCTGTCAGAAGGGGAAACAAATGGAATGCCTGATAAACCACGGAAATCTGCTGCCTCCGGTAAGCATCCCTGTCCATCCCCGACAGATCCTTCCCGTCCACAATAATACTGCCCTTCTCCGGTCTGTCAAGCCCCGCCAGCAGTGAAAGGAACGTAGACTTCCCGCTCCCGGATTCCCCTGTCACGGCGTACATCTTCCCGGAATCAAATGTGCAGCTCACCTCTTTTACCGCCTCAATCCTCTGATATTTATTCTGGTAAGAATAGCTTACCTCTTTTACTTCGATTCTTTCCATACCTGTCCCTCTCAATCCCGGTGTGACAACACAGCCGCAATACTCATTTTTCCAAACATCCACATGGCCGCAGCAGCCCCAAGCATATAAAAGATTAAGAACAAAATCCAAACCACAGCAGCCGTCACAGCGCCTGCCGTGCCAAATACGATACCAATGGCCGCTCCTGCCGCTCCGCCCGCCATGGCCAGCAGAATGTGCTCTGCAAAAAAGATGACCGTGCAGCGCTTTCTGCCTGTTCCCAACGCACGCATGATGGCGTATTCACTCCGCCTGCCCTGGAGCAGAAGGTGGGGCACAAGATACCCGGCCAGTATGACGATCATCAGCAGAAACGGCAAGAATGCTTCTAAAAGAGAAATATTTTTTTCCATCCCTATTGCCGCCTGGATAAATACGTCATCCTCAATCCGAACCGCCGACCCCATATAGGTGTCTGTCAGCTCCGGAACAACAGAACTTAACCCTTCCTCTTTCAGATCCTGCTTCAGTGCATTTAAGTTCATAGGATCCTTTACAGTAAAGGATAAAGAAGAAGCGAAATACGTTTCCCCATTTTCCTGATACAACTGTTTTACAGCATCTAACGGCAGTATGATCCCGGGCGTCGCAGCATCCGCTGTATCATTCAGAGTTCCTACAATCTCCGCGTCTTCGCAGCCAAGCGCCAGACGTTTCAGGCCGACTCCTATATCCGCCGGCTGATAGTGTTCCAGGGAAAGGGAAATACTGCTCCCCTTATCAGCGTCTTGCATCTCAAGAAATGTCTTTCCTGTAATACAGACATGTTCACTCCCAAGAAAACGATCCCAATTCCAGCCTTTTGCCCAGTTGATCTCCTCCTCGCTATACTCCTGTACAAGGTCCGGACAATTAACACCGACAACCTGAACTTCTGTATCCTCCCCGGATCCGCCTCCCACGATATGGCCGACCAGCGCTGCTGTCTCCTGGATCTTCCAAAGATAAGGAGAACCGTAAACCATATCCAGAACCTGCGGCCGAACAAGAAGCCCGTTTTTCAGTTTCCCGGTGGCATTCATAAATGTCCCTCTCACAGGAATGGCCTCCGGCAGTTCCTCAAACTGCTGCCGGGTGCTCTGCAGCGTTCCAAAGTAAAATACAAGGACGATCACTGTCATCATACTGATCACTGCATTCAGGATACTCCTGGCCCGATGCCGTCTTATATTGACTCCAATCGAATAAACAGCCTGAAAAACAGCCCTCCGTTTTCTTTTTCCTTCCTTCTTTACGCTCCCGTCATCTGCTCTGCTGAGTACAATGCGGGTTTTCGGCTCCCTGCTTTTTCCGTCCTTTTCCAAAACCCGTACCGCCGTATATGGAATTCCGTCCAGTGTTAATTCCGGATACATCCCCGGCCTCTTCATCTGAAGTTTCTTATGCTGTTCCTTTGCATACGTCCGGATTGCCTGCTCCAGCATCCCTGCCGTATTTACCGGCTGTTCCGAATAAAAGGAAATCTGCCGGCTCGATTCCTCCTGGGCCACCTGTTTGTAGTCGTCTACGATCCTGGCGAATACACCGCCGCCCTTTGCCATCTGCTCCATGCGGTTCAGGTATCCGTCCACGTCAATACTCTCTGACTTATCCTTCCGGATATCGGTACACACCTCAAGAGCCGCCTGCAATTGCTTCTGCTGCTTTGCAAGATTTTCCTGCTGCCTTTCGATCGCCTCTTTTAATAGTACAGTTCCGTTTAACACCTGCTCAATCTCCTTGAGCGGCATATCCAGCATGCGGAGCATTTTAATCAGCTTCAGCCGGCGGACATCCTCTTCAGAATAGTCCCGGTATGCATTCTCCGCATCCCGGACAGGCTCCAGCAGATTCTGCCTCTCATAATAACGGATATTCTGCCGGGTGATCCCGGTCAGCTCTTCAATTTGTTTCGTATTCAAACATACACCCCCTTTGTTTCAAGTTCGTATGATGTAGTTATTGTAGGGTATATAGCGGGTATACAGTCAAGGATAAATGAATAAAATTCAATATAATTGCACAGAAAGTTGCAGATGCCGTATAAAAGGAATCCGAAGCTGCCGCAAAAAACGACAGCTTCGGTGTTTGTCCGTTAAATAATATATATCTACATTAAATATATGCCCAACTCTTCCATGATACAAGCCTCTGTTTCGTCCATGATCCCACAGCATTTTGCCTTACCCAAACCTGCCTGTATCCCCACTGCCAGCAATTCTTTTCTTCCGGGATTGGCTCTCACGGATAACCTCCTCTATATTCTTATATTGTATCTGGCAAAACATATTTTTAATCTCTTCTGCACAATCAAGGGCTACCGCAAGCTTTGTCAGCGACAGCAATGAGATCTTTCCCGTAGATTCAAAACGTTTTAATGATCCAAGGCTGACTCCGCTCATGCTGCTTAGCTTCTCCTGTGATATAGAACGTCTCCTGCGAATGTTCCTTACGCGGCCCGCCAATTGTTGATCCATCTCCTCTGCAGTTTCCCATACATATTCCGTTCTCATACATCCATCTCCAACTATTTTTTCGTATAATATATTATCTATTTATTTTAAATTTAGTTAAAATCAGATAATATATTATCTATTTTCAGTTTACCATATTCCATCCATTTTGTCTATCTTATCCCAGGCAAAATGAAAAAGCGGCTTCACACAATGAAAGCCGCTTTTTCATTTCCTATATATCTTTTTTGTGGCGCCTTCTACGCACCAAAGCTTCCCTATTGCCCATAATAAGCATTCGCCCCATGCTTCCGGTAATAATGCTTATCCTGCAGTTCCTGCGGCGCCGGCTGATTCTGCGGATTGATCATCTCGCATCTGGCCGCCATCTTAGCCACTTCCTCAAGAACCACCGCATTGTGCACTGCCTCACCGGCATCTTTTCCCCAGGTAAACGGTCCGTGGTTCTTGCACAGCACCGCCGGCATCGCTTCATAGTCCAGCTTCCGCTCCGCAAAATCATCCACGATCAGCACCCCGGTATTTCTCTCATAGGCCTCATCAATCTCTTCCTTCGTAAGATTCCGTACGCAGGGAACTTCCCCGTACAGATAGTCCGCGTGAGTAGTCCCATAGCATGGAATTCCCCTGCCTGCCTGAGCCCAGCTGGCCGCCCACGAAGAATGTGTATGTACCACGCCGCCAATCTTCGGAAAATGATTGTAGAGCACCACATGGGTCGCTGTATCAGAGGAAGGATTATAATCTCCCTCCACCTTCTTGCCGTCCAGGTCTACCACTACCATATCCTCCGGACGAAGCCGGTCATATTCCACTCCGCTGGGCTTGATCACAAACAGTCCCTTTTCACGGTCAATCCCGCTCACATTTCCCCATGTGAATGTCACAAGGTTATACTTCGGGAGCAGCATATTCGCCTCATACACTTCTTTTTTTAATTCCTCAAGCATTTTAAAACACCTTCTTCTTTCTAATTACACCAGATTTTCCAGTGCAGATAACTCGATCGGAATGCCCTTCTTATATCTTTCGATAAATACTTCGTACCCCTTTACGTCCTTCGGATCCGGGGATATACTTGTTCCGGCATTTCCGGCAAATACCTTCTTCTCCAGATACTCCTCCAGGCTCTCGCCCTCTTCCCTGCGGATCATATAGGAGGCGAGAAGCGCCATTCCCCACGGGCCGCCCTCACCGGCTGTCTCCATCACAGATACCGGAGTGTTGATCGCCGCCGCGAGAATGCTCTGTCCGACACCTTTTGTCTTGAACAGGCCGCCATGCCCAAGTACAGAATCAATGACGACATTTTCTTCCTTTACAAGCAGGTCCATGCCCACCTTGATCGCTCCCAGCGCGGTAAATAAGTTGGCGCGCATAAAGTTTGCAAGATTAAAATTGCTCTTCGGTGAGCGAACGACCAACGGACGCCCCTCCGGAACTCCCGTAATATTTTCCCCGGAAAGATAACCGTAGGAAAGAAGTCCGCCGCAGTCTGCGTCTCCTTCTAACGCTTTGTTATACAGCGTTGCGAACAACTGATTCATATCTACGTCGATTCCAAAGCTCTCTGCAAATTCTCTGAAGATCCCTGCCCAGGCATTGAGGTCAGAAGTACAGTTATTTGCGTGGACCATTGCAACCAGACTTCCGTCGGGTGTTGTAACCATGTCAAGCTCCGGATAAACTTTACTCAGCTCTTTCTCAAGAACTACCATTGCAAATACAGAAGTTCCCGCAGAAACGTTACCTGTACGTCTGGCAACACTGTTTGTCGCTGCCATCCCTGTTCCCGCGTCTCCCTCAGGCGCGCAGAGCGGGATACCTGCTTTTAGATTTCCTGTTTCATCCAGCAGCTTCGCTCCCTCCTCAGTCAGCGCTCCTGCACGCTCTCCGGCAACCAGCACCTTCGGAAGAATATCTCTCAGCTTCCAGGAAAATCCCCGGTCTGCAGCAAGCTCATCGAACTGCCCGATCATCCTGCCATTATAATCTCTGGTCTCCGGATCAATGGGGAACATACCGGAGGCGTCTCCTACACCAAGCACTCTCTCACCGGTAAGCTGCCAGTGAATGTAACCGGACAGCGTGGTGAGATAGTCTATCTCCCTGACATGTTCCTCGCCGTTTAAAATCGCCTGATACAGATGTGCAATGCTCCATCTGAGCGGAATATTGTACCGGAACAGCTCTGTCAAAGCTTCCGCTGCCGGCCCGGTTGTCCCGTTCCGCCATGTCCGGAAGGGAACCAGCAGCTCCCTTTCTTTGTTAAATGCCATATAACCGTGCATCATCGCGCTGAATCCGACAGCGCCGATGGTGGTAAGTGTCGTATCATATTTCTCTTCCACATCCTCTGCCATTTTCCGGTAGCTGTCCCGAAGCCCTGTCCAGATATCATCCAGAGTATATGTCCAGATCCCGTGATCCAGACGGTTTTCCCATTCATGGTCGCCGGACGCAATCGGATGATGGTCTTCATCCACCAGCACGGCTTTAATTCTTGTAGAACCGAATTCCAGACCAAGAACCGTTCTGCCGCTCTCAATCATTTTTCTGATATTTTCGTAATCTCCCATAGCATGCGTCCCCCTGTCTACTTGCGGAACACAGCGCTATTCCAGAGAAGTTCATTTTTAAACTGCCGTATGGTAGTATCCTTGTCAATATAAACCGCCTCGATACCCATTGCGGCCGCCCAGTCACCCATCTGCTCAGCAGTAAGGTCATAAGAAAATGCTGTATGGTGTGCACCGCCTGCCAGAATCCACGCCTCGGCCCCTGTCTTGAGATTCGGCTGCGGTGTCCAGAATGCTGTTGCAACCGGAAGCTTTGGCATCGGTTTTTCATTCTTTTTACACACTACATCATTAATGATCAGTCGGAACCGGTCTCCAAGATCAATCAGGGATGTTGCAATCGCAGGGCCTGTCTTTGACGTAAATACAAGCCTTGCCGGATCTTCCCTGTTTCCCATGGAAAGAGGCTGCTCCTTAATACTAATCTTACCGTCTGCAATAGACGGACACACTTCCAGCATATGCGCCTGCAGAATACCTTCCTTGCCCGGAACCAGATTGTAAGTATAATCCTCCATAAAAGAGGTTCCCTTTGCATCCTTCATTCCCTGAGTCATAATCTTCATTACCCGGACCATAGCGGCTGTCTTCCAGTCTCCTTCACCGCCGAACCCATAGCCTTTTTCCATCAGTCTCTGGATCGCAAGGCCCGGAAGCTGCTTCAGAGACCCAAGATCACCGAAATGAGTAACGATCGCATGATAATCCTTCTCCTGGAGAAACCGTTCAAACCCGATCTCAATCCCGGCCTGTACTGCCACATGCTCACGGAATTCCTTTTCGTCTCTTCCTTCCAGAAGGATCTCATATTTATCGTAATATTCATCTACAAGGGCATTGATATCCCCCTGCGGCACGGCCTCCACTGCTTCTGCAATCTCATTCACCGGCCATGCATCTACTTCCCATCCGAATTTGATCTGCGCCTCTACCTTGTCTCCCTCGGTAACGGCAACATTTCTCATATTGTCTGCAATTCTCATAACACGCACATGGCTACTCTCAATGATACCGACAGCCGTACGCATCCAGGAACCGATTCTTTCCTTTACGTCTTCATCCTCCCAGTATCCCATGACTACCTTGCGTTCCATGCCCAGGCGGCTGAAAATATGCCCGTATTCCCTGTCGCCGTGCGCTGCCTGGTTTTCATTCATAAAATCCATATCTATGGTGTCGTATGGGATTTCCCTGTTAAACTGAGTATGCAGATGAAGCAGCGGCTTCCTGAACTCCTGGAGCCCTAAGATCCAGGACTTGGCCGGTGAAAATGTATGCATCCATGTAATAATCCCGGCACATTCTTCGTTCATATTTGCCTCATTGAAAGTTCTCCTGATCAATTCGTTCGTAATGAGTGTAGGTTTCCAGACCACTTCATACGGAAGAAGCCCGGACTTATTAAATTCCTCCACAATAATCCTGGAATGCTCTGCCACATGCGCAAGGCATTCATCTCCGTACAGATCCTGTGATCCGGTACAAAACCAAAACTGATATTTTTTCGTCTTTAACATCGTCTTAATCTCCTTTAATCCTTGTGGAATTTCTCACAACCAATTCTGACTGCAACTCCACGCTTTCCGATACTTTTTCACTGTTTAACAGGGCAAGCATGATCGACGCCGCATTTCCTGCCAGCTCAACAACCGGATTATTTACCGATGTAAGCGGCACATCACAGTAACCTGCCAGATCAGAATTGTCGATACCGACAACCGACAGATCCTCCGGAATAGCAATGCCGCGAACCTTACAGATATTTACAAGCTTAACCGCAACCTCGTCATTGTAACATACACACCCGGTACACCCCTCAAGACGCCGCAGATAAAAGTCTCCGTTCTGCTCCATTTCATGCAGATCCATCGTATCTATCCAGCTGATATATTCACCCTTTACCTTGATGTCATGTTCCATCAGGGCTGCCATATACCCGGCATAACGCTTATGCCCCTGGCCGTCGTCAAGCTTAAAAACCGCACCGATCTTCCTGTGCCCGCACTCCAGCAAATGCTCTGTCGCCGTCTTGCCGGCCCAAAAATCATCCATACTGACATGCAGCGCAGACAACTCCGGATAACTGCTGTTGATAAACACAACCGGAACCCCATTGCGCTTAAGTTCCCGGTACAGATCAAGATTCGGATTAGGAAGGCCGCTTTTGGTCGTCTCTGCAATGACTCCGTCGATCATATCTTCCTTGAGAAAATTCTCAAGAATATGGCGTTCCCTCTCCACTGCATTGTGTGTAAATGCTATCTGCAGCGTATAATCTGCCTTTGACAGGACCCGTTCAATTTCATTAATGATCCCCGGAAAAATATATTCGTCAACATATGTCACCATAATAGCTATCCGCATAGTTTTTTTCTTTCTATTGACGCCTCTCCTGCTGTCTTTTACATAGGTGCCGCTCCCGCGGATACTGACCACCAGCCCATTGTCCCCAAGAACGGAAATAGCATGGCGGACTGTCTGACGGCTCACTTTAAAGATGGATACAAGCCTGTTCTCTGAATAAATCTTATCTCCCTCTGCCAGATCTCCGTTTTCTATCTTCTCTGTGATCCAATTGACAATCTCCTCATATTTCGCCTGTTCTCCTGCCATGCCATTTCCCAACTTTCTGTTTTATTTTCCGGCAGCCAGGCAATGATTAATTTTTCTTCTTGGAAGAGATAACATCAAATGTAACTGCTCCAAGAAGAACAAGGCCTTTTACAACCTTCTGGAGATCTGTAGATAATCCGCACAGAACCATTCCATTATTCAATATACCCATAACGAATGCACCTACGACCGCTCCTATAATTGTACCGACACCGCCTGCTGCCGCTGCACCTCCAATATAGCATGCGCCGATCGCATCAAGCTCAATCCCGTCGCCTGCCTTTGGTGTTGCAGAACCTGCACGCGCCGCAAGGATAATACCTGCAACTGCGCCTAAAAATCCCATATTCGTATACACCCAGAAAAACACGCGCTTTGTATTGATACCGGACAACCTTGCAGCTTTCATATTTCCGCCCAGAGCATAAATCTGACGCCCTGCCACCGTCTTGCTCGTAACAAACTGATAGATGGCAACAATAACTGCCATTATGATAAGAACGATCGGAATACCATTATAGCATGCAAGCTTGTATGCATAAAACCATACAATGCCCAGAATGATCGCGTCCTTAACGATCACCTGCCATGCCGGGATCAGCGCAAAGCCATATTTTTTCTTAGATGCAATTGATTTTAATTCAGATAAAATAATTAATACTGTAGCAACCGCCGCTACAAGAATCGTAACAATATCAAGTGTCCCTTCTCCGAACGGAACCTTCTTCGTAACAAAGAAGCCCGCGCCTACGAATTTGAAAGCATCCGGAACCGGCCCGACAGTCTGGGACGCAAGGAATGTATATGTAAGTCCCCGGCCGATAAGCATGGAGGCCAGCGTAGCTACAAACGGAGGCACGCTCATATAGGCAATAAAAAATCCGTTAAACACGCCAAACGCCAGACCGACTAAAACAGCTGCCAAAAACCCTGCCGGTATACTCATACCTGACTCACAAACAAGTTTCGCAGCAACCGCGCCGCAAAGTGCCACATAAGAACCGACACCAAGGTCAATATTACCTGTAAGTACACAGAGCAGCATGCCTGTCGCAAGAATAACGATATAACCGTTCTGCATCAGAAGGTTATTCATATTCATAGGCGTTGCATTAGACCCTCCCGTCAGGATATAAAAAATAATATAAATTGCCAGCAGGGCCAAAACCATGCCATATTGCTTCAAATTCAAATTAACTGTATTTTTCTTCTCCATCATTAAGCCCCTTTCTGATTATTATGCTGCATAATGCATTTCATAATCTTTTCCTGTGATAATTCATCCTTTGACAATTCTCCTGCAATCCGGCCCTCATTCAGGACATATGTCCTGTCACAGGTGCCGATAATCTCCGGCATCTCAGAAGAAATAACGATAACCGCTTTGCCCGCTTTTGCCAAATCGTTGATCGCACAATAGATCTCATACTTGGCGCCTACATCGATACCGCGAGTAGGCTCATCAAGGATCAGAACGTCTGGTTCTGTAAGCATCCATTTTGCCAATACAACTTTTTGCTGATTACCACCAGACAAGGAACCTACCGTCTGGTTGATGGAGTTCGCTTTGATATTGATTCGCTCTTTATATTTCTCGGCAGCTAATATTTCATTATTACTGTCTACCACGCCATTTTTGGAAAAAAACCCGCGCAGCGCTGCCAATGTCATATTCCATTTTATATCATTTATCAAAATGAGTCCATACGTTTTTCTATCTTCTGAAGTATATGCGATCTTATTTTCAATAGCGTCCTTTACGCTTGAGATCTTGACCTGCTTTCCGTGCATATAGACCTCGCCGCTAATCTTCTGGCCGTACTCACGCCCAAATAGGCTCATGGCAAATTCAGTCCTTCCTGCCCCCATAAGCCCGGCCAGGCCTACAACTTCTCCGGCCCTCACCTTTATATTAATATTTTTAAGCATCTGACGGCTCGCATCTTCCGGGTTAAACACATTCCAGTTTTTAACCTCCAGAACCACATCCCCAATCGGACAGTCGGTCCGCTCCGGATAACGGTTTGTCAGTTCACGCCCGACCATCCCCTTGATGATACGGTCCTCAGTAAACTCATCTACACCTTTGATCAAAGTTTCAATCGTATGTCCGTCACGTATAACTGTAATGGAATCCGCCACATAACTGATCTCGTTTAATTTGTGAGAAATAATGATACAGGTGATGCCCTGTTCTTTAAGCTTCAGCATGATCTCGAGAAGCTGTGCGCTTTCTTCGTCGTTAAGGGCCGCAGTAGGCTCGTCAAGAATCAGCAGATCCACCTTTTTTGCGAGTGCTTTCGCAATCTCTATAAGCTGTTGTTTCCCCACACCAAGAGAATTGACCGGCGCCTCCAGGTTCTCGTCTCCCAGGCCAACCTTTTCCAGCATCTCCTTCGCCCGGCTCCGCGTTGCCGTCCAGTTAATCACCCCGCGCATGGACGTCTGCTCGTTTCCCATAAACACATTTTCCGCAATGGAGAGATAGGGACTGAGGGCAAGCTCCTGATGAATGATAACGATCCCCTTTTTCTCGCTGTCTTTAATGTTATGGTTTTTTACCAGGTCGCCGTTATACATAATATCTCCCGAGTAAGTTCCAAAGGGGTATATTCCGGATAACACATTCATCAAGGTAGATTTCCCCGCACCATTTTCACCGCAAAGAGCATGTATTTCCCCGCGCTTCACCTTCAGATTTACATCGTCCAGTGCCTTAACGCCGGAGAACTCTTTTGTGATATGGTTCATTTCCAGAATGTAATCAGACATTTCCTCAACTCCTTTTCATAAATGTCGTATTGCTAACTAATGTGAGGGCGGCAGCATCTTGCCGCCGCCCTCATACTCTTTGTCATTAAGTATTACTCAGCCTTCTTAATATCCTCTTCTGTATAATATCCGCTGTCAATTACAAGCTCTTTGTAATTGTCTTTATCAAGAGATACTGGCTCGCAAAGATATGATGGAACAACCAATACGTTGTTGTCATATGTTTCTGTATCGTTGATCTCCGGCTCACTTCCTTCTAACACTGCCTGTACCATTGTTACACACTTCTCAGCAAGGAGTCCTGTGTCTTTGAAAATGGTCTGTGTCTGTTTGCCTTCAATAATGTTCTTAACAGCCATAACTTCTGCATCCTGACCTGTGATTAACGGCCAGTTGTCAGCCGTATAGCCCGCACCCTCTAAAGCTGCCTTAATACCATAGGCAAATCCGTCAAAAGCTGAACATGCAATGTCAAGATCCTCATCTGCATAGAAGCCTGTAAGATAGTTTTCGCAGTTCTGCTGAGCTGTCTCCTGAGACCATCTTAAAATACATGTATCATCAAAAGATGTCCTTCCTGATTTGCAAACCAGTTTACCATTGTCAAGGTACGGCTGAAGTACAGACATTACCCCTTTGTGAAGAAGCACTGCATTGTTGTCATCCGGTGAACCCATAAAGAACTCAATTGTCTGAGGCTCTGCTGCATTTGCAAGATCTGCCTTTGTCTCAATATACTCGCCGATCTTTCTGCCAACGCCTTCATTGTCGAAAGATGCATAATAGCTTACCGCATCTGTATCCATGAGCAGACGGTCATATGCGATAACCGGAATCTCTGCCTGCTTTGCCTGATCCAACACATTTATGAGGGCGCCGGAATCAATCGCTGCTACTACAAGACAGTCAACGCCCTGAGCGATCATTGTCTCAAGCTGACTTGTCTGTGTAGGAATGTCATCCTCTGCATACTGAAGATCTACTTCATAGCCAAGTGCCTCCAACTGTTGCTTCATATTGTCTCCGTCTTTGATCCATCTCTCGGAGCTCTGCGTCGGCATAGCAACTCCGACTTTCTTACCGTTGCTCTCCTTCTTCTCTCCATCTCCGCTACCGCCGGAGCTGCTGTTTCCACATGCCATCAGTGACAGCGCCATTGCGCCTATCAAAAGCACGCTTAAGAGTCTCTTTTTCATACTCTTTCCTCCTATTCTGCAGCCAAGTGCTGCTTGTTTTGTTGTGTCAATTTTACCCCCCCCCCTATACATTTTCAAGTCTCAATAG
The DNA here is from genome assembly GCA_910578865.1 of uncultured Dorea sp. Classification (GTDB taxonomy): domain Bacteria; phylum Bacillota; class Clostridia; order Lachnospirales; family Lachnospiraceae; genus Dorea_D. Next base: position 66,384 of record CAJTRM010000017.1, read on the forward strand.
TTTACAAATTTACATACAACTTTTTGTGCAAATGGATATTTATTCCATTTTTATCCATTGTTGTATGTATACAACTTTTTCATTTTTATGCAATTTGAACTATATATTTTTACATTTTGTTCATAAACCATTCATATTTACAACAGCATTTTTTGTACACCGTACAAGTTAAACGGATCATTTCATCTATCCTCTGGTCACGAATGATTTTTTCCATCTGTGCCGCCAAGATAAAGGAAAAAATGAACATGAAAAGCCGATTAATTTTCATTTTATTGAAAATCAACCGGCCATGTACTATTAGGCTTTTATTCTATTTTTGTGAGCATATTCCTATTTATGCTGCAGACTGGAAGCTGTCGGGTTGTTTACATAAATAAAATATCATTTTTACGGGCTATTTAAGTACTCCATACTGCTCATCTGTAACTGGCTCTAACCATTCGCTTGAGCCATCCCTGCCTGGTACTTCTATGTTATAGAGATTTTACCCATTCTGTGATTTCCTTTTGACCGACTCTGTTCAATAATCTGCCTTCAATAATAACTGCTTCTGGTGCTGATGGCTGCAATTCTTGCAACGTATTACCGAATCCACTTCCACCTGAAGTCGCAAAAAGAATTATTTTTTTACCCGAAAAATCATATTTCTCCAAAAATGTGTTAATGATCGTCGGAGCCACATACCACCAGATTGGAAAACCAAGAATAATCTCATCATACTCTTTCAGGTCAATATCATTACCTATGATTTCAGGTCTGAACTTCTTGTCACTCATTTCCACACTGCTTCGTGATTTTTTATCCATCCAGTCAAGATCTGCCTTTGTATATGGAATCTTCGGCTCAATCTCAAATAAATCAGCCTTTGCTCCCTCAGCAGCTATCTCTGCTACTTTTTTTGTTGTTCCACTTGCACTGAAATATGCAACCAATTTTTTACTCATAATCACATTCCTTTCCCTAATTCAAACTATCAAACCATGCCTGAATATCTGATTCATCTGCACTGTCATCATGATTCCAATTAATATTATAGCTGACCTTTTCGTACTCCACCTTACATTCTTCCGCCATATACAGGGAAAACACCACTTTCCCCGTAACTTTCAATTTTCTTAAAATTCCTTAATGTTTCCATATCTTCAGCGCTGATTTCAAAATCCAAATCAGCGTTATTTTTCATATGCTTCGGATTTCCCGTCTTAGGAAGTGAAATTGCCCCAAGCTGCAATGTATATCTGATACAGAGCTGTGGTACTGTTACGCCATACTTCTTCGACATATCAGCAATTTCCGGCTGATTTATAATCTCACCATGTCCTATCGGAGAATATGCCTCAACTGCAATGCCGTTCTTCTGGCAGTACTCTACAAGTTCAATTGGTGTGTTGCTGATGTGAAGAAGGATCTGATTCGCCATTGGCTTAATCTTTGCTGTTTCAAGAAGGCTTTCAATATCTCCAATCTGGAAATTAGAAACACCAATTGCCTTGAGTTTTCCTGCTTCATATGCATCCTCAAGCGCTCTCCAGGCAGCACGGTTACCTTCCACATATCTATCTTCACACTGATTAACCTTTACCCAAGGCTGCGGTGAATGGATAATCATCATATCAAGATAATCCAGTCCCATCTTTGCAAGTGTTCCATCAATACCTGCCATTGCATCTTCATAAGTCTTGTGCTCAGCCGCAACCTTTGATACTACGAATAATTCTTCTCTTGGAATGCCGCAGGTTCTTATACCCTTACCTACACCATGTTCATTGCCATAAGCCTGTGCTGTATCAATATGTCTGTAACCAATCTCTACTGCCACCTTTACAGCATCCGGAACTTTATCATCATCAATAAACCAGGTTCCAAGACCAAGCTGAGGAATTTTTACACCATTACTTAATGTCATATAATTGCTATACATTGTATCAGCTCTCCTTTACTTTTGCAGTTTTTTCTGCTATGATAAATACACTATACTACCTAAACCTAACTTTAGGTCAAGAACTATTTTATTTATAGTGAAAGAAGGAATTGCTATGTACACAATTGGTCAGGTTTCAGAGATGTTTGGGCTCCCTATTTCAACCCTGAGATATTATGACAAGGAGGGATTTTTCCCTAATCTTGAAAGAAAGGGTAACATACGGCACTTCAGTGAGAACGAGCTTGAAGCAATCCATGTCATAGAATGCCTAAAACAGTCTGGTCTTGAGATCAAGGATATCAAGCAGTTTTTTGAATGGGTTACTGCCGGTCCTTCAAGCTACGAAAAACGCAAGGAACTGTTTGAAATGCGCAAACTCATGGTTAAAGATGAAATAAAAAAACTGGAAAAATCATTAGCCATGTTAGAATTCAAATGCTGGTATTATGATACCGCTATTAAGGACGGAAATGAGGATGGCATCAATGCTATGCTGCCGGACAAGCTCCCTAAAGAAATTCAAAAACTGTATGATAAAGCTCACCAGTAACAGCCGCGCTCCATTTTGCTACCCAAAACAGAAAAGCAGGCTCCGAAGAACCTGCCATCCGTGGTATGATAAGATATGTCAAGTAAATTAAGATACCACAAAATTTATACCGAACTTGGTGAAACTTATCAACAGGTTTTGCCATTAAGTTTGGAATTCGAGTATATTCTTATTTATCTATGCTGCGAACTGGAATTTGTAAGTTATATTTTTTTCTGACAATACTCTCGTATTGCTTTACTTTTTTTAATTCTCTAAGTTTTCTTTGTTCTTCATGTGTCATAATACCACCGTCCTTACAGTCGATTAATTTTTTTTGTTGTATTCCGCTCCTGCAAACCGGAAACTACCTGCCCTTACCATTGCAAAAAATGCACTTTACATTTTGTGCGGCAAACCATCTTGTTATTTCCCCCTTTACAGTATCCACGATATCTAAAGGGAACTTAAAATCTTCTAACCAAATTATCATTGTTTCAGCTTGGGCTGGGGCAGATTCTATCATGGCCTCATAACTCTTTTGCTCATTTATAATAGTCAACAAATGATTATACATAAAAATATTCTTTTCAAGCTTAAACGTATAACCCATTATATCCCACTCCCGTTTTGATTATTTACCCTTCTTGAGACTCCCATTTCCCCGATATGTAATAGCAGTACAAGAAAAACATTGATCACAATACCAGTGTGCAGCCCCACTGACGATTTCCGTTCTTCCCGCAGCTATGTTTTTGTTTTAAAGTTCACAATGGTATGATTTGCAGAACCCTTCCCATCCCTGCAGATATAGTCAAGTCCCCCGGTCATATAATTCCAGTCCTCAGGCAAAAGCAAAATAAGAGATAAGAGTCCTTTTGATTTCAAGGATTATTTCACGTTGCACAAATGGCGACTGCATATAACAGAGAAGTACCAACGACAACTCGGTTAACAGCCGAGTGCTCTATCGACAGGTGCGTTCGCACACCAAAAAACTACTAATTTTATTCCTTTAGTAATTCTCTGCTATCTTTATCTAAACCTCCCCGGAAATAAATCTACTGTTAATTTTTCGTGCAGAATATTGTATTTTTCGTGCAAATAGCATATATTGTAATCACCAGCAGGAAAGGAGATGGTTATATGGCTGGCTCTACTACAAACATCAGCATCCGTATGGATTCAGACCTGAAAGCGCAGGCTGACAGGCTGTTCGGGGAACTCGGCATGAACCTGACAACGGCGTTCAATATTTTTGTCCGCCAATCTCTCCGTGAGGGACGGATTCCCTTTGACGTTTCCCTCAACCAGCCCAACAGCGAAACGGTTGCCGCTATGCTGAAGGCAGAAAGGATTGCGAAAGACCTGACAGTGAAAGGGTATACCGATCTGGACGAACTGTTCGCAGACCTGAAAGCATGAGGAACGCAAAATATACCGTCAAGCCCACCACACAATCCATGTGCTGCCCGACTGGCTGCTTATCTACCGCATTGATAGTGATGTTCTGGTGCTGACCCTATCCCGGACCGGGTCACACAGCGATCTGTTCGGAAAATGATCTTTGCCCCCCGCCGTACGGGGTGTTTCCCTGTACGGCGTTTTTTCTGATGCAGGCATGGCCCGGAACAGAATGTAAAAATTGATACTGACGTGTAAAAGAAAATGCCTCATAACTGGTTGTCTTCTTTCTTTCTAACCTGGCTTTGTTGTGATCTTTCAAGCTGTTCGGCGGCTTTCCGCAGGTTCTCCACCGCTTTAATCTGCTCCCTCATGGCGCGCATCTCCTGATAGTGGATTTCTTTCTGTGCCGACAGCTTTTCCGATTCGGCTTTCTATTTCTTCGGGGTTGTGGCCCCCGCAGGATTTCATTTTTTCGTAAGTAGGTAATAATCCGTACCTTGACAAAATAAGAAATCCTCTGGCACTTACCAGAGGAAGAACTGTCTCTTACTTTTTTAGTTTGCTGTGACAATCAGCCGGCAGACTGGCGGACCAGGGTAGAAGTTCCAGCATGGCTCCCTTTTCTGGAAAAGGACCAAGATCTTTCATCCTTTCCATCACATAGGTGAGATAATTGTACGGTTTCTTCCCGTTCAGCATAGCTGTTTCTGTAATGCTGTACACTGTTGCGCTGGCCTGCGCTCCGCGGATACTCTTTGCAAAAAGCCAGTTCCTTCTCCCGGTCGCAAAGTTTTTCAACGCCCGTTCTGCCGCCAGATTATCGATACTTAAGCGGC
>CAJTRM010000018.1 GCA_910578865.1 uncultured Dorea sp.
AAGTTTATAATTTTCAAAAATTACCTCTTGACAAAAGTCACTTCATAACGGAGGTGCCGTATGAGCGAAGTACAGGAAAGAATGCAGATGCTGGCCGGGCAGGAGAATACACTTGTATTTCCCAAATTTGACCAGGAGGATGCAGTGGCAATCGGACTTAAGCTGTTCGAGAAGGCAAAAGCAGAGGGGAAAAATATTGCAGTACATATTTCCCTGAACAGACGAGACATGTTTCATCTGTCTATGGACGGCTGTGCGCCGGACAATGATGTCTGGCTCCGTAAAAAGGAAAATATGGTCTACCGTTTCCTGAAAAGCAGCTTCAGTACCGTAACCTTCTGCGAGATGATGGGCACGGACGTCTTTGGCTTTTATGCTCTGGATCCGGATTCTTATGCAGGAGCAGGCGGCGGATTCCCGATTACTGTGGAAGGCGCCGGGTGCGTAGGAGCAATCTGCTGCGGAGGAATGATGCCCCACGAGGATCATCAGATCATTGTGGATGTATTGAAGGAGTACCTTAATAAATGATTTCAGGCAGGGATGTGAATATGGAAAATAAAAAAATCATAGATATCAGTGTTTTGATTCAGGAAGATGCAGACAATTATGTGAAGGAAACTCCTCTGATTCCCATTGGCTCGGATACATTCATCGGTTTTCGTGCGGACATGAATGTCCATTACGGAACCCATCTGGATGCACCGTGTCATAAAAGCCCGAATCCAAAGACCATCGACCAGTATCCGCTGGAGCGGTTTCTTGTACCGGCAGTGGTGATTGAGAGCATGGATCCGGTATCTGTAAAGCTTGCAGATGTACAGGGAAAAGAGATTACGCCGGGCTGTGCGGTACTTTTAAAGACAGAGAATTCCAGGTCGGAAAGAAGCAGAGTCCTTCCTTATGAGGGAGCTCATGTATTTGTGGAACCGGACGCCCTGAAATACATCATAGACCAGGGCGCGTCCATGGTAGGGTTTGATTCGCCCCATGGTGAAGAAGATGCAGAGGATATGGCACATCAGAAGAATCCGATCCATACGCTGATGTTTGACAATGACTGCATCATCCTGGAGTCCGTAGATCTAAAGGACGTGGAGCCGGGAACTTATACGCTGGCAGCGTTTCCTGTAAAATTTGCAGGTGTGAGTGCAAGCCCGGCCCGTGCGGTACTCATCTGTGAGAAATAATTTCTGGAGAAAGAAGAAAAAATATGGAGAGATGTAGAGTTATTGTTAATTTTGAGATGAAAGAGGAAGCCATTCCGGAATTTAAAGAAATATTGGAACGATCTACGCCGAAGACGCTGGCAGAAAAAGGATGCCTGGCTGCCGGAATGTATCAGGATATGGAGCATCCCACACATTTCCGGTGTATCGAAGACTGGGAATCCTATGAGGATCTTATGAATCATCTGCACAGCGGCAAGGAGCCTGACCCGGACGATGCCAATCCTTATATCATGGCGAATATGGTCGGGAAAGAGGAGTTTCATTATTTCAGGGAATTTGTTGCAATGACAAAAAATGAAGGGATGAATGAATCATGATTTATATGCGAAAGCAGATAAATAAATACTATTAAAGAGGAGGAAGTAGAAATGAAACTGAGAAAACTGATGGCTGGTATCGTAGCTGTAACGACCGCAATGATGCTCCTTGCAGGTTGCAGCGGCGGAAAGGATGCAGATTCCAAGGATTCAGGAGACAAGGCTGCTGCAACGGAAGGATATCACACCGCAAAGGATCCTTATGACGGAGACAAGGTAAAAATCGCGTATGTTCCGAATATCGGTTCGGCTGCAAATGCTCAGGCATGGGAAAAGGGAATCCGCCAGGTGCTGGAGCCGCTGAATGAAATCTACGGAACTATCGAATTTAATGTATTTGATCCAAACGGAAACAATGAACAGCAGATTTCGATTCTGACAGATCTCTGTGCCCAGGAGTATGATGCCCTGATTATCCAGTGTGTGGACGGAACAGGAATCGTGCCGGCGATCCAGGAATGTGAAGAGGCCGGCATCCAGGTGATTTCACTGAATGTATCTCCATCCTGCCAGCATGCGGCAAGGTTCGGATTCGGCGGTTATACCAACGGATATGCGGCTGGCTTAGAGGCAGCAAAAATGATGGGTGAAGAAGGCAACGTTGTCATCGTAGGCGTTCCTCCGGAGGTTACACAGGCGGTAGGAGACTGCCCATGGATCGGTTTCCAGGAAGCACTTGCAACATTTGAAGGAATCACGATTCTTGAGGAGCAGGCAGGAGATTTCACGGCTGAGAATGCAAACGAGATTATGAGAGATTTCCTGACCAAATATGACGACATTGATATGGCATGGTGCTCCAATGACGCTATGGCAGAGGGCGCTGCTCTGGCAATCCAGTCGGCAGGACGCGAAGGCATCGCTGTATGGGGTGCTGACGGCGAGACCCAGGCGCTGGAATACATTGAGCAGGGACTGATGACCGGAACAATCTTCAATGATCCGATCACCATGGGAAATGACGCTGCAAAGATGGCGCTGTACTGCATTATGAGCGAAACAGACCAGAACTTTGTTGACGCAGAGTATGCACCGTCTATCATGCTTCCAAGTTCCGTTGTAACAGCTGAAAATGTAAAAGAAATTACAAACCGCTGGTAAGAATGACCGGCAGGAAGGGCCTGGGAGAACGGATCTTCCCGGCCCTCCTTACAAGGAAAACATCCTCTTTAATGCAAAAAGAATCTGATAAGAAATTCGTAGAATAAGAAATGGATGGAAAGCTATGAAAATGCACATGTCACTAACAGTTAAAAAATTATTTATACCAATCGGACTGTCCATCGCGGCATTTATCTTTTTTACAGTGCAGTCGGAAAATTTTGCCACTGCGTCAAATATTTCCACGATCCTGCGTGAGACGGCTACGCCGCTTATGATCAGCTGCGGAATGTGTTTCGTGATGGCGGCCGGCTACATTGATCTGTCTGTCGGGGCGATGGCAGCGCTGATCAGTATGCTGGCGTCCAGGATGATCGACCTGGGGCTGGCTGTTCCGCTGATCCTTGTGCTCATGGTAGTGCTTGGAGCAATTTTTGGTTTTATCAATGGTCTTCTGATCCGCACCTTTGATCTGCATCCTTTTGTAGGGACGCTGGCAATGATGAGCGTTTACCGAGGGCTTACCTGGATCTTCAGTTACCGGAATGCCAACGGTTCCGCTTATGCGGTGAAAATTACAGATCTGACGATCCGGGAGCTGAACGGCGCAATGAATATCGGTTCCTTTAAAATATATTACAGTCTGATCGTAGCTCTGATCTGCATGGCTGTCTGCCAGGTGGTTTTTATGATGACGAAGTTCGGCAGCAATATTTATGCCATGGGCGCCAACCTGAAAGCGGCAGAGCTGACCGGGATCAAAGTGGGAAGAGTGGAAGGGATGGCCTATATGTGCTGCGGCGCGTTGACGGGCGTCTGTGCTATCTTTCTGCTGGCAAGGTCTCAGTGTGCGACCACTACCATGGGTGTGGGGCTTGAATTTGATGCGATCTCGGCGCTGGTGATCGGAGGCGCTTCTGCCATGGGCGCATCCGAAACAGCAGGAAAGGCCAACCCGGTGGGCGCTGCCCTCGGCGCATTTTTCCTTTATCTGGTCTACAATGGAATCTTCAAGATGGGGATTCCCACCGCATACCAGCAGATTACTCAGGGAGGTGTGCTGATCTTAATGATGATGGTAGACAGTATTGTCACCATGGTCCGCCTGCACAATCAAGAGCTTAAGTATGGGCTGGAGCAGGAAAAAATAATGCAGGAGGAATTAAACAATGGCTGATAAGAAAGAAGTATTGCTGCGCTGTTCAAAGATTGTAAAAGAGTTCTCCGGCAACCGGGTTCTGGATCAGGTGGATTTTGACATCCGAAAGGGTGAGGTACATTCGCTGTGCGGCGAAAACGGAGCCGGAAAGTCCACGCTGATCAAGATCATATCAGGCATTTACCCCAAGGATGACGGAGTGATCTATATTAACGGAAAGTCTGTAGATATCCACTCCCGTCAGGATTCCACGGCAAACGGGATTGCAGTTGTCTATCAGGAACTGAGCGTGATGACGACGCTCACTGTCGCAGAAAATATTATGGCGGGAAAAGAACTGACGAAGTTCGGCTTTCTGCAGAAGAAGCAGATGAACCAGAAGGTGCAGGAACTGATCGATAAATATGACCTGGGGCTTAAGGCCACACAGAGAGTGGCGGAATTAAGCACGGCGGGACGTCAGGTAGTGGAGATTCTGAAGGCTCTGATCACGGATGCGTCATTGATCATTATGGACGAGCCTACGGCGTCGTTAAGCTATAAAGAGTCGGAAGCTCTGTTTAAGATCATCCGTTCTCTCAGGGATAACGGTGTCAGTATCTTATATATTTCCCACAGGCTGGATGAGGTGTATATGCTGTCCGACCGCATTACCGTACTCCGTGACGGGAAGCTGGTGGGTGTATTTGACAAGGAGGAGGAAGGCGGGATCAAGCCGGATGAAGTCACCCAGGCCATGGTTGGGAAAAGCCTGTCCACTGAAAGACAGAAGGAGTTAGCCCCGGGAAGCGGCAAGGTGGTGCTGGATGTGAAGCATTTAAGCCACAGGGGGTACTTTAACGACATCTCCCTTCAGGTACATGAAGGAGAGATTCTGGGGATTGGCGGCCTGGTAGGCGCCGGGCGCACGGAGCTTTTAAGAAGTATTTTCGGTGTAGATCCCATTACGGCCGGCGAGGTCCTGTATCTGGAGTCACCATTGTCCCGCAGTATCCGGCAGAATATTAAGAGCGGGATCGGCTTTATCTCCGAGGACCGCCGTTCGGAGGGATTCATCCCGCAGCTTTCGGTGGAACAGAATGCGGAGATGATCAATTTCAGAGCAGTGAGCCGTTTCGGAGTCCTGTCAAGAAGGAAGGAGCGTGCAAGAGCGAAGAAAATGATCGAGGAGGTCAATCTCCATCCGGCAGACCCCAAATATAAGGTTTGCAATTTCTCCGGCGGTAATCAGCAGAAGATTGTAGTCGGAAAGTGGCTGGTCCACAACTGCAGACTGCTCTTGATCGACGAGCCTACGGTAGGGGTCGATGTAGGGGCGAAGAGTGAGATCTATAAAATGATTGAAGATATGGCGGCAAACGGAGCTGCAGTCCTCCTTGTATCATCGGACAACGAAGAGCTGGCGCGCGTCGCTACCAGGATACTGATCATGCGGCACGGAAATATTGTGGGAGAATTCAACAGCGGCATGCCGGATCGTCAGGAGATTACCATGACGGCCAGCGGCCTGAATAAGTGAGGTGAGTAAAATGCAAAAGAAAATCTATAAGTTTGCAAAGGTGTTCATTATCGTCGCGATGCTGATATGGATGGCAGTCACCTCCTTTGGTTCCTTTTACACGGTCAGCAATCTCTCCAGCATCCTGATGAGCGCGGCCCTTCTTGGCATTATGGCCTGCGGTATGATGTTTCCTCTGCTTGTGTCCGGCCCGGACCTTTCCGTCAGCGGCGGTATGGCAGTGGGCGGCATGGTTGCAGTCAAATATATTACATCCCACGGCGGTACGCCCGCAAGCTTTGCCGCAGGACTGTTTCTTGCACTTCTTGTGGGAGCGCTTATCGGGGCTGTGATGGGGGCGGCGATCCATTATTTTAACCTTCCGTCCTTTATTGTTACTCTGGCCATGCAGTATGTATTATACGGCGTTGCACAGATCGGGCTTAAGAGTAAGATCGTATGCTCCTCCCCGGATATGTTCTGTAAGCTTGGGAACGGCCGTCTTTTCGGCTTCCCGATTCCGGTCTATGTCTTTCTGGCCTTTGTTGTCCTGACTGTGTTTTTGATGCACCAGACGGTATTCGGACGCAAGAGTTTTATGTTCGGCGGCAACCGGAAGGCTTCCGTTCTCTGCGGTATCAAGGGTGCGCCGGTGGCAATTCTCGTTTTTGCATATTCCGGCATGGCAGCGGCACTGGCCGGCGTTATTATGGCAGCCATGAACCAGCAGGCAAGTGCAACGGCAGGAACCGGCTATGACACCAATGTCCTTCTGGCCTGTGTGCTGGGCGGGGGCTCTATGGGGGAAGGGATCGGTTCGGCCGGCGGTGCAGTGTACGGCGCCATCTTTGTGGCACTTTTAAACAACTGCCTGCGTATTGCCAGTGTTCCGTCCCTGTATCAGGAGATGATCGTCGGTGTCCTGATCATAGCCGCCATGGCATTTGAAAATTATTTTAAAGCAAAGGCAAGCGGAATGCACTGGTCCAGAAAGAAGAGAAAAGTTGAGGATACAAGAGATTTTGCATAGAAAGCAGGTCAAAGAGAAAGGAGATTCAATCATATGGAAAACATGACATTTGAACAGGTTCAGACAGTGGTAAAGACAATGGCTAAGGTGGCAAAGGACAATGAGGCTTATTTCTGTGAGCTGGACGGTGTGATGGGAGACGCGGATTTCGGCGTGTCTCTTGCAACCGGGTTCCAGTCCGTCATGGATAAGTGGGATACCTATGACATGTCCACAATCGGTTCCTTCCTGCTGGGGGTTACCACCGCCATCACAAGCTGTACCGGCGGCTGTTCCGGTCCGGTCTGGGGAACACTTTTTATGAGAAACGGTATGATGTTTAAGGATAAAACAGAGCTTACGGTTACTGACATAGCTGCAGGCCTTAACAGCGCCATTGACGGAATCAGCAAGCGGGGCGGCGCAAAATTAGGAGACAAGACCCTGCTGGATGCGCTGGATGTGATCGCAAAGTCCCTGGAGGCGTCTGCCGCAGGGGAAGGCAGCTTAAACGATGCACTTGATACGGCTGCAAAGGCGGCATATGAATGCCGTGAGACTACGAAGCAGTGGGTGGCAAAGAGAGGCCGCCAGTCCTTTACCGGGGACCGCAGTATCGGTACTTATGACCCGGGCATTGTCGCAATTGGCGAGATGGCAGTTGCGATTGCAGAAGCATTAAAATAATCAAATCAGAAGGAGGATTCTACCATGAAAAAATTAATGAACAATGCGGATGATTTTGTAAAAGAGATGATCGAAGGTATTTATCTTGCCAACCAGGATAAATTGGAGTGTGTTCCGGAGATCAATACACTGTACCGGAAGGATATTCCGGCAGGGAAGGTAACGATCATGCAGGGTTCCGGTTCCGGTCATGAGCCGGCACACATTATGTGCGTAGGAAAGGGAATGCTTGACGCTGCCTGCCCGGGCAATGTGTTTGCAGCTCCGGCTATGGATTATGTATACCAGTGTACGAAGAAGATCGCGGGTGATGCGGGCGTATTACATATTATTAATAACTATCAGGGAGACCGCATGTCCTGGGATATGGGAAGAGAAATGGCCGAGGCAGAAGGCATCAAGGTTGGGGTGGTCGTAGTAAACGACGACGTTTCCGTTGAGGACAGTCTGTATACCGTAGGACGCCGCGGGGTGGCCGGCAATTTCTTTGTAATTAAATGCTGCGGCGCCGCTGCGGAAAAAGGAGCTTCTCTGGAAGAACTTGTGAAATTGGGCGAAAAAGTAAACAGCAGGACACGTTCTATGGGTATGGCCCTTACTTCCTGCACACCGCCGGCAAAGGGAACCCCGATCTTCGAGATCGGTGATGACGAGATTGAGATGGGCGTGGGGATCCACGGTGAGCCTGGACGCCGCAGAGACAAGATGAAACCGGTACATGATATCGTGGAAGAGATGTTTGATGCTATCGCAAAGGATATTCCGTTCCAATCCGGAGACAGGGTTGCCGTTATGGTTAACGGCATGGGCGCGACCCCGATCAGCGAGCTGTATATTGCTTACCGTGAGGCAGCGCTTCTCTGTGAGAAGGCCGGATTCACCATTGCAAAAAATTATGTGGGCAATTACTGTACTTCTCTTGACATGGCAGGCTTCTCACTGACTCTTGTACAGCTGGACGACGAGATCGAAGAGCTGCTGAATGAGCCGGCAGAGATTTCGGTACGCATTTTCTAACAGGAGAAGGAATGACAGTGTATTCGGTTACAGATTGGATCGGCAAAAGAAAAAATTTTATGTTTGTCGGAGAATCCGGCTGCGGAAAAAGTGAAACTGCCCTGCATTTTGCATTTGCACTTGCAGGGCAGAAGACAAAAACGGTTCATTTTTTCGATATGGATCAGACCAAGCCGCTTTTCCGCTCCAGAGACGTCCGGCAGGCATTAACGGAAGCCGGAGTTGTGTGCCATGCAACGGCCCAGGTTCTGGATACCCCGAATCTGGTGAGTGGTGCAGGTCATTTTCTTTGTGACGAAGACAGCTATGTCATTGTTGATGTGGGCGGAAATGAGGCGGGGGCACGTCTGATCGGCGGCCTTGCGCCTTATTTTTCCAGACAGGATACGTCCATTGGGTATTTGATCAACCCGTACCGTCCGTGGAGCCAGGATGTGTATTCCATTGACAGTATTATGACAGAGATCCGGCGAGCCGCCCGCATCCCGTCCGTCCATGTGATCGCAAGCCCTAATCTGGGACGGACGACAAGCGCTTCCGAATTTCTTGAAGGATGTGACCGGCTGATCCGGATGGTGGGGGAATATGTGGAGGTGGAGTTTGCCGTAGTCATGGAAGCTCTCTATGAGTCGGTGAAGGAGGCGTCGCCCTTTTTGCTGCTTCCCATCCGCCTGCGTATGAAATATCCGTGGGATGATGAAGGTATCCGCGTGCTGGTCCCATAATACAAGTACATCAGTACAAGAACCAGTAGAGAAGGAGCAGAACATGTCAAAAGTTATAATCAAGGCAGAGAGTTGTAAAAGCTGCCGGTACTGTATTGAATTTTGCCCGAAAAATGTTTTGGATACAGGAACAGAAGTAAATAAGAAAGGATATCCTTTTGTTTATGTAAAGAATCCGGACGACTGTATCGGATGCGGGGTCTGCGGACTGATGTGTCCGGACGCGGCCATCGAAGTGTACCGGTAGAGACGGTACGCGCCGCTTCAGGCGTACCGGAGTGTGAGAGATCAAAAAGAAAGGATTTTCAGATATGGCAAAGAAATTTATGAAAGGGTGTGAAGCCATTGCGGAGGCGGCAGTCCGCTCCGGATGCCGCTTTTTTGCAGGGTATCCGATCACACCGCAGAATGAGATACCTGAATATTTTGCAAGGAGGATGCCGGAGGTAGGAGGAAGCTTTGTTCAGGGTGAGAGTGAGATTGCCTCGATCAATATGGTTTACGGGGCGGCACAGACAGGAGTGCGCTCCATGACGTCCTCCTCAAGCTGTGGAATCAGTCTGAAAAGTGAAGGCGTTTCTTTCTGTGCATCAGCCAGGATTCCGATCGTATACTGCAATGTGGCGAGAGGAGGCCCGGGGATCGGAGCGATCCAGCCGGCCCAGCAGGATTATATGCAGGCCACAAAAGCCAGCGGAAACGGCGGTTTTCGTATGATCGTACTGGCCCCGGCAACGGTGCAGGAGGCTGTAGATATGACATATCAGGCATTTGACCTGGCCCAGAGAGACCGTAATCCGGTGCTGATCCTTGCAGACGGTGTTCTCGGAACGATCATGGAGCCGGTAGAGCTGCCCCTCATGCGCCCGGAGGAGGAACTTAAGAAGCTGAGAGAAGAGACAAAGGACTGGGCGCTCAAAGGACATAAAGCGGCCGAAAAGAAGCTGATCCTTCCGGGAGGCTGGCAGGGGCAGGAAGACCGCTGCAAGGCCAATGCCGCTATGTATGAGACCTGGGAGAAGGATATACAGGTGGAGGAATTCCTGACAGAGGACGCGGAGGTGGTGATAGCCGCGTACGGTGTTTCCGCCCGTGTGGCAAAGTCTGCCATCCGTCTGCTTCGGGAGGAAGGATACCTGGTGGGCATGATCCGGCCTAAGACAGTGTCCCCGTTCCCTTATCAGAATTTTGAACAGTTAGACTATGATCGCGTGAGAGCCATTCTGGATGTGGAGATGTCTATCCCCGCTCAGCTTGTCTATGATGTGGAGCTCGGTGTAAAGGGGCGGTGCAGGGTGCATACCTGCCTGCGGTCCGGAGGCGAGATCATGGGAAGAGAATACATAGTAAACGCCGTAAAAGAGATTTATAACGTGTGACAGGAGGACAAAAAATAATGAAAAAAATATATACCCGTACAGCCGGCATAGAGGCGGATATGGTTTCGGGATTTTGCCCTGGCTGTATGCATGGTTTGATTTTTAAATTGATCGGGGAGGTGCTGGAGGAGATGAACCTTCTGGAGGAGACCATCTCTGTCCAGGGAGTGGGATGCTGCGGCCTGGCAATGGAGTATGTGACGTATGACAATACGACCGCGCCCCACGGCAGAGCGTGTGCTGTTGCCACCGGCATCAAGCGCACGAACCCGGATAAGCTGGTCTACACCTATCAGGGGGACGGGGATCTGGCATCCATCGGCCTGGCAGAATCCATGTCTGCGGCAAACCGCGGAGAAAATATATCTGTCATCTTTGTAAATAACGGGATTTACGGTATGACAGGAGGACAGATGGCGCCTACTACACTGGTGGGGATGAAGGCCACTACCGCACCGGAGGGAAGAAATCCGGCCGTCCATGGTTATCCCATGCATATGTGTGAGATCATGGATCAGCTGACGGCGCCGGTCTATCTGGAGAGGACAAGCTGCAACACGCCGGCCAATACAAGAAGAACCAAAGCGGCCATCAAAAAGGCATTCCAAAACCAGATGGACGAAAAAGGATTTTCCATGGTGGAGATTGTGACAAGCTGTCCCACCAACTGGGGGCTTAACCCGATGGAATCGATAGAATTTCTGAATGAAAAAATGCTGAAGGAATTTCCTTTGGGTGTGATTCGCGATCGTTCTTAAAGGAGGAGTATGTATGGAAAGAAATTTGATGGCAGCCGGTTTTGGCGGCCAGGGTGTGATGATGATGGGAAAGCTTCTGGCATACAGTACCTTTTCTGCTACGGATAAGAATGTAACGTTCTTTCCTTCCTATGGGGCAGAACAGCGGGGAGGAACGGCCAACTGCTATGTCGTGATCTCGGACGATGAGGTGGGAGCTCCTCTTGGAGATGTCATGGACGATCTGATCGTTATGAATGAGGCTTCCCTTAACAAGTTCCTTTATAAAGTGAAACCGGGAGGCCTTCTGTTTATCAACAGCTCAATCGTAAAAAAGCCCATAGAGAGGGATGATATTACAGTCATAGCCGCTCCGGTCACGGAGCTTTCTATGGAACTTGGAAATGCGAAGGTTCTGAATGTGATTATGCTGGGGGTGTACGTAGGATATACAGGAGTGCTTCCGGAAGAGGTGGTTTATGAAACCGTGAAGGGGCAGCTTGCAAAAAAACCGAAGCTGATCCCTCTGAATGAGAAAGCCTTCCGGATTGGCACAGAGATTGGGCGAAAGGCATTGGAAGACAGGAAAGGACGGGTGTAGGCAATGATTGATAAAACTCGCATTATAAAGTTAAAAATAACAGCGGCCAAAAGCCGCAGGAATGTCCTCCGTATGGTAAAGGCAAGCGGACACGGCCACGTAGGAGGCGCTTTATCGGCCATTGATATTGTGACGGCCCTCTATTTTGACAAAATGAATATTGATCCGTCAGACCCCGGGAAGCCGGATCGTGACAGATTTCTGCTCTCGGCAGGACATAAGTGCCTGGCGCAGTATTCGGTTATGGCAGAGCGCGGATATATGGATTCCGGTGTTCTGGATACATATGGAAGTTTTAAGGCATGCATCCCGGGGCATCCGGATATGCATAAGCTGCCGGGCGTTGAGGCCAATACCGGCGCTCTCGGCCACGGAATATCCATCGCCGCAGGTATGGCTATGTCGGCAAAGCTTGACAAGGAAGAGTTCTGCGTCTATGCAGTGACCGGAGACGGAGAACTGCCGGAAGGCTCTAACTGGGAGGCGGCCGCGGCGGCAGGGAAGTTCGGGCTTGACAATCTGGTGGTTTTTGTAGACAACAACGGGCTGCAGATCAGCGGAAAAGTGACGGACGTTATGAATATGGAAGATATTCAGGAGAAGTTCCGTGCCTTTGGCTGGGCGGTGACCGAGATTGACGGAAATGATATGGAGCAGATCGTGGAGGTACTGGATGGACTTCCGCTGGAAAAAGGGAAACCCAATATGATCCTGTGCCATACGGTGAAAGCAAAGGGGCTGTCCATCGGTGAGGGAAAGGCAGAGTACCATTTCTGGAATGCAGATCTTAAGGAACTTGCTGCTGCGGACAGAGAGCTTGAAGAGCAGATCGGGAAGTTGAAAAAGGAGTTGGAGGCTTAAACTATGACAGGTGAATTCATTGACCCAAGAAAGGAATTTGGGAAAGCAGTTACGGAACTGGCAAAGGATCATGAGGACATTGTAGTATTTTCGGCAGACAGCGGAAAGAGCTCCGGATTCGGGGATTTCATTGCAAAATATCCGGAGCGCTACTATGAATGCGGAATTATGGAACAAGGTGTCGTAGGGCTGGCGGCAGGTATGGCTACAGCAGGAAAAATCCCTGTATTTTGTGCCATTGCCCCTTTCGTAACCTGCCGCCCCTATGAAATGGTACGCAATGACATGGGATATATGAGACAGAATGTGAAGATTGTGGGAAGGAACTGCGGTTTTACTTATTCAGACCTTGGAGCGACCCATCAGAGCCTGGATGATTTCGGGCTTATGCGCCTTATTCCGGGAATGGTAGTGCTTGCGCCCCAGGATCCTTCCGAGATCCGCCAGGGCGTGAAAGCGATGATCGAGCATGAAGGACCGGTTTATATGCGGATCGGCAATCCGAAGATCCCGGTGCTGTTTGAGGAGAAACCGTTTGAGATCGGCAAGGGAAATCTTCTGAGAGAAGGAAAGGATCTGACGATGGTCACCACCGGATCTGTAACCGGCGCGGCCATAGAGGCGGCAGAGGTTCTGGCACAGGAAGGGATTTCTGTGGAGCTCATCGGTATGCCGACGGTATGCCCGGTGGACGAGGAACTTGTAAAGGCATCCGCCGCGAAGACGAAAAAGGTGCTGACCGTAGAGGAGCATTATCTGGACGGCGGCCTTGGCACGATCATTACGGAGGTGCTCAGCGGGATGCGGGATGTCTCTGTCAGACGGCACGGCGTACCAAAGCTGTATGCGGCTACAGGAAGCTATGAACAGCTGCTTGACTACTATAAGCTGGATGCAAAAGGAATTGCCGGAATCGCGCGGGAGGTGTCGGTATGAAGATACTGATCATCAATCCCGGGTCTACATCTACGAAAATATCTGTGTTTGATGAGACAAAAGAATTATTCGGGAAATCGGTCGTCCATGATTCCGGAATCCTCAAACAATATACCCGAACCATCGATCAGTTAGAATATCGGAAGGATCTGATCCTGGCTGCGTTAAAGGAAGCCGGGTTCGAGATGGCGGATTTTGATGCCATCGGAAGCCGCGGAGGTCTGGTAAGGCATATTCCGTCCGGCACTTACCGGATCAACGAACAGGTGATTGAAGACCTGAAGAATTGTGTGAACGGTGAACATGCCAGCAATTTAGGCCCGATCCTGGCAAAGGAACTGGGAGATCCGGCAGGTATTCCTGCTTATTTTACAGATCCGGTGGTAGTTGATGAGATGCAGGAGGTGGCAAGGTATTCCGGTTTCTGCGGCATGGAGCGGGAGAGTTTCTTCCATGCGCTGAACCACAAAAGCGTGGGAAGAAAAGCGGCAGCCAGGCTTGGCAGAGCCTACGAAGAGTTGAATCTGATTATCATCCACCTGGGGGGCGGTGTGTCTGTTGCTGCACATGAGAAGGGAAAGGCCATTGATGTATTTAATACCAGGGAAGAAGGGGCCATGTGTATGGACCGCGGCGGCAGTGTGCCGACCTCCCAGGTCATTGAATATTGCTTTTCAGGTGTCAGCAAGGCAGATGCAAAGAGAATCCTCTGCCGGGAATCCGGTATTTATTCTTACCTGAAGACCAGGGAATTCCGGGAGGTGCAGGAGAAGGCGTTTTCCGGGGATGAGAAGGCAATGCTGGTGTTCCGCCTGTTTGCCTATCAGATTGCCAAGGATATCGGGGCTATGGGGGCTGTCCTTAAGTTTGATGTGGACGGGATCATCCTGACCGGAGGGATTGCCTATTCCGAAGAATTGTGTGCAGAAATCACACAATATGTGGAGAAGATGGCGCCGGTCATCCGTATCCCGGGAGAAGAAGAGATGAGCGCCCTTGCAGAAGGAGTATTCCGGGTACTGCACGGGGAGGAAGCGAAGGTGTACCGGACAGGCAGCGTATAAGATACTGGCCGGTGACTGATGAATGTATCAGTACCGCCGGATAACAGGAGGTGGAACTATGATTTCGCATCTTACAGACTTGACCGAGATGGCGAAAAGAAGAGAAAAGAAGACAATCGTTGTTGCGGCGGCTCATGATAAGGATGTGCTGCGCGCCGTAACAGATGCTTACAGACAGGGCATTTCTGATGCTGTTTTAGTGGGGGATGCCGGGAAGATTACAAAGATTCTGACAGAACTTGGATGCGATCCCGGAGATTATACCGTTATCCACAGCACAACAGATACAGAATGTGCCAGAAGAGCAGTCCGCGAGGTTCGCGAAGGGCGTGCACATTTCCTGATGAAGGGGATGTTAGGGACGGCAGACCTGATGCGGGAGGTTGTGGACCGGGATACCGGCATCCGGGGAGATGGGCTGATCTCTCATGTAATGTTTTTTGAACAGGAAAATTATCCGAAACTCCTATGTCTGACAGACGGCGGGATGATTACCTTCCCGACGTTGGAGCAGAAAGTAGGGATCCTTAAAAATGCGGCCCGGACTATGAAACGGCTGGGCTATGACCGGATCCAGGCTGCCTGCGTCTGTGGCGCCGAAAGTGTGAATCCCAAAATTACGGCCACCACAGACGCGGCAAAGCTTTCTGAGATGAAGGAAGAATGGGAGTCTTGTAATATGAATGTGTTCGGGCCTGTGGGGCTTGATATGGCGATTTCCAAGAATTCCTGCGCCCATAAAAAGTATGAGGCGGAGGGCGCCGGAGAGGCAGATATCCTGCTGGTTCCCACTTATGAGGTGGGAAACGGCATCGGAAAGGCCATGCTTTATTTTGGAAACGCTAAAAATGCCGGGATCATTGTGGGGGCCAAAGCACCGATCATCCTGGTATCCCGTTCGGATGCGGCAGAGAGCAAGCTTGCCAGCATTGCACTTGCCAGCATTGCGGCGGAGTAACCGGAAGACCATGAGTTTTAATAGTGGAGGAGACCATGAAAATTGTACGTTTTCGCTGTGGGCAGGAAGAAAAATACGGTGTATTGGAAGGCGGAGAAGTCAAAGGACTGAAAGGTTCCCCGTTTTCTGCCGGAAGAAGCCGGGAAGACGGGTATGATCCGGACGGCAGCAGGTACAGGCTGAAAGAGGTAAAACTCCTGACCCCATGCAAACCGACCAAATACCTCGGCGTGGGCCTTAATTTTGCCGGGGCAGCAAAGGCCATGGGTCGTCCGGTTCCGGAATATCCCATCACATTTATGAAACCTACAGGCGCCTGTATTGCAGCAGGAGAGGCCATAGAGATCCCTGTTTTTGACGGGTATGACTGTCTGTACGAGGGAGAGATGGCGGTGGTGATCGGAAAAACTGCAAGGCATGTATCCAGGGAGGAAGCACTGTCCTGTGTATTCGGATATACCTGCTCCAATGATATTACAGACCGGTCCCAGTTCGGTGTAGACGACCTGCGGCTGAAGGCGGCCGATACCTTCGGCCCCATCGGCCCGTGTATTGAGACAGAGCTTGACCCCTTTGATACACGGATCAGGAGCTGGGTAAACGGCCAACTGCGCCAGGACGGCAATACAAAGGAGATGATTTTTTCAGTACCGTACATGATCTCCTTTTTCTCGGATTATATGACCCTTTACCCGGGCGACATTATTTCTATGGGTACGCCGTACGGGGCAGGGCAGATTCATCCGGGGGACGTACTTCGCATAGAAGTAGAGGGAATTGGCATCTTAGAAAATTACGTAATAGAAAGACGAGGAAATAAAAATGGTTATTAAATCATCAATTCGGAATCTGGGATTTACTCCCGTCAGTGGAGAAGAGAACTATGTAGAGCGGATCCTTGATCTGCCGCTTGAGGGCAGGGAGTTTAAGGAACTTGCGAAAGCGGCAGATTACATAGGGGTGACCCGGGAGTTCAGGAAAGTTATTGATTATTTCAAAGTTCCGGCAGGAGAGACGCCGGCCGGCTTTGAAGTGGAACTGGAGCTGAGTGCGGACCGTGTGCTCAGGGCAAATTTAAAGCGGAATATTTCTTATGATAAAAACGGGAGAAAGAGGCCGACGAATCTGCTCTTTTCCGCGGACAGCGCTAACCCTTACGAGGTGGCTCCGGTGTCCGGCATGTTGGCAAACCTGACCTGCAATCCGGGGATTATTTATGATCTGTTTATTAACAATCCGAAAGCAAATGTAGGAAATAAATTCAAGACCCGGGACGAGGTCATGGAGGAGATCGGAAGGATCTTAGGCCCGGGATGTGATATCAGTGTGGAACTGAATGACCCGTTTAAGAAGAGTGACGCAGAGATCCTGGAGGAAGCCGCAAAATTCAAAGAGATGCTTTCTGAATACAGAGTGGTCATCAAGGTTCCCCATACTGGCCCAGTCAGCCGAAGAAATGTGGAGGAGCTGCTTACCGGGGAGAGACGGCTCTCCAGAAGATACGATGACGTGGCGACAGAGGATGCCTTTCGCGGGCACAATCTGGCTCTCATGCTCCATGAGCATGGATACCGGGTGAATTTTACCCTGATGTTTGAGCCCGCCCAGACTGCGTTGGCGCTGCAGGCGCGTCCGTATTTTATCAACAGTTTCATCCGTCACCGTCTGATGCAGTCTCAGGAAATTAAGAAGTATCTTGGAATCTATCAGATGACCGGGGAGAAGAAGTATCTGGAGGAGCTGCGGGCATATATGATCGGAAAGGATTACTTTGCAGCCGGAGAGGACGAAGTAGATCTGTTTTCTGTGAAGGAGAAGGCGGAGATCCTGCTGGATCAGAGAAATCTCCATAATCCGGAGGGGGCAGACGGGCTGGACGGCATCCGGCAGAATTTAAGACTTCTGCGCCAGACGAATATGGAGGATACCAGACTGATTATCTGCAGCATGGAAGGGGCATATAATTATTATGACATTGACAAGCTTCTTTCTTCCGACGAGTACAGTGATATGGCAGGACGGGTTGTGCTGACAGCCGAGCCCAATTATCTGGCAAGATTCTCAAGCGCAAATCAGGTCGTGTCCTATCAGAGGCGGTTTATGAACGCGGCAAATGGTGAAAAGTAAAGGATATCGGTTGTTTGTTGTGAAATGCTTGAAAAAACCGACTGATTATAGTATCATTTTTATATGATAGAAAAACTATAATACCTATCAGAATGAGAGTAAAAATGTTAGATAAAACAAGCGCAATTTCATTGCACGACCAACTGGATCAAATTATCCGGACAGATTTGAAACATAATACCTGGGGAGCCAACCAGAAGATCCCGTCTGAGAATGAACTGGCACAGAAATATGGCCTCAGCCGGATGACAGTCCGATCCGTGATCACAGAACTTGTGAATGACGGATTATTGTACCGGGTTCAGGGAAAAGGTACTTTTGTGGCTCCGGAAAAGCTGGACGTCAATACGGCAGGGTTTTCCAATTTCAGAGATCAGGTGCTGGCCAAGGGGCTTCAGTGCCAGACAGAGGTGATCAGCTGTGAAGCCATTAAAAGCACTGCTTACCTGCGGTCATGCCTGTGTCTGCCGGAGAGTGTGAAGGAGGTCTTTTATGTGTACCGCCTTACGTCCGTGGACGGTGAGCCTACCTGTATCCGTAAGGCGTTTATTACGATGGATGCGGCAAGGTTTGTGACCAAAGAAAGCTTGGAGAATATGCCGCTGTTCTCCCAGCTGGAGTATAACGGGTACAAGACGGCCCGTATAGTGGAGAACATCAAAACTGACTTTCCTACAGAGACAGACTGTAAGCTCCTGGGTGTGGGAAAATGGCATCCGCTGCTGATTGTATCCGATATCCATAAGGGGAACAACGGGCTGCCCTTTGTCCTGAATGAATATGCTTTCCGGGGGGAAAAGGTGACGGTGAACGTAGAGTTCAGGGATAAGAGGTCGTTTTTGTTCAATGACTGAAGTGGGGACAGGAGATTCAAGAACCGGGAAACCGCAGAATGAAGGGTTTCCCGGTTTTATCATTTTTACAATTTCACGATATTGTAATTTGCCATTGTGCTTTGACCTGTTCATAGTGTATCATAATACGACAGATATATAGTTTGTTATTGAAAATGAAGAAGCAGGGAGGCAGGAAAATGATTTGTAAAATAAGAAAATGGGATTTGTCAGATGCAGCAGATCTGGCAGCGACTCTTTCCAATAAAAAAGTACAGGATAATCTTAGGGATGGATTGCCGTATCCTTATACGGAACAGGACGGAGCGGATTTTATTTCTGCGATGTTGTCTGCGGATGAAAATAAAACCTTTGCTTTTGCCATAACAGTAGATGACCGGGTGGTCGGAAGTATTGGTGTTTTCCGTCAGGAAAACATACACCGGCAGACAGCCGAGCTGGGATATTATGTTGCCGAAGGATATTGGGGAAAAGGGATTATGACTGAGGCAGTAAAACAGATTTGCGAATATGTTTTTGAGAAAAGCGATATCATCCGCATCTATGCAGAGCCATTTGCGTATAATACGGCATCCTGCCGTGTGCTTGAAAAGGCAGGTTTCCAATATGAAGGAACATTAAGAAATAATGCTGTGAAAAATGGAGAAGTCATCGATATGAAAATGTATTCCTTACTGAAATAGAAATTAGAGAGAAGGCGGGGACTATCTCTGTTACCACACGATGGAAAGGGAGAGATATTCAGGAGGTAAATGATTATGACAAACAGAGAGCGCAGAGACGCACAGATGGCCTATATCGCAGACGAGAGCCTGTTTGAGGAGCAAAAGGCCTGCAGGCAGAAACTTCAGAAATTGAATTTTATGGATCGCTGTGATTTTGATGGTATTGGAGAAGTGGTAAAAGAGCTTTTGGGGAAATCCGACGGGGCGTTTATCAACCCGCCTTTTTACTGTGATTATGGAAGCCGTATCGAGGTGGGAAAAAATTTTTTCGCCAATTATAACTGTACCATTCTGGATGTGGCGAAGGTAAAGATCGGGGATAACTGCCAGCTGGCGCCTAATGTGGCTATTTACACCGCCGGGCATCCCATTCATCCGGTGACCCGCAATTCAGAATACGAATATGGCAAAGAGGTCACGATCGGAGATAACGTGTGGCTTGGAGGAAATGTGGTCGTCTGTCCGGGCGTCCGCATTGGGAGCAACGTGGTGGTGGGAGCCGGGAGCGTGGTGACAAAGGATATCCCGGACTGGTCGCTTGCGGCGGGAAATCCATGCAGAATACTAAGAAAAATTACAGATGCCGATAAGAAAAAGCTGTTCCGGGATGAGGAGATCGACGAGGAGGCATGGGCGCATATCATCAGTGTTATGGAGTTCTGACAGGCAAAATCATTGTCATATCATATTTAAAACCTGCATAGGAATATAATAAAATCATTGCGATATAATATATTAATGTTAGGGTTAAAAGACATTTGATATTTATAAAAGGGGAAAAGATATGTGCACCAGTATAGCAATGAATACGCAGGATTTTTATTTTGGCAGGACAATGGATCTGGATTACGAATTTGGAGCAAGGGTCATTTTTACACCTCGGAATTATCCGTTTACGTTCCGGCGGGAGGGAACGCTTCGCCGGCATTATGCCCTCCTTGGTATGGCTACGGTCTCCGAAGGGTATCCGCTCTATGCAGAAGCGTTCAATGAAGTGGGCCTGTGCATTGCAGGCTTGAACTTTCCGGATAATGCGTATTATCCGTCGGATCCGGATTACAATAAGGCGAATATCTCACCGTTTGAGCTGATCTTCTGGCTGCTTGGAAAATGTGCGACTGCTGCAGAGGCAAAATTGCTGCTTAAAAATACAAAGCTTATTGACATCCCTTTTAGCGCCAAGATTCCTGTTGCGCCGCTTCACTGGCACATTGCAGATAAAAAAGAATCCCTGGTTCTGGAGTCGACGGCAGATGGGATGAAGGTGTATGATAATCCGGTAGGAGTCCTGACGAACAACCCTTCGTTTGATTTCCAGATGACGAACCTGTGTCAGTACCTGAATCTGACGGTGAACTGCCCGAAGAATTGCTTCAGTACATCGGTGAAGCTAAAGCCGTACGGACAGGGGCTTGGAAGCTTCGGGCTCCCGGGGGACTTTTCGCCGTCCTCCCGGTTTGTCAAGGCGGCTTACCTGAAACTGAATTCCGTCTGCGGGCAGGATGAGCAGAGCAGCGTAGCTCAGTTTTTTCATCTCCTGGATTCAGTGGCAATGCCAAAAGGAAGTGTGGTTACAGACAAGGATGAGTGTGATATTACGCTGTATACGTGCTGTATGGACGCAGAGCGCGGGATCTATTACTATAAAACCTATGAAAACAGCCGGCTTACCGCGGTCGATATGAACCGTGAGGATCTGGAGTCTTCGGATTTAAAAGAATATCCCTGGGTGAGAGTTCAGCAGGTAGACTGGGCCAACTAGGAGTTTATAATTCTCTGTGATCTGTCACGTACTGTTTGAACTCCTGGATCACAGGAGCCTGGTACACGTCCTTCAGCGTGCACATGTAGAAGATGCGCTCCCAGGTCGGTTTGACGATCTCAAGGATCTTGACGGGCATAGAACTTAACACCGGCATGTTGGGCACGACGGCAATCCCGAAGCCTGCGCCCGCAAGTCCGGCAACCGCCTGGTCTTCTTCTACAGAGTAGGCAATCTGAGGTTTTCCGCCGCATTTGTCAAATAGCTTGTCAATTACGTATCTTAACGCGCTCTGCTTTGAGAATACAATCTGAGGGTAGGGCAGAGTTTCTTTCAGATCTATCGTATCCTGTTTTGCCAGAGGATGGTCAAGAGGGACAACCAGAACCAGTTCCTGGCGTGCAATGGGGACAAATTCTATGGTCGGCTCGTTGTCCAGCATGGAACAAAAAGCCACATCATACTTTCGTTCCTTCAGTCCCTGGAGGATATTCTTGGTTAATCCGGTAGAATTATGAAAATAGAAATCAATCTTTTTGCCTTTCTTCTGATCCAGAAATCCCTTCACGAAGGAGGGCACGATTTTTGTGCTCAGAGTTCTCAGCAGTGCAATATCAATTCGGCCTTCTCCGCTTCCTGTCATCTGCAGTTTGGTGATACTGGAATCCAGCATTTCCAGAGATTTTTCCACATCTGCAAGAAAAGCCTGGCCGCACTTGGTCAGGATGACATTCCGCCCCTCTTTTTCAAACAGTTTGACACCCAGTTCTTTTTCCAGAGATGCAATGGCATGGCTCAGGCTTGGCTGAGTGATCGCCAGGATCTCTGCGGCTTTTGTATAATGCTCCAGGTGTGCCAATGTAACAAAGTATCGCAGATGATACAGGTTCATGGACATCCTTCCTTTCTCGTGTGTTCTGTAAACTTTGCAGTATATTTTAACATGAACTATAAACAAAATCTATGGATTCCGGCAATATTACCAATTTGTTTTAAATTTAACAATGGATTATAATCAAAGTATAAAAAATCATACAATATTGAACCGAAAAACACAGGAAATATGTTCAATTTAAACAGTGAAAGGAGTAAGTATTATGTCAAAGAAGAATCCGATTACAATCAGTTCATGGACACTGGGGGATCAGTGCAGATTTGAAGACCGTGTCATTGCAGCAAAAGAGGCCGGTTACGAAGGGATAGGCCTTCGGGCAGAAACTTATGTGGACGCGCTGAATGAAGGCCTTCACGATGCAGATATTCTTGCAATCCTTGAAAAGCATGATATGAAGGTGACAGAGGTTGAGTACATCGTCCAGTGGTGTGAGGAGCATCGTTCCTATGAGCAGAAATACAAGGAGCAGATGTGCTTCCATATGTGTGAATTGTTTGGGGTCGGACATATTAATTGCGGGTTAATGGAGAATTATTCTGTAGAATATACCGCACAGAAATTAAAAGAGCTGTGCCAGCGGGCAGGCAAATATATCATCGGTGTTGAGCCTATGCCATACAGCGGGATCCCGGATCTTAAAAAGGGCTGGGAAGTAGTAAAGGCAGCAGGCTGTGACAATGCGATGCTGATTCTTGACACCTGGCATTGGGTAAGGGCTGACCAGCCGTATGATATTCTGACAGAAGAGATCGCGGAGAAGGTAATCTCTATTCAGATCAATGACGCATACGACAGGCCGTATGCAAAGACGATCCTGAGGGATGAATCTATGCATGACCGTCTGGCGCCCGGCACCGGAGCAAAGGACACTGCCGGATTTGTAAAGATGATCAAGGATGCGGGAATTGACCCGAAGGTGATCGGTGTTGAGGTTATCTCCGACGAAATCCTTGGAAGAGGCTTAAAGGAAGCGGCAGCATTTACATACGACAATACAAAGAAGGTATTAGAGGAAGCCTGGCCAGAGACAGTGGAAGCGTAGGGCAGAGAGGAGAGGCTATGAAATTCAGAAGTATGTTTACACCGATCCAGATCGGACCGATGACAGTAAAGAACCGTTTTGTAGTACCGCCTATGGGAAATAATTTTGCAAATACCGACGGGACATGGAGCCTTCAGTCGGCCGCATATTACGGAGAACGTGCCAAAGGGCAGTTCGGCCTGATCACCATTGAGGCTACGGTCGTCCATGAAGGGGCTAAGGGAGGTCCCAGAAAACCTTGTCTGTACAATGACGACAGTATCGAGAGCTTAAAAAGAATCTGTGACGCCGCACATGCAGAAGGAGCCAGAATCTCCGTCCAGCTGCAGAACGCGGGGCCGGAAGGAAATGCAAAGAACGCAGGCGCGCCGATTGAGGCGGCTACGTCCATTCAGACAAAGGACGGAAAGGACATCCCCAAGGAAGTGCCGACAGAGAAGGTATATCAGCTGATCCAGGGGTACGGAGAGGCAGCAAAGCGCGCTATGAAAGCCGGTGTGGATGCAGTAGAGATCCATATGGCACACGGTTATCTGGTAAATTCCTTTATGTCTCCAAGGACAAATAAGAGAATTGATGAGTTCGGCGGAAGCTTTGAGAACAGAATGAGATTTTCCCGCCTGATCGTTGAAGAGGTAAAAGCAAAGACGGAAGGGAAGATCGCAGTCCTTGCCCGGATCAACAGTACGGAGGATATGTTCGGCGGACTTGACAACCATGATATGTGTGCGGTAGCATCTTATTTGGAGGAATGCGGGATTGACGCTCTTCATGTATCCCGTGCAGTACATCTTAAGGATGAATATATGTGGGCTCCTACGGGTATCCACGGTGGATTCTCGGCAGAGCTGGTTGAAAATATCAAAAAAAGTGTTTCAATTCCGGTCATCACTGTGGGACGCTACACAGAGCCGCAGTTTGCAGAGCTGATGGTAAAACAGGGGAAGACGGACCTGGTGGCCTTCGGGCGTCAGTCTCTGGCGGATCCGCATATGCCGCTGAAAGCGCAGGAGGAAAGGCTTGAGGATATGACTCCTTGTATCGCCTGCCTGCAGGGATGTGTTGCCAATATGTATGCAGGAAAACCGATCTGCTGTCTGACCAATCCTGTGCTGGGCCATGAGGCAGAAGGGCTTCCAATGGCAGAAAAAGTGAAAAAGGTATATGTAATCGGCGGCGGTGTGGCAGGTATGTATGCCGCGTATACGGCGAAGAAACGGGGACACGATGTCACACTGTTTGAGGCGTCTGATAAACTGGGCGGCAATATGAGGCTGGCAGCTTATCCGCCGGGAAAAGGAGATATTACCAACATGATTCGCAGTTATGTGGTAAAATGTGAGAAAGCCGGCGTTGATATTAAGATGAATACGAAGGTAACTGCCGATATGCTGAGGCAGGATACACCGGATGCGGTGATTCTCGCCACAGGATCTGAGACACTGATCCTTCCGTTTATCAAAGGGATTCATAATCCGGAGATCGTTCACGGTATTGATTGTCTGGAGGGCAGCCGTCCGGTAGGACACAAGGTGTTGGTAGTCGGCGGCGGCATGGTCGGCGCAGAGACTGCGGAATTCCTTGCAGAGCAGGGGCATGAGGTATCCGTGATTGAGATGCGGGATGCAATCGGGCCGGATGTAATCCACGAACACAGAATCTTCCTGATGAAGGCTTTTGAGGAGTACGGCATCGAACAGATTACCAATGCGGCAGTTTCAGAGATCTTTTCCGACGGGGTCAGCTATAAAAATGCGTCAGATAAATCAGACGAAACTCTTTATGAGGCCAGAGGATTTGATACTGTGGTGCTTTCCATGGGCTTCAGCTCCCGCTATACACACCGTGAGGGGCAGGAAGTGATCTATGATTTTGCCGATGAGATCCGCGCGGTCGTTCCGGAGGTACATGTGGTGGGTGATGCTCAGAGAGCCAGAAGGGCGCTCGACGCTACCAGGGAAGCATACGATGCAGCTATAAAATTATAACAATGATTGACGGATGCCCGGACCGGGCATCCGGTTCAGGAGGATGATAGAGATGGAAAAAAGAATCAGCGGACATACAGGACTGTTGGCATTATTCGGAACACCGGTGGGACATTCCGGTTCTCCGGCTATGTATAATTTTAGTTTTCAGCATGACGGGCTTGACTATGCCTATATGGCATTTGATGTAAATGTAGAGCAGATGCCGAAAGCATTTGAGACAATTAAGCTTCTTAAGATGAGAGGCGGCAACTTTACAATGCCGTGCAAAAATATTGCGGCAGAGCTGGTAGATCAGCTGTCCCCGGCAGCTGAGATTATCGGCGCCTGCAATGTATTTGTCAATGACGACGGCGTGATCACCGGACACATTACAGACGGCGTCGGATTTGTGAAAAACCTTGAACTGAACGGTTTTGATGTAAAAGGTAAGAAGACCGTCGTACTTGGAGCCGGCGGCGCTGCAACTGCCATTCAGGTTCAGCTTGCACTGGACGGGGCAAAAGAGGTAAAGATCTTTAATCCGAAGGATGAGTTCTATCAGAGAGCTGAGGGGACAAAGGAAAAGCTTGCAAAACATTGTCCGGACTGTCTGGTTACTATAGAGGATCTTGAAGATAAGGAAAAGCTTGCAGAAGCAGTGGGCGACTGTGATATTGTGATCAATGCGACCATTATGGGTATGAAGCCGTATGAGGATGTGACGCTGATCGATAAGTCTTTGTTCCGCAAAGACCTCGTTGTGGCAGACACAGTATATAATCCGGAGAAGACAAGGATGATTCTGGAAGCAGAAGAAGCAGGCTGTAAGGCCATCGGAGGAGTCGGTATGCTCCAGCAGCAGGGGGCTGTGAACTATGAACTGTTCGTCGGGAAGAAGATGCCTCTTGAGGAGTATCAGAAATTCCAGGCTGAGCAGGCAAAATAAGAGACGGCAGAAAAAGATCGGTTGATATCGAAAAAGGAGAATGGGAATGAAAGCAAAGAAATATTTGATGTCTATCATCTGTGTGTATATCTGTTATCTGACACACGGTATCCAGGCAATCATCTTAAGCCAGAACAATGTAAACTTTGCGACACAGTGGGGGTTTGATATGTCAAATCCAGATTCGGCGGCTTACGCGGCAGGTCTTGCAGCAGTCAGCACAGCGGTTGCCTGGACTGGTTTCGGAAAGTTTATCAGTGTGTGGATCGGCGGGGAGATTTCGGACCGTGTAGGCAGGAAAAAACTTATGATCGGCGGGGCAGTCCTCTATATTGCCTGCTTCGCCGGATTCCTGACGACGAAAAGTGCAATGGTGGCTTCCATATGCGGACTTCTGACCGGTATCGCTACATCCGGGTTCTGGGATGCCTCCGGGTATCCGGCTGTCCAGGAGGCGTATCCGGCAGCGCCGGGGTCTGCACTGATCGGGATTAAGTTCTTTGTATCCCTGTCAGGTATGATATATCCGTTATTCGTTGTACAGATGGCCGCAACCGGAAATTGGAAGATGAATATTATCCTTCCTCTTGCAATGTCGGTAGTGTGTCTGGTACTCGCGCTTGCGGCGCCGTTTGTATATGACGATCAGAAGAAAGCGGCTGCGGGGGCATCCGGTGATCAGAAGAATTCTGTCCAGGCTGAGATTGATGCGGCAAAAGCTGCAATGCTGACGAAGCCAAACAAGTTTGTTGTATTTCTTGTTATGTTCTATGCATTTTTGTGTATGGCGATCATGTACGGCGCACAGCAGTATACGAAAGCTTTCGGACTGGCTGTATGCGGCCTGACAGAGATGCAGGCGGCGGGAATGACTTCCATCTATACGGTAGGTTCTATCTGTGCGGTACTGTTCTGGGCATTTATGATGGCAAAGTTAAAATGGAATCCGCTGAAGGTAATTCTGATTGATTCCGTCTTTACTGCAGTTGCCCTTGCAGGGGTACTGTTCATCCATCAGGTAGCGATCATCTATGTTGCAATTGCGATGTTGGGATTTTTTGCGGCAGGGGGAGCCCTTCAGACAGGACTTGCGGTGGTACAGCTGTTTAACCCGGGCCCGAAAGGAAGAAATACAGGAATCTACTATACATTCATGGGTGCGGCGAGCTACCTGATCCCTGTGGTGGCAGCTCAGCTTACCAAGGCGTCCGGTGAGGCGAATGCTGTTTACACATTGATGATCATGCTGTTGGTATTTGCTGCCCTTGCAATTTTGAGTTCTCTGTACCTGGTAGGCCAGCATGTGAAGATTTTCGGAAAGAGTGCTCTTGGCAAATAAATGGTATTACTTTTCAGAGGAATTATATTATATAGAAAACTCTGCCCTTTGGCTTGGGGCAGAGATTTTTCCACACATTCTTTGTTAAAAAAAAGACATTAAACAGGAGGATACATAGACGATGAGTCCGAAAAAAGAAAGAAGGGCAAATGAACTTCCGTTTCTTCCTCTCGGCCCGTTCCAGTGGCGGATTCCGGGAGTGCATTACCGTATTGAGTATGTAGAATTTTTCCAGGGCCTGATCCTGGGTGCTACGGCTCTCAGCTCCATCCCCTATCTGACGGATAATCTGGGGCTGCCTTATGAGCTGGCATGGAGCTGTGTCATCCTGGAAGTATTTATGTATATGCTTCACGGATGGCTGGGAGATCCGGTAGTCCCGGGCTGGATCACGCCGACGCTGCCGTTTACACTGGCATTTCTGGAGGGATTTGAGAAAGGTCCCCAGCGGATACAGGCCATGATTGCCGTCCAGCTTCTGGTAGCGTGTATCTTTGTTTTTATGGGGATTACGAAGCTTGCCGATAAGTTTGTGCGGCTGGTGCCTTCCTCCGTCAAGGGCGGAATCCTGTTGGCGGCGCCGATCACAGTCATCCAGGGGCAGCTTGCAGAAGGGAGCCAGCTTCTGACGGCTCCGGTGGCTACTCTCGCAGGCACACTGCTGCTGGCTTTTCTGAGCTTTTCCCCCTTCTGCGAGAAGAAGCGAGATAAGATTAAGATTTTGGATGTTATGGCAAAATACGGCAACCTGTTTCCGTATCTGGTTGCTATGCTGATCGGTGTAGTGCTCGGAGAGCTTGCTTCGCCGGTGCTGGAACTCGGAAGTGTGATCCGCATACCCGATTTTACAGAGATGTTCCGGACGGTCAGTGTATTTGCAGTAGGATTCCCGCCGGTTTCCGTGTTCGTAAAGGCGCTTCCGCTGTCCCTCATCTGCTATGTGCTGGCGTTTGGTGATTTTGTAACTTCAGAGACGCTGGTAAAGGAAGCGCAGGAGAGCCGGAATGACGAATACATTGACTTTAATTCCAGCCGCTCCAACCTGATCAGTGGTCTGAGAAACCTGGTTCTTGCGGTCTTTGCACCGTTTCCGCCTCTTGCAGGACCTCTGTGGGTAGGTATGACGGTGTCTGTAGCTATGCGGTACCGGGAAGGCAGGAAAGCTATGAAATCCCTGATCGGAGGAATGAGTTCCTTCCGTATGGCTACTTTTTTAAGCGTGATCCTGGTGCCGATCGTATCCTTTATGAAACCGATCATGGGTGTTGGTTCCGCAATTACACTTTTGTTCCAGGCATATGTGTGTGCAAGGATCGGTATGGAATACTGTAAGTCCAATACGGATAAAAGTATTGCGGGGGTTATGGCGGCTGTCCTGGCATTTAAGGGCTCCGGATGGGCCCTGCTGGTAGGGTTTGCCATGAATTTCCTTCTCTCTAATATGGATTTCCAGAAGGAGAAGCTGGGTGTGCTCACTACGGAGGAACTGGAGGCCGTGGAGAAGAAGCGTGAGGAAGAGATCCGGAGGCTGACCCATGAAAAATCCTCACATGTAAAATAAAGATTCAAAGAGTAAGAGGTTCGTCCGCAGTGGTTTACACAAAGCCGCGGGAGAGCCTCTTTTGATGATACAGATCTGTTTTCCGGCAGCCGGATATTTTGACAGGAATCCCGGGAAAAGCTATAATATTGAAAATAAAACAGAAACGGATGAAGAATATATGAAATTTCAATATAAAATATCAATGGTTTTGTGCTGTATCCTTCTGGCCACCACATCTCTGATCTCCAGGATCTGGTACCGGTATTCCAAGGAAATG
Organism: uncultured Dorea sp.; assembly: GCA_910578865.1. Lineage (GTDB taxonomy): Bacteria > Bacillota > Clostridia > Lachnospirales > Lachnospiraceae > Dorea_D. The sequence goes on from CAJTRM010000018.1 coordinate 28,762, forward strand.
ATCGTGGACAATGCGTGTGAGACTACCGGCCTTTGCTGAAAGAACGTGATAAGAAGCTGACGGATCTGATAAGTACCATCCGCAACCAGACCAGAGTACTTACCTATAATAGTTCAGTAGTCGATCGGTATCTGAACAACCGGTGGGAAAATGAATATCTGAACCGGCAGGCAACAGAAAAGATGGAAACACTGGTGACAAGTATCTATATCAGCAACCCGGAGATCCACTCGATTGAAGTGGGATCCTATGAGGGAGGTTCTTTTGCAAGAGGACAAAAGCTCGATGAAGCTTTCTGGGCGGAGACTGCCCGGAGCCAATTAAAGGAGCTGGGTTCCGACTATACAGTTATTGGAAGGGGAGGCTCTGAATTTCACCCGGAACAGCTGGTGCTGTTTCAGAATGTCTTATATTATGGAAAGGTCATCGGCTATTGTGCAGTTACGCTGGAAAAGGAAAGTATGGAAGTGATTTTTGAAGATGTGTTCCAGCAGGAGGCGGTCATTTCCGTAGAGACAGGAGACGGGAAGATCTTGTATACATCATCCAATTATGAGGAATATCTTAACAAAGAGAAAGTCATAGAGAATCTGGGCGTACAGGAAAGGGAACTTGTGCGGGACAGCCTAGGTCAGGAATGGCTCTTAACGGGAAACGGACCGGACTCCCCGTTTAAAATGGGTGTTGCAGTTCCGATGCACATATTGCTCGGGAATATGGCGAAGCGCTTTCTCAATGTGATTCTGATCACAGTGATCATGCTCTGTCTTCTTCTCGGTGTAGTGTATGCACTGAGCCGGTGGATCGGGAGGAATGTGGATTGTCTTGCAGAGGCTATTCAGACTTTCAGCCAGGGACGGCTGGATACGGAAATCAGCCTTGAGGGAAAGGACGAATTTGCCAAGGTGTCCGAGGCTTTTAATATTATGACTCAGGATATCAAGAAGCTGATGGAGGACATTAAGGAAAAAGAGAAGGAGAAAATGACGCTGGAGATTCGTTCCCTGCAGGGACAGATCAATCTTCATTTCTTGTTTAATACACTGAATACGATCAAAAATCTCTGCCACATCCAGAGGGTGACCAATGTAGAACATCTGACGGATGCATTTATGCAGCTGCTGCATATCAGTATGGAGCAGGATACGGAATATATTTCTCTGAAGACGGAGTTGGAGTATACAAAGTGTTATATTGAAATCTATAAATACAAATCTCTTTATCCCATCCGCTATTATATGGATATTGAACCGGAGATTGAGGATGAGCAGATTCTCAAATTTATGATACAGCCCATCGTCGAGAATGCAATTGTACATGGCCTAGAAGAGCGCAGGGAGGATACGGAGGGGCTCATTCTGATCCGTGCCGAGCGGGACGGGGAGGATCTGGTGATTACTGTGATGGATAACGGACAGGGCTTTGATACGGGCAAGATTTCTATGTTTAATGGTATTGGCCTTGCCAACACCGAGAAAAGAATCAAACTCCATTACGGAGAGCAGTATGGGATCACTGCGGAGAGTATTGAGGGGGTATCCACCAGCATAACTGTGAGGATCCCTGTCAGGAGGGAAGAAGGCAATGATTAAGATTGTGATCGTAGATGACGATGCACTGGCTTTGACAAAATTAAAAGAGATCATCCATATCAGAAATACAAAGATTGCCGGAGAATTCACACAGGCGGCGGACGCACTGGAATTTATCCGGAACCATCCGGCGGACATCCTGGTCACGGATATGAAGATGCCTAAGATTGACGGCATTGACCTGATCCGGCAGGCAAAGCAGTATGTTCCCGGACTGGAGGTTATTGCCATCAGCAGCTATAAGGATTTTCATTATGTCAAAGAAAGCTTCCGGGAGGGAAGTGTAGACTATATTTTAAAGCATATGCTGGACGAGGAGAGCATGACCAACGCCCTTTTGGAGGCAATATCCAGAATCCGCAGAAGCGGCGGGGAGATGCCCGGCGAGGATGTGATGGAGGACAGCCAGAATGCATTGAAGGAAAAAGTATTTTCTCAAATGCTGCGGGGAGAGATCCCGGCGGAAAAGGCAGGGGAATCATTTCAGAAATACAAGATCCCGGTAGATTTCGGAAGTACCGTACTGATCCTGTGTGAGATTGATGATTATCCCCAAATTTCAGAAGATTTTCAGCAGGAGGACCGGCGCATTTTTTTAAATGCGGTCCGCAATCTGATCGAGCGTGTGACCGCGAAGGTGCCGGAGCGTATTATGATATCTGTGAAGGAAGGCTGTTATGCGGTGATTCTTTCCTATGTGGACGTCAAGAGTCAGCTGTATATTTATTCCAGAAGCACGCAGTACGCCAGGCAGATCAATGAGAATATCAAAAAAATGATGAATGTCGACGTATCTGTAAGCCTTGGGACATTGTGTATGTCCATCCGGGATATTCTTCAGTCCTATGAGGAATGCCGGGCGGTGCTGGCGGGCAAATTGTTTGAAGGAAAAGGGAAGGTATACAATAATTACAATCAGGATCTGATGCAAAAGCAGGAAAAAGTATCGGGGCAGACTGTGAAGCCGGAGGGCAGCAAGCTCTATCAGAAGCTTGCCTCGGCAGACAGAAGCTGCCTTGCGGATGTGGAGGATATTTTTGACGGATATAAAGAGGGAAAAGTTCCGCAGATGGTCATTGACCTGGGAATTGTAGAGATGCTGAATGCTGCATATAAAGTGGCGGAGGAGAACCGGCTGGAATATGTGAAGGAGCAGGAGAATTTTCATGTGATGTACCACCGGGTCAAAAGACTGGAGACTCTGGATGAGATGAAGGAGGTTATGCGGGCGTTTTACCGGAAAATCTGCGGCGGCGTATCAAAGGCACAAAAAATGAAAGAAAGCGGGTATAGCAAGTATACGGCTGAAGCTGTCCAATATCTGAAAAACCACTACAGGGACGCCATGTCTCTGCAGCAGCTTGCAGAGCATATGGGGATTCATTATGCGTATTTGAGCAAGCGGTTCAAGCAGGATACGGGGGTGAATTTCGGGGAATATCTGAACCGGATCCGGATTGAAAAAGCGAAGGAACTGATTCAGACGGGAAACTACCGGATCAAGGAGGTGTACGCCGACGTGGGATTCAATCAGTATAATTATTTTTTCAAGGTTTTTAAACAGGTGGAGGGATGTACGCCGGTTGAATTTGAAAAAAAGATTAAAAATGTATAGCTTTTATTAAAAAAACATAGCCTTTTTGGAGACTTGTTTTTTTTATAATGAAACCATCAAAGAACAGGAGGATAAGGTCATGAAAAGAAAACAGTTAAAGAGGCTGGCAGCTTTGGGCCTGGCGCTCACACTGGGGGCATCAGGGCTCACAGGATGTTCAGGAACAGACAAAAAGGAATCAGCAGAAAAGGACGGTAAGATTCAGCTGCGGTATGCAACCGGAGACGCCGGTCCGGCAGTTGAAGTTCAGGAAGAAATCGTAAAGGCCTTTAATGAGTCTCAGGATAAGATTGAAGTAAAGCTTGAGACATACGGAACAGCCTTTGACCAGAAACTGGCGGCTGCCATTGGATCCAAAAAGGCTCCGGATATCGTGAAGATGTGGAATTTCCCGGCCTATTATGAGAGTCTTGTTCCGCTGCAGGATCAGATTGACAAGATGGAGGATAAGGACGATTTCTATGAGACATTGTTCAACTATGCGGATATGAACGGCAATATCTATGGTATGCCGATTGGCTTTTCCACAAGGGCGTTCTACTACAATAAGGATCTGGCAGATAACGCAGGAATTACCGTAAAAGACGAGTGGACAACAGACGACTTAAAGGAGATGGCTAAGGCAGCAACATCCGGTGATGCGACAGGACTGTATTTTTATTACAATCCGGATCCCTATGCATTTGAATCCATGCTCTGGTCCAACGGAGGCGCATGGCTGGATGATTCTGGAAAACCAGTGATCAACAGTGACGCTAACAAGGAAACAATCCAGTATTTCCACGACATGATCTATAAAGACAAAACTGCATATACTAGCAACCGACGATGATTTCGGACAGGCTATCGGTTCCGGTAAATATGCGTTTGGAGAATCCGGCAAATGGTTTATCGAATCTGTAAAAGATGCAGGAGTGAACCTTGGGATCACAACTATGCCGGGCTTCCCCGGCGGCAAGAGTATGAGCGTGGTACATGCATCTTTCTTATCGGTTACTACAGATTGTAAAGATCAGGATGCAGCGTGGGAGTTTGTCAAATTCTATACTTCGTATGATTCTGTAAAGACTTTGTGCGAGATTGAGATGCCGGTCCGTGAAAAGGTTGCAGCTGACATGGGTTATCTGGACGACCCGGAGATCGCGCCGTTCTATACGATGCTGGAGCGTTCATCTTCCGAGAGGCCGTCTCTTGTAAAATCAGAACAATGGCCGGAAATCAGCGCCGAGATCGACGCAGGGCTGGAAGCTATCTTCGCACAGGAGGATGCAGATGTGGGAGCTGTTCTGGATGAGGTACAGGAGAAAGCAGAAGCAATTGTAAAATAATAAGGTCAGTTTTATCTATGGGCTGCTGTGAACATCAGCAGCCCATAGTTTTAGAAAGGAAGTTGGAGCTATGAAGTTAAACGGGAAAAAAAGATCGTCCCTTATCTGTTTATCCTGCCGTGGATGATCGGATTTGTGGTATTTACACTTTCCCCCCCCCCCCCCCGATGTTTTCCCTGTTTATGAGCACATTTGAATGGAACATCAGCGGGACAAGGACCTTTGTGGGACTGGAGAATTACATAACGATGTTCCGGGATCCGGATTTTTATCATGCCATGTGGGTGACCGTGCGGTATGCCCTTATGCTTGTACCTATCAATGTAGGGATCGCGCTGATACTGTCTCTTCTTTTGAATGGAATACGCAAGGGAGCGGGCTTTTTTAAGACCGTGTTTTATATCCCTACAATTATCTCCGGTGTAGCGCTGGCGCTGATCTGGTCCTGGATCCTGAAAGACAACGGAATCTTAAATCAGCTTCTTGCCATGCTGGGCATTGAGGCAGTTCCATGGCTCAGAAGCCCGAGGGCGGCCATGTGGGCAATCGTGCTTACGACGCTGTGGGCTCAGGGTTCCATGATGCTGGTGTTTCTGTCTGCCCTGAAGGGGGTCCCGCAGCAGGTGGTGGAGGCAGCTGAGATTGACGGAGCAAGAGGATTTAAACGTTTCTGGAAGATCACACTGCCGCTGATCAGCCCGACGCTTGTCTATAACCTGATCATGGCGATCATCGCATCTTTCCAGCAGCTGACTGTGGTCATGAACCTGACAAAAGGCGGACCGTCAAAGTCAACCTATATGTATTCACTTTTTATTTATGAAAATGCCTTTAAGAAGTTTAAGCTTGGATATGCGGCGGCAAATGCATGGGTCATGTTCCTGGTGATACTGGCTATGACCGGTGCGGTGCTGGCAATATCCAGAAAATGGACGTACTACGAAGTATAAGGGGGAGAGGAAGATGAAGTCGAGAAAGAAAAGCATTTTTATCTATATTTTGCTGACTGTGCTGGTGATACTTTTTTTGTTCCCGCTGTTCTGGGCGCTGATCACGGCGGTGAGAGACCCGGCGGAACTCAGTCAGTCTCCCATGAGCATACTCCCGAGGGAGATTCACCTTGAGAATTTTGTGGAGGCCTGGACGGCACAGCCGTTTACAAAATATTTGATGAATTCTTTGTTTGTCACTGTCTTTGCCGTGATCGGAATGGTATTGTCCAGTGCAGTTGTGGCTTATGGGTTTGCACGGTTTGAATTCAAAGGAAAGAGATTTTTATTTATGCTTATGCTGTCCACTATGATGATTCCGTGGGATGTGCTTGTGATTCCTCTTTATATGCAGTATAACGCGTTTGGATGGCTGGATACGTTCAAACCCCTAATTATACCTGCCTGGTTCGGAGGAGCGTTCTATATCTATCTCATGGTGCAGTTCCTGCGGGGGATCCCAAGGGATTTTGAGGAATCTGCAATCATTGACGGCGCCAATCACTGGCAGATTTTTACGAAAATATTTATACCCCTTATGAAGCCGCAGCTGTTCCTGTCCGGGATTATGTACATGATCGTGGTGTGGAATGATTATCTAGGACCTCTTGTATATATTTCAGACTCTGAAAAGTTTACGCTGCCTATCGGTCTGTCCCTGTTTAAAGGAGCCTATACGGTGGATTATACATCCATTATGGCAATAACGGTGCTGATGACCCTTCCTACCATGGCAGCATTTTTCATACAGCAGAAACAGATCCTGAATAATGACGCGGCTTCCGGAATCAAAGGGTAGAAGGAGGAAAGGCAGATGGAGCAGATGTTGAATTTGAATGGAGCCTGGCATTACTGCGGAAAGGAAGAGGGGGATATGATGATCCCCTGTGCAGTGGAACAGCGGGCAGAAGAGAGGGATTATGACGGCGTTTACCGGTTTTGGAAAACCATTACTGTGGATGAAGTGCAGGAAAAGCGTCATTATATACTGGAATTTGACGGTGCGAGCTATTGGTGCAGGATTTCCTGCAATGGAATAGAGATCAGGGAACACGAAGGAATCTGGGAATCCTTTCAGGCGGATATTACGGAGGCACTGAGACAGGGGGAAAACAGAATTGAGGTGGAACTTCGCAAACCGGATTTCCAAAAGGACAGCCCTTACTTTTTCCGATCAGTGCTGTTTGGGTTTATTCCCGATGTGATGCTTCCCTTTGGGGGCATCTGGAGGGATGTGCGGCTGAAGGTTGTGGGCGAGGTATCCTTTGTCCGTATGATTCCCCGTTTTTGTGCAGAAGAGAAAAAGATTGTCCTTCGGAGCGAGATTTCAGGAGAGATTGATCCGAATCGGTCTCTTACCGTTCGGGTGGAGGTGACCGGGCCGGACGGGAGGGTGAATGTCTGGGAAGGTCCTTTTGACTCGGAGTTTTCCTGCTGCCTGGAAGAGATTACTCTGTGGAGTCCCTCTGCTCCTGTGGTGTACAGAGGAAAGGCAGTGCTGTACCGGGACGGTGTATCCCAGGATGAAGCGGCATTTTCGGGAGGGTTCCGCAGGATCCGTACGGACGGCGGAAAATTCTGGATCAATGTTCAGGAGATGGGTTTTAATACGGTAAAGCATTGCCTGTATTTTCCGCCGGAATACTATTATGAACTCTGTGATGAGATGGGGATTGTGACGTGGCAGGAGCTTCCCCTCTGGCTACCGTATAAAAATGCATATTTGGAGGAACGGATCTACAGCCAGTATCCGGGTATGCTGGACGATTTTCTTTCACATCCTACAGTCTTTCTTGTGAGCCTGGGTTGTGAGCTGGATGCTACCATTGATTCCGGGATGCTGAACCGTCTGTACCGGATGATCAAGGAGCGCGCCCCTGAGATTCTGGTCTGCGATAACAGCGGCTCCGGGGAGTGCTTTGAGGGGGAGACAGATTCCAGGTCGGATATTTATGATTATCATTTTTATGCGGAACTCTATGAGCTGAATGCGCTGATCAGAGAATTTACTGCAGATTATCGAGAGGCAAAGCCGTGGGTGTTCGGTGAGTTCAATGATTCAGATACCTTCCGTCTGGCGGATGAAGGGCAGAAGAAATGGTGGCTGGATCCGGACGAGAAAATGAATCCTCTGCGGAGAGTACATAAGGGGTTCGGATCGGATCAGCCGATCTATCGTCAGAAAGAAATTCTGAAAAAATATGGTGTTCTTGGGGAGACAGAAGGGCTGAAAGAATTAAGCATCTGCCAGATGGCGGAGATACGCAAATTTATCCTTGAGACTACAAGGAGTTTTCCGGAGGTCAACGGCTACAACATTACGACCATCCGGGATGTGCCCATCACCACAGCCGGATTGTTTGACGATGAAATGGAGACTAAGACAACTTCGGATCAGATGCGCATCATTAATGGGGAGGTGGTGGTGTCCTTCCAGAAGGATTTGGCAAGAGTGTGGAAGAGGGGCAGTGACCATTTTCTGAATAAGGACCGCTATCACTATTTCTCCGGAGAGTATCTGCAGGGCCGGTTTGTGCTTTCTAATAAAAGCAGAGAGAAGCTGGAAGGCACCTGCAGGATTCTGGTTGAACAGGAAGGGACTGTTCTGTGTTCCTGGGAAGGGGCATTCTGTGCTGCTTCGGATGCGACCGTTGAACTTGGGAAACCGCCGGTGAAGCTTCCGCATACACAGCAGGCCCTGTGCCTGATCCTGCGCGCCGACCTTCGGTGGGACGGTGGAGGGTATGAGAATACCTGGCCTGTCTGGGTTTATCCGGATACTTTGGCGGACAGAAGGATCTATGTGCTGGATCCGGCCTGCCGGATTGCCGGGATCGAAGAGCGCTTTACCGTTTCGAGGCTGGAAGATTATGAGGAATTAGGAAGTGTGCAAAAAGGGGATATTCTGGTCGCCACTGCCCAGGGAAAGGCGGTGGAGGACGCGGCCCGAAGAGGTGCAGGGGTTATTCTTTTTGTGTCGGATGACACCTGCTGCCCGGTGGTGGAGGTTCCGTTTTACCGGGAAGGAGTAGTGAAGATACAGGATTACCCGGCCATGGCAGGGACGGCACACCGGGGCTATGCAGGAATCCAGTATTTCGGCGTGGCATCGGAGTATGCCATTGACAAAGTGAAGCTTGAAGCCCGGGAGGTAGTTTACCGAAGTCTGATCCGCCGGTATGATGCAAGGAAATTTTGCGTAAGTGAGTATGCGGCAGAGCTGATCCGGGGACAGGGCAGGATGCTGGTCTCCACGCTGCGGATTGAAGGCGGGAGGGGCGAACAGCCGGATGGCCTTGCAGGGAATCGTTTTGGAATATATCTGCTGAGTGAGTGGATCAAATATTTAGATCATGGAGTGACGTATGGAGACAGAGATGAAATTAACAACGAATCATTATTCCCCGGAGAACAATAAGCATTTTGAAGGGGCTATGACGCAGGGGAACGGATATCTGAACCTGCGGGCGTCTTTTGAGGAAGAACTGGCGGGGGAAGCACAGGGAGAAAGATACTGGCGCCTGCCGGCAAATGTAACACTGGAAAAGATCCGCAACCCGGTTTCCAAATGGGGCGTATATGTTCCGGGGATCTACGGGAAGCATCCGATTCTGGGTGAGGAACTGGTGAACCTTCCGTATGTGCCCGGCATCAATCTGTACTGCCAGGGTGAAAAGTTTGATATGGGCTGTTCCCGGGTATGACAATTATGAGAAGAGTCTGGATATGAGAAACGGCGCCCTGAGAAGAAGCCTGATATGGCACACAGAGGCAGGAGCCATTAAGATCCGGTGGGAACGTTATCTGAGTATGTCAAGAAAGAACTGCATCTTTCAGAGGGTGGTATTCTGTGCACAGGAGGATATGGAACTTACGGTAGAAAACTTTCTGGACGGGGATGTCACCACAAACGGTTACGATCATGTGGAGCGTCTTGATGCATGGCATGACGGAGGCCTCGAAATGTACCTGACCCTTGACAGCGGGCAGCAGGCAGGAATGCGCTCTGTCATGCGTATTCCGGGGAAGACAGAACCAGAGTATTCAAAGCAGGGGAGAAGGCTTGCACAGACTTACTGTCTTTCCTTGAAAAGCCGGGAAGAAGTCGTAGTGGAAAAAGTCGGGATTATTGTGACGGATCTGGACGGTGCTGGGGGAACAAAGCAGCTAAGGGACAGAATCCGGGAGGAAGAAGCCTCCCTCCCGGACTGGGAGTCGGATTTTCGGGAACATTGCCGGATTTGGGAACATCTTTGGAAGCAGTCTGATGTGGAGATTGACGGGGATGACAGCCTTCAGCGTCATCTTCGGTTCGGCATCTATCATCTTTTGAGGAGCGCCAATGACAGCAGCAGGGTGGCCATTGATGCCAAAGGATATGCAGGGGAAGCGTATTTCGGGCATTATTTCTGGGATATGGAGATCTATCTTCTGCCCTTTTACATATATACACATCCCGAACAGGCGAAAAAGCTGGTGTCCTTCCGGCACCGCACACTGGAAGGGGCCAGAAAAATGCGGGCCGCTATGGGTATGCCGGCGCCCGCTATCCGTGGGAGGTCTGTGCCTCCGGGGAGGAACAGTGCTCCAACTGGCAGTATGCAGATCTTGAGATCCATGTGACGGCTGACGTGATCTATGGAATGTGTACATATTGTGAGCTCACAGGAGACGGAAGGTTTCTGAGAGAGGAAGGTCTAGAAATGCTGCTGGAGACGGCAAGGTACTGGGCGTCAAGAGCAGAAAAAGCAGAAGACGGCTGGCATCTTTTCGGAGTGATGGGGCCGGATGAATATCTGCCCTTTATCGAGGACAATGCCTATACCAATTATATGGTTTCTTATTCGCTTGGAAAAACGCTGGAGGTCCTTTCTGCCGCGGAGGAAGAAACCAGGTCGGCCTTTGGGGTTACAGAGGAGGAATGCCGGCTTTTTGATGAGATCCGGAGAAATCTTCATATCCCGTATGACCGGGAGCGGCAGTTTATCTGGCAGTCTGCGGACTTTGAACGCTATGGAGACGTTGACTTTGATCGGATCTGGACGGACAGGAGCCGTCCCTTCGGCACATTTATCTCCCAGGAGCGTAATTACCGCTGTAAGGCATTAAAGCAGGCGGATACGGTTGCATTGCTGTATTTATTCCGTAAGGAATTTTCTGATGAAATCAAGAAAAATTGCATTGCATACTATGAAAATATCACAACCCACGACTCTTCTCTTTCCTACATCATACACTCTCTTGTGTATGGAGATATCGGGAATCTGGAAGCAAGCTATGCGTATGCGGCAAAGAGCATGAAGATTGACTGGGAGGGGCTTGGAGCTGCGGAAGGAATCCACATTGCCAATGCAGGCGGGCTGTGGCAGGGAGTGGTGTGCGGGTTCGGCGGACTCATGGGCATAGATGCAGCCGGGAAGCCTGTGGTAGAACCCCGGCTTCCCCAGCATATTACCGGAATCCGGTATACAGTATCCCTGAAAGGAACCCGTTATCGGATCTATGTGGAGAAAGACCGTGTTCAGATAAAGGAGTGTGAAGAGGACAGATGATCAATCATGTAAATGAAATCTACAGGATGAAAAAGATCAAAGGGGTCATTTTTGATCTGGACGGTGTAATCTGCAATACGTCCAGATACCACTTCCTGGCATGGGAGGAACTGGCAGATGAGCTGAAAATCCCGTTTACGGAGACGGATAATGAACGGCTGAAAGGGGTGAGCCGCAGTGTGTCTCTGGATATCCTCCTCTCTCTTGGAGATATTTCGGCAGCCCCGGAACAAAAGGCGGCCTGGATGGAGGAGAAGAATGTCTGTTATCTGAAATATGTGGAGCAGATGACAGAAGAAGAACTTCTTCCGGGAGTCGGGGAATTTATCGGACGTCTCAGAAAAAACGGAGTGAAGATTGCGCTCGGATCAGCCAGCAAAAATGCACGGACGATCCTGGAACATCTGGGGAGCCGCAGATGTTTTGACTATATTGTGGACGGTACTATGGTGCGTCATCCCAAGCCGGATCCGGAGGTGTTCCTTCAGGCGGCGGAAGGGATGGGGCTCTTGCCGGAGGAGTGCCTGGTGTTTGAGGATGCACAGGCCGGACTTTCAGCTGCGGCGGCGGGCAATATCCGGTGTGTATACGTAGGCGGATCTGAGAAGATAGAAGGCGCCGATTACCGGATTACCGGCTTTTTGGATCAGGGCCTGGAGGAGATCGTGTTATGAAGGCTGATGAAGGGAAGACACCATGGCAATATAGAACGGTAACATTTTTGTATTTTGGTACAGCCGGGATTATCTCAACTTTTTATTATATGTTTCTGCAGCGGGAGGTGGGGCTGAACCTGGGGATGATCGGGAGGGTGACGGCGTTCGGGGCGGTGTTCTCTCTGGCCTCCCAGCCGGCCCTCGGATGTCTTTTTTCCGGGACCAGAAAGAAGAAGCGGTTTATCCGGCTGTATTTTCTTGGGCTGATGGCGGTGCTCGGAGCAATGACAGTCGTGACAGAACGTACGGTATTCTTATTTGCGGTTCTATATGGCTGCCTGGCAATTCCAATGATCGGCACGTATGAGATACTTGTTGGCGTGAAGTATATAAAGCCGTTATATCTGGTCTGCTTTCTTGGGATGGGCAGCTATGTGGGGAGTGACTTCGCATTTTCACCTTATCTGACGCAGCTTTGTGAAAATGCCGAGACGGCAGGAAGGAGCTTTGGTGTCAGCACAGGGGGAAAGATTTTTTTGGAATTTGTGTTTTTTATGTTCGTGTGCAGAGCTGTGAAACAGTTCCGCGCAAAGTGGATGCTTCTGTCTGTATTTTTATTTTCTTTCCTGAGATTTGCCTGTATTGCCACCGGGATCCTGCCGGTTGTAATATTGGGCGATCTTCTCCACTGCATTGTATTTCCGGTGTTTCTCACCGTTATCTTTGAGTATCTGAAACAGATTGTGGATGACAGCCTGACGGCAGGGTGCTACAGCGTCATATCTATGCTGATGTTCGGATTGTCCAATCTTGTCTTTCCTCCGCTTCTGTCCGCAGCTGCGGAAAAAGCAGGATTTGGTATCATGTATCTTTCAGACTGCGCTCTGGCGGCGGCAGCGTTTATGATCGGGGCATGTTTCCTGCCGGATCGGGACAGGAACCGCGGCGGGGATAAATTCGTTTGAAAATGTTTTTTATATGTTTACCTCTCGTTTTGTAGTATAATGAAATCAGAAACTACATCGGGAGGTAAATGTATTTTATGACGGGTTCTGACAGAAGAAGGGATATTTTACAGAAAATAAAAGAAAGCAGGTCGCCGGTGTCCGGGAAGGAACTGGCTTCTCTGTGCGGTGTGAGCCGGCAGGTAATCGTACAGGATATGGCCTTGATTCGTGCGGCGGGATATGATATCATTTCTACGAATCGCGGATATATCCTGAATGAACCAAAGGCGGCAAGCCGTATTTTTAAGGTACAGCATACAGATGAACAGATCGAAGAGGAACTGTGTGCCGTTGTTGACCTGGGTGGCTGTGTGGACACCGTGTTCGTGAACCACAGGGTGTACGGCCGGATGGAGGCAGAGCTTAAGGTGGATTCCAGGAGGAAGGCCGCAGAATTTCTGGAGGATATCAGAAACGGCAAATCAAGTCCGCTGAAGAATATTACGTCTGACTATCATTATCACAGTGTGAGCGCAGACAGTGAACGCACCCTGGACATGATAGAGGACATGCTTAAGAAGAAAGGATTTTTAATAGAGGCATAGAGTTATGAAATTTGAAGCAAAAGAAGATTCAAAAAGACTGGCAGTGATCTGCCTGGCGTCCGTCATTATGGCGCTGAATATCAAATCATTTGTGCGGACCGGAGGGCTGTATCCGGGAGGTGCAACGGGTCTTGCCCTTTTGATCCAGAGAAGCGTGGATATGTTTTTGGGCGTCGAACTTCCGTATACGGTAGTTAATGTGATATTGAATGCGATTCCCATCTACATCGGGTTTCGTTTTATCGGAAAGAAATTCACGCTGTATTCCTGTGTGGTCATCGTGCTGGCCAGTGTGCTGACGGATATGCTGCCGGGCTATGCGATCACTTACGATACGCTTCTGATCAGTATTTTCGGAGGCTTGATCAACGGCGTCTGTATCAGTCTGTGCCTGGTGATGAATGCAACGACCGGAGGGACAGATTTTATAGCCATCTTTTTGTCGGACCGGAAAGGGATTGATGCTTTTAATATGGTACTGGGGCTTAACGTGGTCATCCTTGGGATCGCCGGAGTGCTTTTTGGATGGGACAAGGCGCTGTACTCCATTATTTTTCAGTATACGTCCACACAGGTTGTCCATATCCTGTATAAAAAGTACCAGCAGGCCACGATATTTGTGGTGACAGACCATGCGGCCAGCGTATATGAGGCGATATCCGAGACATGTAATCACGGGGCAACGATTATGGAAGGGGAGGGCTCCTATGAGCGTAAGGAGCGCAAGGTAGTTTATTCCGTCGTTTCCAGTGCGGAGAGCAAGCATGTGCTCCGGGCCATCAAAGAGGCCGATCCGCATGCCTTTGTCAATGTCATCAAGACAGAGCAGGTGTCGGGCAGATTTTATCAGAAACCAAATGAATAGTGTATAAATACCCTCGGTGGTTACTCTGGTAAAGGTTTATGATTAAAAATTTAACGAATAATTACACGAAAAGGACTGATAAACCGGCAAAACCATGAAAATTTCCGCAGGAATTGCATTTTAGGTACAATGTGGTATAATAATCCAGTACTAAGACAAAAGAGACGGTCTTAGGAATTAAGGAGGAAGTATCATGGCCACTAAAAAAGTAGCAGCAGTAATTAAGAAAACCGGAACTGTGAAAGCAGCAGCAGGAAAGGCAGCAACAGGAAAGGCAGAGACGGCTAAGATTTCCACAACAGAAAAAGCGGCAGAAACCAAAGCAGAAGTGCCGGAGAAGAAAGAAGAAGTAAAGAAGGCACCTGTAAAGAAGACGCCGGTGAAAAAGGCAGCGGCCAAGAAAGAGGTCAAAGTAAAAGCAGTTGTTGAATATTACGGAAAACAGGTAGATGAGAAGGATATCATTGCAAATGTGAAGAAGGCATGGACAAAGTCCGGCAGGAAAGTTGGCGATATCAAGACAATTGATTTGTACATAAAGCCAGAAGAGGGCGCAGTGTATTATGTGATTAACGGCAGCGACACCGGAGCAGTTGCATTTTAATGGGCGGCAGAGAAATGACCGAAGCTGCAAAATAAAGATGGGTATCAGTTCCTTACAGAATTGATGCCTGTTTTTTATTTTGTATCCGGACGGATTAATTTTTTAAGAAATTTGCTCTAAAAACAATATTTATAACAATCCAAGCAACAATTGAATAGACAGTGACAGGAAAGTTCATTATACTGTGTGTAAAATAATATTCGGAAAGGAAACGGGGTTATGGGCAGCGATAAAAGAAGAGGAAGAGTGACAATACCGACGGATGTAGATGTGGTAAAGGAAACCCTGGATTTGGTTGAGCGTTGGGGGGCGGATGCGATCCGTGACTGTGACGGTACGGATTATCCGGAAGCACTGAAAGATGTAGATGCGAAAGTATATTCTACCTATTATACGACCAGGAAGGATAATGAGTGGGCAAAGGCGAATCCGGACGAGATTCAGCAGATGTATATTATGACGTCCTTTCATACAGCTGTGGATCCAGAACTGTCTGTTCACTTAATGGATCATCTTTATCCTGATATGCTGAAGGTGAATTCCTGCGACGATATCAGGAGATGGTGGGAAGTGATGGATCGTACGGCGGGAGAGGCCGTGCCTGTGGAAAAATGGAGCTATGATGAAGAGGCCGGCGACGTCACGATCCATGGAGCAAAACTGTTCCATGATTATACGGTGAGTTTCCTGGCATACATTATGTGGGATCCGGTACATATGTATAATGCGGTTATTAACGACTGGAAAGGTGTGGAAAAGCAGATTACCTTCGATGTGCGTCAGCCAAAGACAAAAGAATTCACAATGAAGCGTCTCCGCAGATTCATTGAGGACAACCCTCATGTGGATGTCATCCGCTATACAACATTTTTCCATCAGTTTACGCTGATCTTTGACGAGCTTGCACGGGAAAAATATGTGGACTGGTATGGTTACTCTGCGTCGGTGAGCCCGTACATCCTGGAACAATTTGAGAAAGAGGCCGGGTATAGGTTCCGTCCGGAATTTATTATCGATCAGGGGTATATGAATAACCAGTACCGCATTCCGACGAAAGAATTTAAAGATTTCCAGGCATTTCAGAGAAGAGAGGTTGCAAAGCTTGCCAAAGAGATGGTGGATCTCACACATGAATTCGGCAAAGAGGCGATGATGTTCCTTGGAGACCACTGGATTGGCATGGAACCGTTTATGGAGGAGTTTAAGTCTGTCGGAATAGATGCGGTCGTAGGAAGCGTGGGCAACGGAAGTACCCTCCGTCTGATCAGCGATATTCCGAATGTCACATATACAGAAGGAAGATTCCTGCCGTACTTCTTTCCCGATACGTTCCATGAAGGCGGAGATCCGGTAAAAGAAGCGAAGATCAACTGGGTGACTGCACGGCGTGCCATTTTAAGAAAACCGATTGACAGGATCGGATACGGCGGATATCTGAAGCTTGCCATGCAATTCCCGGAATTTATTGATTATGTAGAAAGTGTATGTGATGAATTCCGTACATTATATGATAATATCAAGGGAACAACACCTTACTGTGTGAAGACTGTGGCAGTGCTGAACAGCTGGGGGAAGATGAGGGCGTGGGGGTGCCATATGGTGCATCACGCGCTGTACCAGAAGCAGAATTATTCTTATGCGGGCATTATAGAGGCGCTTTCCGGCGCGCCGTTTGACGTGAGGTTCTTAAGCTTTGACGACATCAGAGAGAATCCGTCGGCCCTTGACGATATTGACGTGATCATTAACGTAGGAGACGCCTATACGGCGCACAGCGGCGGTGAAAACTGGATAGACGAGACGGTAGTAACAGCGGTGAAGAAATTCATCTACGACGGAGGCGGATTTATCGGAGTGGGCGAGCCGACGGCCTGTCAGTGGGAAGGCAGGTACTTCCAGCTTGCAAATGTACTTGGAGTCGAGAAAGAGAACGGCTTTAATCTGAATACAGACAAATATAACTGGGAGGAGCACGACCATTTTATCAAGGAAGACTGCACAAAGGATATAGATTTCGGAGAAGGCAAAAAGAATATTTTTGCCCTGGACGGAGCCCTTGTTTTAAGACAGACAGATAAAGAGGTGCAGCTTGCGGTAAATGAGTTCGGAAAAGGACGCTGCGTATATATCAGCGGGCTTCCGTACAGCTTTGAGAACAGCCGGCTTTTGTACCGGTCCGTCATCTGGTCGTCCCATGATGAAGACGGGCTCTGTAAATGGTTCAGTACCAACTTCAACGTGGAAGTTCATGCATATGTGAAAAACGGCAAATACTGTGTTGTCAATAACACGTACGTGCCTCAGAGCACCATCATATACAAGGGCGACGGGACAAGCTTTTCGCTTGACCTGGAGGCAAATGAGATCATATGGTATGAAATCTAAAGCAAAAAAAACAGACTGCGGCAGCGCAGTCTATTTTTTTGCGTCGGAATCCTGCCGGTATCTGTTCGGCGTCCTGCCGGTTTCTTTTTTGAAGATCTGCGAGAAATAGGACTGTGAAGAAAAACCTACCGAAACGGCAATTTTAGAGATTGGGTAATTCGTCGTCTCCAGGAGATGCTTTGCTTCTGAAATACGTTTCCCGATCAGATAATTGATGGGCGAGATTCCTTTGTAATTTTTAAAGGCATGTACGAGATAGTATTTGTTCAGGTATGTGATCTCGCTCAATGTCTGCAGTGTAATATCCTCCATATAATGTTCATCCAGATACTGCTCGATGAACCGGCATTCTCTTGTGATCTTTCTGGTGGGGGCAACGGCAAGTTCTGTTGAAGTCCTTCGGACAATGTTCCAGATGAGGATTTCCAGAAGGTTCTGGCAGATATCTTCAAAGTTGCTCTCTTTTGTCTGAATCTCGTGCAGGAGAGTCTGAAGATAAAAGTTCAGTTCTGTCCGGTAGCAGGCAAAGTTGTGGACGCTGTAATCCGAGCGTAGTTCATCAGATTCGTTTTTGAAATACAGTCCGTTGATTCCAAGGACGATATACTTTAAGGGTGCGTCACTGCGGCAGACTTCGGTATGGGATACGTTGGGGTTGATGATCACCAGGTCGTTTTCGGTCACCGGGAATTTTTTGTTTTCAACGATAAACTCCCCCTTTCCCTGAAGTACATAGAAGATCTCAGTAAAATGGTGGGAGTGGGGCATGCTGTGCCAGTCACTTTCATAGCATGCTTCGGTAATATATAACAGCCTGGTGTTGATCTTTTCGGGTTCCTTTTCTCCAAGTCTGTAATTCTGATTGCTCATGGGATCACCTGCCTTTGCGCCATTATATAATTAAGGGAAAGGAAAAGCAATAATATTATTTTATGAATTTAAAAAAATTGCGCCAAGAGCAATATTTATAAAAAACAGGGCAATATACATATAGTAAAAATGACGATATCATTATATAATTAAATATGTGAAATGAACAAAATCAACAAAAAGGAGGAGTTTGTTATGAAAATGAAAAAGGCGCTTGCGCTTGGGCTTTCAGCGATAATGACAATCGGTCTGCTGGCAGGCTGCGGAGGCAAGGAACAAGAGGTGAGTAAAACTGAGGATGGAAAAACAGTTCTCAGATTTGCGGCATTTGAAGGCGGAAACGGAACAGAAGTATGGAAGAAGATCGTAGAGGCCT
Organism: uncultured Dorea sp.; assembly: GCA_910578865.1. Lineage (GTDB taxonomy): Bacteria > Bacillota > Clostridia > Lachnospirales > Lachnospiraceae > Dorea_D. The sequence continues at coordinate 47,146 of CAJTRM010000018.1, forward strand.
TTGAGAAGGAGCATGATGATGTGAAAGTTGAGCTGGAGCTTTCATCAGAGCTTGACAAAGACCTGACAAAAGATTTCCAGAACGGAGATATTCCTGACGTTGTATATTACAATTTAGGACAGCCCAGCGCTTTTACAGAGACAATGCTGAAAGAAGAAGCAGTTGCTGATATCACAGATGTATTTGACGATGAACTGAAAGACAGGCTGGTAGGCGGTATTACAGAGAATGCTGCGGCTCAGCCATACGCTGACGGTAAGGTTTACCTTGCTCCGATCATTTATACACCTACAGGCTTTTGGTACAACAAAGATCTGTTTGAGGGAGACAATAAGAAATATGACCTTCCTACAACATGGGAGGAATTCTTTGCACTGGGCGACAAGGCAAAAGCAGACGGTATTGCATTATTTACATATCCTACCAACGGATATTTTGATACAACGATGTATCAGATGCTGAGCCAGGCAGGCGGATTTGAGTTCTATAACAAGGCTGTAAATTATGATGCCGGCACATGGACATCCGCAGAAGGAAAAAAAGTTATCGATACAATCGCAAAACTTGTTTCAGCTGATTATCTTCAGGCTGACACCGTTGCAAATGCAAATGCAGACGGCGGGTTCAAGATCAACCAGCAGAATGTGATTGACAATAAAGCTTTATTTATGCCGAACGGCAACTGGGTTATCGGTGAGATGGCAGATTCTACACCGGCAGACTTTAACTGGAGCATGATGGCGCAGCCGAAATTCTCAGCAGACCAGTCCAACTATATCTACACATTTACAGAGCAGATGTGGGTTCCGGCAGACGCTCCGAACCTGGATCTTGCAAAAGAATTCATTAAGTTTATGTACTCTGATACAGTAGTAGAGATTATGCTTGCAAACGAAACGACTGACAAAGAGACAGGAGAGACATCTCCGGCACCGATCGTACCTCCGGTTATCGGAGCATCCGATGCTCTTCCGGACGGACCGGTAAAGGCTACTTATGAACTGGCAGCTTCCGAGGGTTATGAAGTGGTTGCAGGTACATGGGCAACAACAGAGGCTATTGAAGGATTTGATATGGCAAAAACAGTATACGGATCCATCGACGGACTTGCTACAGGCGATGTGACAGTAGATGCATATCAGACACAGTTAGTTGAAGCATGGGAAAAGTTAGCGGAAAACGTTAAATAATAACTTGAACCATTCATCAGTTAATCGGACGGTGAGTCATCGTGACTCACCGTTTTTGTAAAAAGGAGAAGAGAGTATGAACAGAAAAAGTTCAGAGAGAAAATTCGTGTTTATATGCCTTGCTCCGGCAACCATTTTGCTTGTTCTCCTTATGTTTATTCCAACGGTAAACGTATTCAGAATGTCATTATACAAAATGGGCGGTATTACGAACAGCCAGAAATTCGTAGGTTTTAAGAATTTTCAGAGTATAATGGAAGATACTAATTTCCTTCAGGCTATGCAGAACCAGATTTTGATCATTGTTATGGTAACGCTTTTTACGATAATACTTGCCGTGTTATTTGCAACTTTACTGCAAAGAGGGTCATTTAAAGGGAACAACCTGTTCCGCGTAATCTTCTATATCCCGAATATTTTGAGTATTGTTGTTATTGCAGGTATTTTCGGAGCAATTTATAATCCAAGTACCGGACTTTTGAATACATTCCTGCGGGCCATAGGCCTGGACGTTCTTGCACGCCAGTGGATGTCGGAGGGGCAGATCCCGATCTATGCGGTGATCTTTGCACTTGTATGGCAGGCGATCGGATATTATATGGTCATGTATATGGCAAGCATGGCTGCAATCCCGCCGGATTATTATGAGGCTGCTTCACTTGACGGGGCGACAGAACTTCAGATGTTTTCAAAGATTACATTTCCTCTGATCTGGAGTAATATCCGTACAACGCTTACATTCTATATTATCAGTACGATCAACTTAAGCTTTCTGTTTGTCCAGATTATGTCAGGCGGCGGTCCGAACGGAAAGACAGAGGTTGCCCTTAACTATATGTACAAGCAGGCGTACGGGAATAGTTCGTATGGTTATGGTATGGCGATCGGCGTAGTAATATTTATCTTCTCGTTTGCTCTTGCTGCAATCGTGAATAAGATTACAGACCGAGAAGTATATGAATTCTAAAAAGGAGGGCGGAAAACATGAAGAATGGGAAAACAGGAAAGATTATTTCTAAAATATTAGTGTATATTGCTCTTCTTACGCTGGCAATTTCCGTTATTATACCGGTCGGCTGGGTGTTTATGGCAAGCTTTAAGCGCAATTCAGAATTTATCGGCGCCGACGTGAGTCCGTGGGCGCTGCCCAAGCAGTTATTTTATCAGAACTTTATCGTGGCATTCAAGGACGCCAATATGGGAACGTTCTTCTTTAACTCAGTCATTGTCACGGCGCTTGCGATGATACTGCTGCTTGTGCTTGCACTGCCGGCATCCTATGTACTGGCCAGGTTTAATTTCAGAGGAAAGAAGCTTCTTAACGGCGGATATATGGCAGGGCTTTTCATTAATATCAATTATATCGTGGTGCCGATCTTCCTGATGCTCAGTTCGGCAAACAGAGCGCTCGGGGTAGAGTGGTTCCTGAATAACAGATTCGTTCTGGCGGTTGTCTATGCTGCCAGCGCGCTGCCGTTCACGGTGTATCTTCTAAGCGGTTATTTTAAAACGCTTCCGAGAGGCTTTGAGGAGGCGGCTTATATTGACGGCTGCGGCTACTTCAAAACGATGGTTAAGATTATGATACCGATGGCAAAGCCAAGTATTATCACTGTGATTTTATTTAATTTCCTGTCATTTTGGAATGAATATATTATCGCTTATACATTGATGGACGGAAATGATACGCTTGCAATGGGACTTAAGAATCTGATGGCGGTGGAAAAAACAGCAACCAATTACGGTATCATGTATGCCGGACTGGTAATCGTTATGCTACCGACTCTGATTCTCTATATTGCAGTTCAGAAACGGCTGACAGAGGGCATGACTCTCGGCGGATTGAAAGGTTAGGGAGGGCGTAATGAGTAAAGTAAGATCTATAATTATGATTCTGGTATTTATTGTCTGCCTTGCTTTGGTTATTGTCGGCCAGAGAAATATCGGCGTACAGGGGCTTGCTATGGAGATCGCAGGACTGGCCGGACTTCTGACACTTTTATTTGTGTATAATCATCAATTTAAATAAGCCTTTCGCATCTGCTAACTGTGCACGCCGGTTGTATTTTGGGGCAGATGTTGGTATAATAAGTTTAAAAGACGGCAAAGGAGGCTTACTTATGAAATTGGATATGCACTGTCATGTAAAAGAAGGATCCTTAGACAGCAAGGTAAGCTTGGATGAATATATTACCAAATTAAAAGAGTATGGGTTCGACGGAATGCTGGTTACTGACCATGACACATATAAAGGGTACCGGCATTGGAAATATCATATGAAGGACAAGGTTCACGAGGATTTTGTCGTATTAAAGGGAATTGAATACGATACCTGCGATGCCGGGCATATTATCTGTATCATGCCGGAGGGAGTGAAGATGCGCCTGCTGGAAATGAGGGGGCTTCCGGTGGCAGTCCTGATTGATTTTGTGCACCGGCACGGGGGGATCTTGGGGCCTGCACACCCATGCGGGGAAAAGTATATGAGCTTTACCAACACGAAGAGATATTACCGGTCGCCGGAGTTGATGAAGCGGTTTGATTTTGTGGAGGCCTTTAATTCCTGCGAGCCAGAGTGCTCCAACGAAGGAGCCATGAAGCTTGCCCAGAAATACAAAAAGCCGGGGATCGGCGGAAGTGACGCCCATAAGTTAGAATGTGTGTCGCAGGGGTATACGATTCTTCCCAAGCGGGTGAATTGTGAGACGGAACTGATCTCTTTGATCCGGCAGAAGGCTCCCATTGAGGCCGGCGGTACGTTGTATGACAAGACGACGAAGGAACGGATCGGGAAGGCGAGCAAGATCCTGGCCTATTCCTTCTGGTTTTACAATAAGAGCGGCGAGATCATCAAGAGGCATAAGAGGAGAAAGAAAGGGGAGGTTGAAAACCCCATTGATCCGATTGATCCCATTGAGATCCCGTATCTGCAGAGCCGACAGGGGTAAGAGATCCGTAACAAAAGGAGGCTGTGATCCGGACAGATCACGGCCTCCTCTTTTGTAGTCTGTACTGCCGTCCGTTTTTGGCCGGCTTTATAATGATCCTAATATTTTGAGCAGTGTACGGCAGCGCTTCCTAAATGATCTTCGATCACGGCGCCGGCAGCTTCTCCGCCCATAGATTCCTGGAGATCCTTTGCCCACTGTGCGTCTTTATTCTCTTCTTTTACAGCAATAAGGATTCCGTATTCCTTCCCTACCTCTGTCGGGTCGTATGCAAGGGCGCTTTCCGGATCTAAGCCGGCTTCCTGCATTGCGATAGGATAGCAGACGCCTGCATCCAGATCGTCCAGGATCGTAGGGATGGATTCGGAGTCAACTTCTGCTAATTCTAAGTTGAATTTATTTTCTTCGATCTCTAACTGAGAATATTCTTCAAAGCCGTCCTTTAATGTAATCAGTCCTTCTGCGGCCAGGAAGCGAAGCGCCCTGGAACGGTTCGTAGGATCTCTCGGGATACCGATCTTCATACCTTCGCCGATTTCATCAACGCTTTTAAGCTTGTTGGAATACAGGCCGAAGCAGGTATAATAGATGGAGTCGCCGGCCGGCACCAGATCTCCGCTGTTTTCTTCGTTAAAGTTATCCATATATGCCTGATGCTGAATGAAGTTTGCCTCTATGCTTCCTTCTTCAATTGCGTTATTGGATACGATCGGGTCCTCGATGACGGAAACCTCAAGAGTATAACCCTTTGCCTCGAAGTCCTCCTTAATGGCATTGATTAGCTCTTCTTTCATCGGATCACCTGCAGCGAGGCGGATTGTGTCTGTCTCTTTTTTCTCTTCTTTTACTTCTTGCTCTGTTTCTGTGCCCTCGGCCTTCTTTTCGTCAGAGCCGCATGCTGTCATGCTCAAAACCAGAGCCGTTACACTTAAAAGTGCGATCAGTTTTTTCTTCATGTCTTTCTCCTTTGCTTTTTTATATTTTTACAATACAGTTATTTTAATTTGCTGTACAGTAAATTACCGATTGACTGGATGGATTGTACCAGTATGACCAGAATCAACACGGTGCCGTACATAATGACATCGTTAAAGCTCTGGTATCCATAGATCAGCGCTACATTTCCAAGACCTCCTGCTCCCAGGGCTCCGGCCATGGACGAACTGCCCAGGATGGAGATCACAACCAGTGTAACGCTGATACACATAGACGGGATCGCTTCCTTTAGCATTACCTTGAAGATAATATAGAAGTTGGAGGCGCCAAAGGCTTTGGCGGCTTCGATCATTCCCGGTGTGACTGCCTTTAGGTTCCCTTCAAATACCCTTGCTACAAAGGGACAGGCTACGATGACCAACGGAAATAATGCCGCATTTTTTCCGATGGTGGTGCCCATCACTGTCCTGGTGACAGGCAGGATGGTTACTGCCAGTATAAGAAAGGGAAAAGAACGCAGAATGTTAACGGCTACGTTCAACAGGCGGTAGAAATATTTATGGGGCGCCAGGCCGTCTTCTGCCGTAATTACTAATATCACTGCAAAACCAAATCCCAGGATACAGGAAAATACAGTTCCCCAGAATGTCATATAAAGACTTTCCCACAGAGCCGGGAGCATTATCATCTTAATCACCAATACCGGATCATTCATTTCCTGCCACCTCCCATTTTACCTGCAGACTGTCCAGGTATTCCCTGATCTTATGGAAATCCTGCTGCCTGACATTCAGCATTGCCGTACAGATCACTTCATCCCGGAATTTCTCAAGACGTGAATAAAGGACGGAAAATCTGACCATTGTTGCAGTTGTAATATCGGGGATCAGGGATCTGTTTTCCATAGTTTCTTTGAAAATAATCCTCAGATTTACCCCGTCCTCCGGAAGCACTTCTGATTCGTCGCCAAGCAGGCGTTTCAAAGAGTCCGGCTGGTTCAGGAAGATTTCCGAGACATTTCCGCAGTCGGCAATCCCGCCTTCTTCCATAACAGCCACTCTGTGGCAGATAGACCGTATGACTTCCATCTCGTGAGTAACAAGCAAAATAGTGATCCCCAGACGTTCATTAATGTCTCTTAACAGCTGGAGAATTGATTTTGTTGTCTTTGGATCCAGGGCCGAGGTTGCCTCATCGCTCAAAAGGATCTCCGGTTCCAGGGAAAGAGCTCTTGCGATTGCCACACGCTGTCTCTGGCCGCCGCTTAAGTTTCGGGGTTTTTCATACAGCTTGTCCTCGATCCCTACGATCTGCGCCAGTTCCCTGACCTTTGTATCAATTGCTTCTTTCGGGTATTTCCAGCATTCCATGGGGGCGGCAATATTTTTATATACATTCTGCCTTTCCAGGAGTGCAAAGTGCTGAAAGATCATTCCGATGCCTTTCCGGTACTGACGGATATCCCTGCTCTTTTTCAGTTCTACGGTATGCCCTTTTATGCTGATAGAACCAGTATCTTTCTCGTCCAGTAGGTTAATGCAGCGTAAAAGTGTAGATTTACCTTCTCCGCTTTTGCCGATTAACCCGAAGATCTCACCCTTTTTTACTTCCAGAGACACGTCCTTCAGGACATGTAAGCTTCCAAAACTTTTATTTAAATTTTCAATTTTTATCATGGATTGTGCTCCTCGCAATAATTGACTCTTAATATATCACAGTAAAAAATACATGTAAAATTGTTATTTTAAATAAACTTCTTTATATATTAATAATATCAATAAGTTAATGTATTGTTGAAATATTCACTTTTGCTTATAATTGGAACAAGGATTAAGAAAAGGAGATCGGAGATGGATTTGGAGATACTGAAAAAAAGACTGGAAGCTATGCCGGATCAAATGACGCCGGCTGAACGGAGCGAGGCATATGCCTGTGGAAAAGAAGTGGATTATCTTCCCTTTTCCTTTCCGGGCTGCGGGGAGACACTGGCCTCGCTTTATGGGTTTACGGTTCGGCAATATCGGTGTGATTTTGAGATTCACTGTCATATTATGGAGGCCTTGCAGCAGGAATTCGGAGTCCCTGTCGCTGCCTCTGCCAAGCTTGGGCTAAAGGGTGTCGGAGAAGCGCTGGGCTCTGTGGTTCTTTATCCTGAAAACGCTATTGATTATGTGGAGCGGTATATTTTGACGGACTACAGCCTTTTGCCTTCTCTGGAATTCGATCCGCATTCCAATGCATTTTTACAGGACAAAGTCCGGCATATTCATAAATTAAAAAAACACTACGGGGACGCGGTTCCGGTTGGAATCAATTTGGGCGGGCCGCTGTCGTCTGCTGCATCTGTCCGCAGGATGGAACTTCTTTTGAGAGATATGCGCAGGGATCCGGAAAACCTGCACAGATTATTGGAGTTTGTGGTGTATTGTCTGCTGGCCTGGGTCGGTTATGTGAAACAGGAGTTTGGGTCGGTGTCTGTAGGGATTGCGGATCCGGTTTCTTCCTATACCCTGATCAGCGATAAAATGTTCCGGAAATTTTCCAAACCGTATCTGGAGAAACTGATAAAGGGCATTTTTGAGCTCACCGGCAGTACTCCCGGAATCCATATCTGCGGACGTTCCAAACCAATCTGGAAGGATCTGGCCGAGATCGGGTTTCGCAGCTTTTCTGTAGATAATTGTGAGGATCTGGAGGAACTGAAAGAAAGTGTCGGGGATCAAATGCAGATTTGCGGAAACGTTCCTCCTGTAGATGTTATGCTTAGGGGAACACCCGAGGATGTGACAGCCGCTGTACATGACTGTATCAGAAAAGCAAGTGATAATCCGGAAGGATATGTTCTGGATGTAGGATGTCAATTGCCGATCGGTACTCCGAGAGAAAATATCTATGCGTACATCTGTGCGGCCAAGTATTACGGAAGAAAAGCTCAAAAAGGCAGGCTGTGCGAAGGACTTTTTACAGAATAAAGAAACGCCGGAAAAAGCCGCGGGTTTCATAGTCCGGGCCCCGCGGCTTTTTGTGACAGGCATAAAAGTTTAAAAGAGTATTCCGACCTGATATACAATGCAGCTCATGCCCCAGGCTGTCACAAGCTGAAACAGCAGGATTCCCAGGGTTGCTTTCAGGCTGCCGAGTTCCCTGTGGATGGCCGCTATCGTTGCAGTGCAGGGAATGTATAACAGGCAAAAGACCATAAGGGCATAAGCGTTGACGGCTCCGAAGCCCATAGAAGCCAGGGAAGAAACCATCATGTCCATGCCGTGCCCGGTGGTGATATTCTGTATGCCGAACAGTACGCTGCAGCTGGATACTACAACTTCTTTGGCAGCGATTCCGGCTATCAGCGCCACGATAATCTGCCAGTATCCCAGGCCTGCCGGACGGAAGACAGGAACGATTGCTCTTCCCACTATGGAGCCGAAGCTCTGGCTGATATCTGTAACGTATCCCTGGGGGCCGAAATTCAGGATACTCCACATAATAACAGAGGCTACGAAGATGACAGTGCCGGCTTTTGTGAGATAATCCTTGATTTTTTCCCATACATAGATTGCGATGGTACGTGCATTGGGAGATTTATACTCCGGCAGTTCGATCAGAAGCGCCCGGTCCCCTTTGCTTCCGTCGATTTTTGCAAGAATGTAGGCGGTAGCTATGGCAATTATGATGCCCAGCAGATATAACGAGTAGCATACCAGCATTGCATGCTTTCCAAAAAACATAGATGAGAATAATACATAGATCGGAAGCCTTGCACTGCAGGACATAAATGGTGTAATCAATATAGTTTTAAAGCGGTCTCTGGGGTGTTCCAGAGCCCGGGAGGCCATAACGGCCGGAACAGAACAGCCAAACCCAAGCAGCAGGGGGAGAAACGCCCGGCCGGACAGTCCGAGGTGCCCCATGATATCATCCATAACAAAAGCGACCCTTGACATATAACCGCTGTCTTCTAAAAAAGCCAGTGCCAGGAAAAGGATGAAAATGTTCGGAAGGAACGTCAGGATCCCGCCCACTCCTGAGATGATCCCGTCTACGATGAGGGAGGTGAGCATAGGGCTTGTATGTACGGCATTCAGGCCATCCGTGACAAAACCGGAGAAATGTTCCAGGCCTATTTCAAAATATCCTTTCAGCCAGTCTCCGATGGTAAAGGTCAGAAAAAATACCAGCGCCATAATGCCCAGAAAGATCGGAAGACCAAGACGGCGGCTTGTAAGGTAATGGTCAATGTGGTCCGTCGCGGCTTCTTTTCTGGATTTGTTCACAAGAACTTCACCGATGATTTCTTCAATAAAATCATATTTCTGGTTAATCATATCTTTTTCGTAGCTGCGGTCTATGATACCGTCTGCGTCAAGGGGAAGGGTTTTTCTGATATGCGGGTCATTTTCCAGTAATTTGATGGCATGCCATCTTTTGTTGGGAAGATCCGGATATTTTTCCTTCAAAAGAAGGATCAGGCTGTCAATTTTATCTTCTATATCATCTTCATATACCATAGCAAATTCCGAATGATGGTTGTGCCGGTGTCTGGAATCCTTTCCGGGATGATGATGGATCAGAGGGCTCTGCTGATGGAATTCCTGGTGATGGGACACGGCGTGCATCAGGATGGACAGGCCGGTTTTTCTGCGTGCGGAGACCGGAATCGCAGGAACGCCCAGCATCTCCGGCAGCCGATGTAGGTCGATCTCCATGCCGCGTTCCTCCACAATATCCATCATGTTCAGGGCGAGCACTACCGGCTTTCCAAGCTCAAGGAGCTGGAGCGTCAGGTACAGGTTGCGCTCAAGACTTGAGGCGTCGATGACATTAATGATAACATCCACCTCATCGTTCATAATACATTCCCGGGAAACCTGTTCTTCCATTGTGTAAGAAGAGAGGCTGTAGATGCCGGGAAGGTCGATCAGTTTGAATTCCTGCCCTTTATAATGAGTCTTTCCTTCTTTTTTCTCGACGGTGACGCCGGGCCAGTTGGCAACCTTTAAATTGGCTCCGGTAAATGCGTTAAAAAGTGTTGTTTTTCCACAATTCGGATTGCCTGTGAATCCTACGTTAATCATCTGTTTCATCTGTTTTCAAGCTCCTTTACTTCGATGTGCTCGGCAATGCGTCGTCCGAGAGCAAAGCGTGTGCCCCGGAACCTGGCGGTAAGGGAGCCTTTTTTGTCATTGTTCAATATGGTAATACAGGTGCCTTCGGTAAGGCCTAATGCTTCCAGACGTCGTTCCAGCTGAAGTTCAAGGTCAATGGAAACTACCTGATAGTCTGTGTTGTTTGTTCCTTGTTTTAGCGTCATCTTGTTGTACACACCTCTTTGTAATTGATAATCATTATCTATTATAACATCATCATTGCAGTAAAGCAATGTAATATGTACACAACTATTGACAAAAGTTAAAAAAATATTTATGATAATAGCACTCGACAAACGAAATTCTATTTTCTATTTTCAGAACAATTCATGGGGTATCCCCACAGGGAAATGTCTTCCCGGATTTCCAGAGCGAGAAATTTCAGGAGAAAGGAGGCCGGTGTTACCTTTTTGTGCAGCTTTGTCCTCAGACATTTACAGTCGTGTAATGGATGAGGGTTTGATCATGATTCATGGATGAAAGGAGAAACATATGAAAAAATTCAGTTCCCTGGCAGGGGGATTATTTCTGCTGGCCGTAAGTGTCTTTGCAGCGTGTGCGGGATCTGTACTGAAGGCAGAGGCAAAGGAGGTGGCAGTTCGGAAAGGTAAGGAATTGTTCTACGAAGGCCACCATACCTTTTATTATTATATTGACGGAGAGCTCGGCTATTGTCTGGAGCCGAGAAAATCTTCTCCTGATGACGGTTTTTTTTCCGCGGCGCTGCTTGACGACGGCAGCCTTTTGAGCAAAACATTGTATTATGTGTACGGAGGACCGGGCTATGAACGCTGCATGAAGGCAGTTTTCCCGCAGGAGTGGAGAGAGCCGGAGAAATCATACTGTCTTTCTCACTGTATCCTTGCCTATGTGTATGACGATTGCAGCGGGTCCAGGGATGCCTTTTTCCGTCTTGGGAGTGATATGCAGGAGCTGGTAGTGGCATGCACCAATGCGATCCGCGGATTTCCGGATGTTCCTGAGCCGGATATTGCATTTCAGGAAAAAGAGCTGACAGCATTTTTTACAGCAGATCAGAAGATCCAGAGGACTTCGGAGGTTACTTGTACCGGCGATCCGGAGAATTCTGTAGAACTGGCGCTGCCGGAGTATGTGACCCTGGTCAATACGACCAAAGGGACGCAGACCCGGGGAAAGTCCGTCGTCTGGGGACAGGACCGATTCTATCTTACGGCGGATGTAAAGGACTATAACGGAGGCACCTGGTCTTCCGGCAATCTATATGGGAGGAACCGGCAGAGCTGGCGAAGCTTTGTAGTCAGTACCGGGGAGTCCTGGCAGCATCTTGGCACCGGGCGGCTGATAGAGGCGGAAATTACTCCGGCAAGCCTGAAGGTGGTTTGGATTCCGAAACCGAAGCTTGAGGTTGCCAAGAGAGCCGATAAGTCGGGAAAAAGGTTCCGGCTGGGGGATCTGATTACATATTCTATTGATGTAACGCAGCAGATCAAGGATGCCGTTGCTAAAAATGTTGTTATTACAGATACGATTCTTACTGAGGGTGTCAAGCTTCAGAAAAATTCAATTGTCCTGCTCGATCAGGATCAGAGCATTGTGTCAGATGCAGTTATTTCAGTGAAAGGTAATTCTTATACGATACAGGCAGGCGAATTCCTGCAGAGTATTGAGGCAGGGGAAAAATATACCGTAGAGTATCAGGTAGCCATTACCGACGAGTCTGTCATCGGAAAGGAAATCCGCAATGAAGTTGTTGTCCGGGCGGACAACTGTGAGGAGGAAAAGGATGATGAGACAGTGACGGTGGAGGAGCCGGAAGAGCCGGAGGGGCCGGAACCGAGGATTCGGGAGGAAGAGCCGGAGGAACCGGGAGAACCAGAAGAACCGGAAATTCCTGTGAAAGAGGAGATCGAAGAACCGGAGACGGACATACAAAAGATTCCGGAGATCTCGGAGAAGAAATCTCCTGTAAAGACCGGAGACCGTGAGAACTTGATGGTTCTTATGCTATTGGCCATTCTTTCTTGCACAGTAATCTTTATCTGTGGTAGAATAGCACGTAAGACTAAGTAAAAGAACAGGAGGTTGTTGTGATGGGAATGACAATGACGCAGAAAATCCTGGCCGCCCATGCAGGACTTGACCATGTGGCGGCGGGACAACTGATAGAGGCAAAGCTGGACGTAGTTATGGCGAATGATATTACAGGGCCTATGGCGCTTCCGATCTTTAAGGAGATGGCAGAAAAGGTGTTTGATAAAGATAAGGTGGTGCTTGTACCTGATCATTTTACACCGAATAAAGATATCAAATCTGCAGAGAATTCCAAAGCGATCCGGGAGTTCGCAAGAGAGCAGGGGCTCAGCTGGTTTTTTGAGCAGGGCAAATCAGGAGTAGAGCACGCCATCCTTCCGGAGGCAGGTGTAGTGGCAGCCGGCGAATGTATTATCGGCGCAGACTCACATACCTGTACATATGGGGCATTGGGAGCATTTTCTACCGGTGTCGGAACGACGGATATCGCAACCGGAATGGCAACCGGAGAGCTCTGGTTTAAGGTGCCAAGCGCACTGAAATTCGTGCTGAAGGGAAAGCCGGGGCCGTTTGTGAGCGGAAAAGATATTATTATACATATTATCGGAAAGATCGGAGTGGACGGAGCCCTCTATAAATCCATGGAATTTACCGGAGACGGAATCAGCGCCCTCTCTATGGACGACCGCTTTACGATGGCGAATATGGCGATTGAAGCAGGAGCCAAGAACGGGATCTTCCCGGTAGATGAAAAAGCACAGTGCTATCTGAAGGAGCACACCAAAAAAGAGTACCGGATCTATGAAGCAGACGCGGACGCCGAGTATGATGATGTCATTGAGATAGACCTCGGGAAAGTACGCCCTACCGTTGCATTCCCACACCTTCCGGGCAATGCCAAGACCATTGATGAGATTGAGGCCATGGAGCCTGTCCGGATCCATCAGGTTGTGATAGGATCCTGTACCAACGGGCGCATGGAGGACATGAGAAAGGCGGCGGCCATCCTGAAAGGCCATACCGTCCATGAGGATGTGCGCGTCATGGTCATTCCTGCCACACAGAACATTTATAAACAGTGTATGAAGGAAGGCCTTCTGGACATTTTTGTAGATGCAGGCTGTGCGGTTAATACGCCGAGCTGCGGGCCCTGTATGGGAGGACATATGGGGGTTATGGCAGCAGGAGAACGATGCGTATCCACTACCAACCGTAACTTTGTAGGCAGGATGGGACATGTGGATTCCCTGATCTATCTGGCATCCCCAGAGGTGGCAGCGGCAAGTGCGATTGCAGGATGTATTGCAAATCCGGAGAAAGTAGGTGACAAATAATGAAAGCTTCAGGACATGTTTTTAAATACGGGGATAATGTAGACACAGATGTGATCATCCCGGCAAGGTATCTCAATTCTTTTGATGCTCAGGAACTGGCAAGCCATGCAATGGCGGATATTGATCCGGAATTCGTAAATAAAGTAAAGCCGGGGGATATGATCGTGGCAAATAAGAATTTCGGATGCGGGTCTTCCAGGGAGCATGCGCCTCTGTGTCTGAAGACGGCGGGCGTAAGCTGTGTGATCGCTGAGACCTTTGCAAGGATTTTCTACAGGAACGCCATCAATATCGGCCTTCCGATCATTGAGTGCCCGGAGGCTGCAAAAGGTATTGAGGCCGGGGATGAGGTGGAAGTGGATTTTGACAGCGGAATGATCTATAACAGGACAAAAGGCACGGAGTTTAAGGGGCAGCCGTTCCCGGAATTTATGCAGAAGCTGATCGCGGCGGGCGGACTTGTAAAATACACAAACAGTAAAGGATAATGGAGATAAAGGTATGGGAAATGAAAGAGGTAATGCGGCAGCACTGCTGCCCATCGGGGTGTTTCTCGTAATTTTCCTGGGATCAGGGATTATTACAGGAGACTTTTATGCGATGCCGGCCATCGTGGCATTTTTAATTGCGTTGCTGGTAGCGTTTTTTCAGAACAGAGAATTAAAATTTCAGGACAAGATCGGAATCATCTCTAAAGGTGTAGGTGACGAGAACATCATAACAATGAGCCTGATCTTCTTGTCCGCAGGGGCATTTTCGGGTGCCGTTACCGCAGCGGGCGGCGTGGAGAGTACAGTTAATCTGGGCTTATCTATACTTCCGGCAAAGGTTGCGGTTATGGGGCTCTTTGTGATCGGATGCTTTATTTCTGTCTCCATGGGAACATCTATGGGAACTATTGCGGCTCTGGCCCCGATTGCGGTAGGTATCAGCGAAAAGACAGGATTTGCGCTTCCTGTCTGCATCGGAGCTGTAGTTTGCGGCGCCATGTTCGGAGATAATCTGTCCATGATCTCGGATACGACCATCGCGGCAGTAAAAACTCAGGGATGTGAAATGAAGGATAAGTTTAAGGAGAACTTTCTGATCGTGCTTCCGGCTGCAATTATTACGATTATTCTTTTCCTTGTGATCACAAGAAACGGAAATTTTAAACTGGCAGAGGAACTGCAATATAATGTCCTGAGGGTGATTCCGTATATCCTTGTGCTGGTAGGTGCATTGGCGGGTATTAATGTATTTATCGTGCTGATCAGCGGAACCGTGGTATCACTGGCCGTAGGCGTTGCTACCGGAAGTCTTGCGGCGGGGGAGATGTTTACGGCGGTAGGCTCCGGTGTAACGGGAATGTATGATATTACGGTGATTTCCATCGTGGTAGCATGTATTGTGTCTCTGGTAAAAGAGCATGGAGGAATTCAGTTTATCCTGAGCCTGATCAAAAGGAGTATCAAAGGACAGAAGGGCGGAGAGATCGGCATTGCCGGGCTTTCTCTCCTGGTGGACATGTGCACGGCGAATAATACGGTCGCCATTGTAATGGCAGGCCCGATTGCCAAAGAGATCAGTGACGAATTCAAGATATCTCCGAGACGTTCTGCGTCACTCCTTGATATCTTTACTTCTGTAGGGCAGGGGCTGATCCCTTACGGTGCCCAGCTTTTGTCTGCGGCCAGCCTTACCGGGCTTACGCCGTTTCAGATCATGCCGTATCTGTTCTATCCGATTTTGATGGCAGTCAGTGCAGTTCTGTTTATTATTTTTAGGAAAGCTAAATAAAAAGGAAGGCAAAGTTATGAGTCTATATTACAAAAGTACCAGAAATTCCGAGATAAGGGTATCGGCGTCAGAGGCAATCCTGACCGGGCTTGCCCCGGACGGCGGACTGTTTGTCCCGGAAAGGATTCCCGCACTGGATGTTCCGCTGAAAGAATTAAAGGGGATGTCCTATCAGGAGATTGCCTATGCAGTTATGAAGCAGTTTTTGACCGATTTCACAGAGGAAGAACTGAAGGAATGTATTCAGAAGGCCTATGACGGCAAATTCGACACAGAGGAGATTGCGCCCCTTGTGAAAGCAGGGGATATCTATTATCTGGAGCTTTTTCACGGTGCGACGATAGCATTTAAAGATATGGCGCTGTCTGTACTGCCGCATCTTCTGACTGTTTCCGCAAAGAAAAATCAGGTGGACAGAAGGATTGTCATTCTGACAGCTACTTCCGGGGATACGGGAAAGGCAGCGCTGGCAGGCTTCGCAGATGTTGAAGGTACACAGATTATCGTGTTTTATCCCAAGAACGGCGTAAGCAGAGTGCAGGAGCTTCAGATGGTGACGCAAAAAGGCGGTAATGTAGATGTCGTTGCCATCCACGGTAATTTTGATGATGCGCAGAGCGGTGTAAAAGCCATGTTTGAGAATAAAGAGCTGGGCAGGGAACTGGCAGAAAAAGGATATCAGTTTTCTTCTGCCAATTCCATTAATATCGGCCGTCTTGTCCCGCAGGTGGTGTATTACGTATTTGCTTATGCAAAGCTCCTTGAACATGGAGAGATCACCGAGGGGGAGAGTATCAATGTAGTCGTGCCGACAGGGAACTTTGGGAATATACTGGCGGCATATTATGCAAAACAGATGGGGCTTCCGGTAGGAAAGCTGATCTGTGCCTCCAATGAAAACAAGGTGCTGTATGACTTCTTTGAGACCGGAACCTATGACCGGAACCGGGAATTTTTGCTGACGACGTCACCCTCTATGGATATTCTGATATCCAGTAATCTTGAGAGGCTGATCTACCTGATCGCCGGAGAGGATTCCCGGCAGACGAAGAAACTGATGGATGAACTAAGATCAGCCGGCCGGTATACCATCACAGATGAGATGAAGGAAAGACTTGTTGATTTTGCAGGAGGTTATGCTTCGGAAGAGGATACTGCCCGAAGGATTAAAGAGGTATACGAAAAAACAGGTTATGTTATGGATACACATACGGCGGTTGCTTCCCATGTATGCAGCGAATACCGGGAAGCCGGCGGCGACGGACCGAAATATCTGATTGCCTCTACGGCAAGCCCGTATAAGTTCGTCAAAAGTGTAATGGGAGCGATGAATGACAGCTATGCCGACGCAGACGAGTTTGACCTTCTCGGGAAGCTTCAGGAGGTGTCAGGGGTGGAAATGCCGAAGGCAGTACGGGAGATCATGGAAGCGGATGTGCGGCACAGCGCGGAATGCGATCCGGAATGTATGGAACAGACGGTACGGGAAATCTTGCATGTATAGTATATAGCAGAAAAGGTACGATAGAATTGAAAGAGGTGTAAAGGATATGAATATGACACTGGACGGAATCCTGGGGCTGTTTGCGTTGGGATGCGGGCTGTACTGCCTGTATGGGGTGTACATGCTCCGGTTTAGAAATGAGATTAACCGGACGGTTCTTCTTCCCAAGGATGTAAACATCAGGAAATGTAAGGATCTGAAGGGATACTGCAGGGAAGCTCAGTTTCCTCTGCTGCTGCTTGGAATTGTGACAACGATCTATGGGGGGACAGACATCTATAATACCTATGTAGGAGGAGCCGACAAATTATTTGTCATTATGCTGATCGTGCTCATTCCGGCATTGATCATATATGCGGTAATGATACGGAAGATCAATGAAAAATATTTCGGAAAATAAGTAAAATGCAGGATTTGAAATGAAATCCTGCATTTTTTAATAAATTCAAACAGCAATTACGATTGTTAAACTCTTGACTTTTTCGCGGAATAATGAGATAATAGCACAAATGTCGCTGTAAACAAAGTAGTGCTGTTTGGAACTATAAACGGCAGCGTCAAAGTTGAAAAATTGAAAGAAAAGAGGTTAATGTGAGATGGCAAAAATCGATTTAAGCAAGTATGGTATTACCGGAACTACAGAAGTTGTGTACAACCCTTCTTACGAATTGTTGTTCGAGGAAGAGACCAGACCGGAACTTGAAGGTTTTGAAAAAGGCCAGGTAAGTGAACTTGGCGCAGTTAACGTTATGACTGGTATCTATACAGGCCGTTCACCAAAAGATAAGTTTATCGTTATGGATGAAAATTCAAAAGATACTGTATGGTGGACGACAGATGAATATAAAAATGACAACCATCCGGCTTCACAGGAGGCATGGGATACCGTAAAAGACATCGCATTAAAAGAGCTTTCCGGCAAGAGGCTTTTCGTAGTAGACGCATTCTGCGGCACGAATGCGGATACACGTATGGCAATCCGCTTTATTATGGAAGTTGCATGGCAGGCTCATTTTGTCAAGAACATGTTCATTGTTCCTACAGATGCAGAGCTTGAAACCTTTGAGCCTGATTTTGTTGTATATAATGCTTCTAAGGCAAAGGTTGAGAATTACAAAGAGCTGGGTCTGAATTCTGAGACGGCGGCAATGTTCAATATTTCAAGCCGCGAGCAGGTTATCGTAAATACATGGTACGGCGGAGAGATGAAGAAGGGTATGTTCTCTATGATGAACTACTATCTGCCTCTTAAGGGGATTGCTTCTATGCACTGTTCTGCAAATACAGACATGAATGGTGAGAATACGGCAATTTTCTTCGGTCTGTCAGGTACAGGCAAGACAACGCTGTCAACAGATCCTAAGCGTCTCCTGATCGGTGATGATGAGCACGGATGGGACGACAACGGTGTATTCAACTTTGAAGGCGGCTGCTATGCAAAGGTGATTGATCTTGATAAAGAGTCTGAGCCGGATATTTACAATGCGATCAAACGTAATGCACTTCTTGAGAACGTAACATTAGACGCAGAGGGCAAGATTGACTTTACAGATAAGAGTGTAACAGAGAATACTCGTGTATCTTATCCGATTGACCATATTGAGAAGATTGTTCGTCCGGTTTCTGCAGCTCCGGCAGCGAAAGAAGTTATTTTCCTGTCAGCGGATGCTTTTGGGGTACTTCCTCCGGTATCAATCCTGACTCCGGAACAGACACAGTATTATTTCCTGTCAGGGTTCACGGCAAAGCTTGCAGGTACAGAGCGCGGGATCACAGAGCCGACTCCTACCTTCTCAGCATGCTTCGGCCAGGCATTCTTAGAGCTTCATCCGACCAAATATGCACAGGAGCTTGTGAAGAGGATGGAGATGAGCGGAGCCAAGGCATATCTGGTAAATACCGGATGGAACGGAACAGGGAAACGTATTTCCATTAAAGATACCCGTGGTATTATCGATGCCATCTTAAACGGGGATATTTTAAATGCACCTACAAAGAAGATCCCTTACTTTAACTTTGAAGTTCCGACAGAGCTTCCGGGCGTGGATTCCAACATTCTTGATCCGCGTGATACTTACGGTGACGCATCTGAGTGGGAGGCGAAAGCAAAAGACCTTGCACAGAGATTTGTTAAAAACTTTGCGAAATATGAAGGAAATGAAGCCGGAAAGGCGCTTGTTTCAGCAGGACCTTCTGTATAGATATGACCCGGCATAGTTTACAGGTGAACGGATGCCGGAAGGAACGATAAAAACAATTAAGAACAATAAATGTTAAAATAGTTGTAAAATCCACACGAATGGGTTATAATAGTTCCAGTAAACCTGAAATGTTCGACAACTTCTGTAATTTTGAACCTACAAAACTTTAAACGGGACTCTTATATCTCCGTAATATGTCAAGCCTCCGATTGATGCAGGGGAAGACAAAAAAGCGGATGCGGACACCCACCTGGCTGCGGCTAGGAGTCAAAATACAGAAACCGGCATTTTGGGAGATACAAAAGATAAGGCAGGTGCCGCAGTATAATTAGAAATAATTATTGCGGCACCTCTTTTTTGTGCCGTATTTTTTGATATAAGATATTCTGACACGAAATAGGGTTCTTTTTTGCAGAAGACCCTAATATATCTAGTGTAACAGATTATAAACGATATCCTCCGGGCTTTACGGAATATATGTCCCTGAGGGTTGGAATTTCAGAGGAGCAGAAACGGACAAGGATTCATGGGAATTAGAAGAAGGCAGAACAGCCACCGTAAAAGTATATATTTGTGTGCCTGCATCCTGTGCAGCGCCTTTCTGGTGGTGACGGCGGTGCATTGGCTTCCGGATCAGGCAAGAGAATTAAAGATCCGGCTCGGAATGGAAAAGGAACATTCAGACAAGGAACCGGACGAAAAGACGCAGGAAGAAGTGAAGCCGGATATCAGAGACAATCCTGATATCCGTGTATTGCTGATGACGGACGGATACCGGGATATTGTGCATTCGGAAGTAAGTGTGTCTGCAAAAAACGGATTTACACTTACCTATGGGAATGAAACGGAAGAGTACGGGGACGAAGCCGTTACGATCCGGCCGGATGATGTCAGGTTCGGGCAGGGGAATATACAGATTCAGGCAAAGGAAGGAAGCATAACTCTGGAAAGTCTGAACAGAGGATGCGGGACACCGGAGTATGACGGTACGATAGAGCTTCGCACGACCGCGGAAGGGATTGTGATCATCAATGAGCTGCCGGTGGAGAGTTATCTGTGCAGGGTGGTTCCGAGTGAAATGCCGGCAGGTTATGAACTGGAAGCTTTAAAGGCGCAGGCAGTGTGTGCAAGGAGCTTTGCCTTCCGCCAGATGGAAAGCTATAGTTATCCTGAGTATGAGGCTCATGTCAACGACAGCACCGCTTATCAGGTGTATGGGAATTCAAAGCCTCAGGAATCTTCTACGAGAGCTGTGTCGGAGACAGGCGGGCAGACTGTCCGGTATAACGGGAACATTGTGTCGACTTATTATTATTCCACCTCCTGCGGTAATACGACCAGTGTGGAGGCATGGGGAACGCAGCCGACAGACAGCAATGCTTATCTGAAATCGGTAGAGGTGGCGGGGAAAGACGGAGACTACGAAAAGGAACTTCCCTGGTATAGGTGGAAAGCCGAAGTGCCGGTTCAGATCCTGGCAGAATCCATCGGCCGCTACACGGAGAAAGATATCGGCAATTTACATACTGTTGAAGTTACGGCGCGCGGTCCCGGAGATGTCGCAGTGCAGATTACCGCTGCAGGAGATAAGGGAAGTGTAACGGTAGAAACGGAAAATAAGATACGTACGGCACTGGCCGGAGATTATGAGATTGAGCGTCAGGACGGAAGTAAGTCAAAATGTTCCAGACTTTTGCCAAGTGCATTTATTACAATTGAAAAATCAGGGAATACTTTTATTATAAACGGAGGCGGTTTTGGCCACGGCATCGGAATGAGCCAGAGTGGTGCGAACCAGATGGCAAAACAGGGAAAAGATTATCAGGAAATCCTGAAGCTGTTCTACCAGGGAGTCACAATCGAATAGACAAATCAGGGAAAATCGGGTACAATATAGAGAAAATCGGGAGAGCACAATGAAACGGTTAAAAAATGTCTATGCAAAATTTATACAGATCACCACGGACATCTCAGAGGATCATGTGGGCGCCTATGCTGCACAGACGGCATATTTCTTTATGCTGTGTTTTATTCCGATTATCTTGCTTCTGCTGACGCTGGTACGCTATACACCGGTGACGAAGGCGGATGTGATGACTGCTGTAATCCGTGTGTTTCCCACATCTGTGGACTCTATGATTACCTCTATCGTTAATCAGGTGTATAACCAGTCCATGGGGATCATCCCTGTTACTGTTGTAGTGGCGCTGTGGTCGGCCGGGAAAGGTGTGCTTGCCATGACCAGCGGGCTTAACTGCATTTACAAATGTCCGGAGACACGGAATTACGTGCTGCTGCGGATCAGGGCAACGCTCTACACAGTAATGTTTATTATCGTTATTATTTTCCTGCTGGTATTGTCAGTATTCGGAAATAGCCTGAATCTTTTTGTGGCAGAATATGTGCCTATTATAAAAAATCTTGCCGACTGGCTGATCAGAGCCAGAACAGTCATCACGCCGGCTGTTCTGATGATTTTCTGTCTGCTGATCTATAAGTTTCTCCCCAACCGGAGAGACCGGCTGATCAAGCAGCTTCCCGGGGCGGTGTTTGCGGCCATCGGCTGGATGGTGGTATCGTGGATATTTTCAGTGTATGTGGACATTTTCCAGGGATTTACCAGTATGTACGGAAGCCTTACGACAATTGTCCTCATTATGCTGTGGATGTATTTCTGCATGTACAGTATCCTGCTGGGCGGAGAAGTGAACCTTATCATGTATGATAAGGTGTTTGTCGGGAAAGAGGCTGAGGAAAGGCAGAAAGGTCATTTAAAAAGATAATTTAACAGAAACATTTCTTGACAT